>NC_019567.1:613629-920444 GCF_000317895.1 Bdellovibrio bacteriovorus str. Tiberius
TTAACGAACGCCACCTGGTTGCCAGAGGGGGATACGGCGGGTTCACGACCGCGAAGCCCTTTGGTCAGAGCCTTCGCCTTTCTTTCGCCAAGCTCATACACGAACAGGTCGGAATATCTTTGGATGCGATTGGTGTAGTCGATCTTGTCGTAAATCAAACGTTTGGAATCCGGGAACCAGCTGATGCGCTGAATGCTTCCGGTGGGCGGCCCGTCTTTTTGGGTGGCCGGGATAAAGCTTTCACTAAACCGTTCAATGGTGTCGGTCATGCGCGAATCCAGGAAACTTTGACCTTCTTTTTCTTTGGTCAGGATTTTTACCGCGCGGGAATTGCCGTCATCTTCGGTGATCAGGGCCAGATGTTTGCCGTCAGGTGAAATCGCCGGGGCGCTGACTGATTGGAAATTGTTTTGCGGGGTGATCGTGGCGGTCGGTGCAACTTCGCGCAGGGTTTTTAGCTGCTCCAGGGCGCGCAGTTCGGTTTCCTTCATCATGCTGTCGTATTCAGTGCTGTAGCTGGCACCCAAATAGTCCCGCGCCGGGGTTTCAATAAAATACGGAACCCGGCCGCCCTGGCGTTCATGCAGTTCGCCGACAACTTTGGTGCCTTTGTCCGCGATCATCTGACTCCACATCAAAGAGCCAAAAAGATAAGGTCTGGCCCCTTGAGGCCAGGTGTAGATGTTTTCATTGGCTTCGGCGATATCAAAATCACGCAGGGTTTTGGCGTCGACCATCGCTCGAACGGTGGCGTCCTGATAGTGCGAACGCAGGCGGCCGTGATCGGACAGGCGGGTTTCCATTTCAACCGCCACGCCTTCCTTCCACCACTGGGGCATCAGGATGTTCGGGGCGATGATGGTTCCAAAAACCGCACGCAGGGGTTTCATGATTCCGTTGGCCGGTTCAAAAGTCAGGATGTGGGTGTATTCATGGGCCAGAAGCTCGAACGCCCAGTCGCCTGTATCAGAAAGACTTTCTTCAGGGCCGGGGAGCACGGGATAAGCCATGATGTGCGGATATGGGATTCTTGTGGCGTATCCATTTGTGACATCGGTTTTGTCGTTGATAATGACGATTGTTTTGTCAGGGCGGGAATGAAAGTAAGAGCGAAGTTCTGAATAGGCTTTCTCTAATTTTTCCGCATACAGATAGCCAAGGTCCTGCTGCTCGGCATTAAAAATAACTTCGAAGTGGGCGGTCTTGAGGGTTTTCCATTTTAACTGCGGAGGCACTTCAAGTTGTGCCTTGGCTTGGGACACTGAAAGTAAAATTGTCAGAAATAGAGACGCCAAGCTGTAAACTGCGGAGTATTTTTGCATAAATCTTTGCTAGTGGTCCGGCTGTACAGCAACGCAACATCAATTTAGGAAATCTAAGGTTTGACAATGAGCTGCTATAAATTAAAGTTTTTAGTGTTATAATAACGACTCGAAGTTCATAGGAGGACATCATGGTTCGTAAATTGGCTCTTGGTCTTGTTGCCATCGCATTCGTAGCAGGTTGTAAAGGAAAACAAACTCAGTCTGATCAGTCTATCGAGACTTTGCCTACTGGCGGTCAGTCCACAGCAATTGACTCTGCTCCATTGAGCTTCGACCCAATGGGTTCTGATTCCGGCAAGATTTCTGGTTTGGTAACTGTTCATTTCGGTTATGACAAATCCAGCCTGGATGCTTCTTCCAAAAAAGACATCGCGACTAACGTCGAGTGGATGAAAGCAAATCCTTCTGTTCGCGTACAAATCGAAGGTCACTGCGATTCTCGTGGTACTATCGAATACAACGTGGCTTTGGGTGAAAGACGTGCCAACGCGGTTAAAGCTTACATGGTATCTTTGGGTATCGGTGCTGACCGTTTGAGCACTATCAGCTACGGTAAAGAAAAACCACTTGAGACAGGCGACACTGAAGCTGCATGGGCGAAAAACCGCCGTGCTAACTTCGTACCTGCTCAGTAACATCTAAGCAGAAGGGCGCAGAGTGAACCTACAGAGACTTTTCATCGGAGTTTTGCTTTTCACGGTGATCGTCAGCTGTCAAACTGCGCCTGTTCCCCTGGATGACTATTCCTTAGCTCGAGCCGCACTGGATGCGGCTCGTTCTGTTCAAGCGGCCCGCCATTCCCCCGGATACTGGCATCAGGCGGAAGAAGCCTATCGTAAAGGCCGCATCTATTTCGAAGACCGTGATTACGGCAAAGCCAAAGAACAATTCATCCGCGCCCGCATGGCAGCTGAAAAAGCTGAGAACTCGGCTCGTCTGATTCGTCAAAAAACTGGAGATGTCCTATGAAGTTGATCATTCTTGTTGTCGCAGCCGCGACCTTGCTGACGGGCTGTTTGAAAACCCGTACCGATGTTCGTGAAAATGAACAGCGTCAGGTGATGCAGCAGCAGGTGGTCACTCTGCAAAGGACCAATGCCGATGCTTCCGGTCGTGTCGCAGATCTGGAAGAACAAATGCGCGAGTTGAACGGCCGCGTGGATGTGGTTGAAAACAAGCTGGGTTCCAGCCACTCGGGTGTGGAAAATGCTCTGAAAAATTCCCAGCAGCAGAATCAGGATCTGAATGGCAAAGTGGCCATAATGCAAGAAGCCCTCACAACCATGGAAAAACAAATCTATGCGTTGAATGCCGAAGTAAATGCCCTGCGTGCTGAAAAAGCCGCGGCTCAGGCTGAAAAGTCGGCGAAACAGGCCAAAAGGGACTCTTTAGAGGCAGCTCAGGAGTTTTTCAGCAAAAAAGACTGGAAACAGTCCATCCTGAACTTCCAAAAATACCGTGATGAAAATCCGAAAGGTCCTAAGTTTGCGGATGCGACCTATAAAATCGGGGTGTCCTTCCAGGAATTGGGCATGAAAGACGAGGCAAAAACCTTCTATGACGAGGTGGTCAGCAAGTTTCCGAAGTCAGAAGAGGCTCGTCGTGCTAAGATCCGTTTGAAGGGTTTAAAAAAGTAATACTGTGATTGAAAGAGTTCTCGCCATTGAAACCAGCTGTGATGACACCTCTGTCGCGATCGTCGATCGTACCGGCTGGGTTCACTCTGTGGTGGCGGCCTCTCAGGATCTGGATCACGAAATCTATGGCGGCATCGTCCCTGAAATTGCCGCCCGCAACCATTCCATCGCTTTAATTCCATTGATCGAAGAAGCCTTTAAGAAAGCCAATATGAATTGGTCTGACGTGCAGGGTATTGCCGTCACCAACCGTCCGGGTTTGATTGGCGCCTTGATCGTGGGTCTGGTTACGGCGAAGTCACTGTCTCAGGCCAAGCATTTGCCGTTCCTGGGTGTGAACCACCTTGAAGGACATTTACTGGCGCCGTTTTTGCGCGATGATAAATATGCTCCACCGGAAGATTTCGGTTACCCGTATGTGGGTTTGGCCATCAGCGGTGGACACACAAGTTTGTATCAAATTAAAGGACTGGGCGATTATCGTATCTTGGGTGCTACCAAGGATGATGCGGCCGGGGAGTGTTTCGATAAATTTGCAAAGATGGCAGGCCTGGGGTTCCCGGGTGGTGTGCGCGTCGATCAAATGGCCAAGGCGGGTAATCCGCAGGCGTTCGAATTCCCCCGCAGCATGATCCATGATGACACTTTCGACATGAGCTTCTCGGGGCTGAAAAGTTCCGGCCAGCGCATGCTTGAACAATTGGGACCAGAACTTGTGCAGGAACGTCTGCCGGATCTGTGTGCCTCTTTCCAGGAAGCCATCGTGGATGTCCTGATCGCAAAGCTGGATCGTGCGGCGAAAGTCTTCCGTTCCAAGCGTGTGATTCTGACTGGCGGGGTCAGTGCGAATTCGCGCCTTCGTCAGCGGGCTCAGGAATGGGCTGATAAAAAAGGTTATACTTTGGTGATTCCACCTCTGCGTTACTGCACTGATAATGCCGCGATGATTGGTTATGTCGGCGCTTTGCGCATGGCTCGTGGTGAAGTTTCTGAACTGGATCTGGGACCGTCACCTCAAGCTCTTGCATCGGATTTTAAATGAGTTATTCACGTGAACGTTTGCAGCGCGCGCAAGAGGCCATGGGCATTGCCGCGAAAAAATCTTTGGGCCAGAACTTTCTGGTCAGCGACACGGTCATCAATCGCATCATCGATCAGGTGAAAGCTTTTGCGCCGGAAGAACTGGTCGAAGTGGGCCCCGGCCCGGGCGCTTTGACGGATCTGTTATTAGAGCTGAATCTGCCAATGCAGGTGATTGAACTTGATACTGCGATCGCGGCTTACTGGCGCGAAAAAGGTCTGACGGTTATCGAAAAAGATGCGCTTCGTTTGGACTGGAAGCAGTTCTATACCGGCAAGCGCGTGGTCTTTGTCAGCAATCTGCCGTATCAGATTTCTTCCAGCATCGTGATTGAACGTTCTTTGGAAAACGAAGGTGTTGCGGCAATGGTGCTGATGTTCCAAAAGGAAGTCGCCCAGAAAATCCGCGGCACGGTGGACAGCGACCTGTACGGTCTTTTAAGTGTCTATGCACAAGCTTTCTGGAAAATTGAAACTGTGACGGATGCGGGGCCAAGAGACTTCCAGCCGCCTCCGAAGGTGGCCAGCCGGGTGCTTTCTTTCGAACGTATTGAGTCTGAGGTCAAAAACCGCAAGGCTTTCTTAACATTCGTGAAGTGCGCCTTCGCGCAAAGACGCAAGCTTTTGAAGAAAAATTTGTCTGGTCTTTTAAGTCAAAAGAAGCTAACTGAAGAGCAAATGGTCGGCTGGTTGGCCGAGCTGGGCTTTAAAGAAACGGCCCGCGCGGAAGAGCTTTCTCCGAAGCAGTTTGTGGCCCTGTATAAGCATTTTGGATTTGAGTAAATGAGCGAAAACATCCTGATTGTTCATGAGAACAAAAAAGCACGCTTTGACTACACGATCGTGGAAACCTACGAGGCGGGTCTGCAGCTTATGGGCAGCGAGGTGAAATCCCTGCGCAACAAGGATGTTCAGTTGAAGGATTCCTACATCTCTTTCAAAGGGGATGAGGCATACCTGCAAAATGCGCATATCGCGGAATACAAAGCTTCCAGTTACAACAATCATGTTCCGGAAAGACACCGCAAGCTTCTGATGCACAGAAATGAGCTGGATGAAATTTTCGATGCTTTACGTGAAAAGGGCTATTCCTGCGTGCCGCTGAAGATCTACTTCAAAAACGGCCGCGCCAAACTGCAGATCGCTTTGGTGAAGGGTAAAAAGACCCACGACAAGCGCGAGGCGATCAAGAAACGCGACGTTTCTGATCAAATTCGTTCATCTCTACGACGTTCTCGTTAAGGATAAACTCTTCTTTGATGCCCAGGCGGGCACGTTTTTCAGACAACAGGTGTTTCCACGCGGCATAGGCCTCGCGGTTCTGCGGATCGATGCTGAGCTTTTCCAAAAGCTTCAGCTCAGTCTCAGTGTTCGCTTTCAAAGCACGATAGAAATAATCATAAGTCATCGACAGATCGCGGAAGTCATCTTCTTCCGGCAGGTGATAGTCGGGGATATGCCACTGACCCAGCATCAATTGGTGCATGTGCTTTTCCATCGCAACAAGCGGCGATAGCAGATTTTTGGTCATGCGGATCACCAGGAACAGTGTAACCCCGGTCAGGAAAACAAAGCTTGCCGCCAAGAACACCTGCAACCACGTGATCTCGCGCTCCAGATGCTGAACCAGCGTCGGATGCGTGTCGTAAGCAAGACTTTTGAACAGTTCGTAATTCTGATTGATGAAGTAAAAAGCCGGAAGTAGGAACAAGATAGCGCCGCCAGCAACGGCTGTGATCATGTACCAGCAATACTTGTACTGGAAGGCTTTGTTCAATATGAAGCGGCGGGGACCCTGTCCCTGAGGCACGCGTTGAGGTTCGATCACCCTTCTTCCATACAACATATGTCCCACTTATCGGCGGGTTGTGTTTTGTGTAGAGTCCAATTATTCTCAAAAAGAAGCAAAATCACGGAGGACAGCATGAGTTTATCACCGGCTTTCGCAACTGCGGGGTCCAAGCTGCAAGATACATTGAGACCTAGGTCTCATGGGGAAAGACTAAGGTCTTTAATATACGTTCTATTTCTTACCTTGGTCGTCCTTCTTTCCGCGATCGAGTCCCGCGCTCAGAACGAAGGTCCTGAATCAACCACTCTGGTGGATGAAAATTATTCTTTGAAAGCCGACCGCGAGGCGTTTGAAGAACTACGTAAAAACATCCCGGCCAACGTAAAAAAGGACAATGATGAAAAGGCCTTCATGGATGGTCTGGTTTCAGACTTGTCCCGCACACCTTCCGAGGTTCGTGGCAAGTTCAGTTCTATCGTGAACAAGAAGCGTGATTTGTTTAATAAAGACATGACCAAGGCGCGCGAACAGTTCGGCAAGATCCAGAAAAAAGAGCGCGACGAATTCACCAAAGATCTGGCGGACAAACGCAAGGCCTTCGCCAAAACGAAATCGACCTCTGACGAACGCAAAGAGTTCTATGACGAACACGAATCCAAGCGCAAAGACTTCTACGAAAATCAGAAGGAAAAACGTGACCAGTTCGAGGCCGACATGCGCGACAAACGCAAAAACTTCGATGACTACATCCGTTCAAAGACGGACGAATTCAATCAGCTTCACCGCGATTACACCAAGCGCTTTGATGAAAACAAAAAAGCCGTGGCTGATCAGAAGAAACAAGCCGAGCTAAAAAAGAAACAGCAGCAGCAGGATCTGGATAAAGAATACGAAGCCATCCGCAAACAAGATCCAACGATCCTCGGACCTACCGGCGAATAAAAGGTGCCTGGTTGTTTTTTCTGGCTACGCAGCATCTAACGCAGGGTGGGCCTAAAAAAGAACCGGGAACCTTATTGTCTGTCGGTAAAAAGAAGTGCCAGCGAGGCACCGATGATCATCAGGCCGCTGACAACGACCCACAGGGTGATCGGCTGGCCGAAAAGAATTGCGGCGAAGGCGATTGCGTAAACGGGTTCCAGGGCGATGAAGCCGCTGCAGGTTTTGGCTGACAGGCGGCTCAGAGCAAACAGATACAACTGATGCATCAATGCGGTTGTGACCACTCCTAAAACTACCAACCACATCCAGTCAGAGCCTCGTTCCGGCGCAGGTCCCATGAATCCCAAAAAGGGCAGCATGCTGACCACGACCACAATATTTTGAACAAATGAAATGGTGATTGGTCTCATGTACAAGGTCAGGCTTTTGGCGAATACTCCGAAAAAGGCAAAGGCCAGGGCCGAAGTAAGACCGATGACGGTGCCAAACAGTTTTGCACCTTCGGCTTTCACATCCACAAGCATTCCGACGGCGATAACGATGACAGCGCCTGCGGCGATCTCAATCAGGTTGGGCCATGACTTCGCGCGGATACTTTGCAGCAGAATCGTGAACAGCGGGAAGGTCGCAAAGGTCAGAGTCGCAATGGCGATATCAGCCATTTGAACCGAAGCAAAAAAGCTGACCCAGTGATAGCTCAGGAGAACACCGGTGATCACCAAAGGCTTTAGATGATTTTTTGCCGACGTCAGATTCAGGCCGCCAACAGTGAATGCATAGAAAAACAAAGTGATAGCCGCGAACAATCCCCGTGCCCCCACAATCCAAAATGGCGAAGCATGAAGCTCTCCGAAAAGAGCGGCGGAGCCAAAGATGATTGCTGCAAGATTGATTGCGATAAGACCAGCGTTCATACCGGGCCATTGAACACTTGATGAAGCGCTGTAGACCCGAAAAAGAACCGGGAACCTTTTTTAGCGGCGGAAGACTTCTTTGTGGATTTCCAGGGTGATGGCGAAGAGTTTGTTTTCCAGGATTGCTGACAATGGAGTGAACTCGATGCCGAAGGTTTGGATGACCTTGTTGCCGTCGTCGACTTTAATGTGGCGGACTTCGCCCTGCACTTCGATGGGACTGCGTTTGCCGATCAGGAGGTGACCTGTGACCTTGTCGCCCATCTTTAATAGCGGAGCATCCAGTTTATAGACGACTCGGCAACCCTGACCGCTCAGGTCGGCCAATTGGCCGGTGATCTTCTGTGGTTTATCGTTCACCAGAATAATATTATAGAAAGCCTGATAGCCGTCAGGGATGTGCACGCGATAGTTCTGGCGACGCTGCAGGTGATACAGCTCCTGCGGAACCGGGATCAGCACCTTGCCGTTTACGACTTGCGCTTTGCTTTGGAAGTAGTACTTTTCACCACCCAAAAAGAAGTGGCCCAGATATTCTTCCTGATCTTTCATCAGTGTCGGGGATTCAAAAGTGCATTCCAAAGCCTGATGTTTGGAATTGAACAGAACGACCTTCAACTTGCAGATGGAATCTTCCGTGCCCTTGCACAGGAATTCGCCGCGGGCTTTGGCCATATCATCCCAAAGTTTTGCTTTTTCATCAGCGCGGGCTATGAGCTTGAAGGTGCTTTGATCCATACCGTGACCTCGTGCTTGTTGTGGTGCAAGTGCTGTATACGTACATTATCGAGCGCCAGAAACTTTTTCAAAGTCTCGTAGTCGGTCTTACCTTGGAATTTTATCGTGCAAACGAAGTTTGAGCAAAGTCCTGAAGCTTGCCAATTTTGAACTAACTCGAGCAATTTCTCGGGATAGCAGATGATGTCCGAGAAGAACCAATCAATGGCCCCAATGTCCTCGGGCTTTACGTTAAAGGCATTGGTCTTCATGAACTTCACGCCGGGCAATGCGGCGATATGTGGTTCCAGCGGGGCGCGGTCGATACTGACGACCTCACAACCCACGGTTTGCAGCACCCACGTCCAGCCCCCGGGGCAGCTTCCGAAGTCCACGACTCGTTGCCCTTTTTTGGGCTTGATGCCATGGACGGTGAATAGCTCCCACAGTTTCAGGTAGGCGCGAGACGGAGGATTCTTTTTGTCTTCATTGAACTGAATGTCCCCCAACGGAAATGGAGAGTTCGTCGTTGGCGAAGCCAGCAGCGTGTTTTTATCCAGCAGCATCCACGCACCCAGATTGTTTTCTGGAAGTGGATCCAGGAAGTTAATCACACGCGGGCGCAGCTTCGGCAGCTGATCCTGGATCAATTGGGCTCGGCGGTGATTTTCGATAGTGTAGGGGGCCCACAGTTTGCCTAAAGCTTTTAAAGCCTTGGCGGCCTGGGTGATGGATTCAAAAGGAATGATTTCGGCATCAAGCCAAATATTTTGGGCCCATACAGGATTCTGCAGGGGCCCATCAGTAAGTACCAGATTTCCGTGAACTGATTTTACGTATTTAAGTTCTTCCAGAAGATCAGGCAGAAATTTTTCCGGGGCAAGATAAGCGATCATGCCGCCTTAGTTGCCACAGCCGGAGTCAGAAGTCCACGGTTATCCCAAACAACCATGCAGTCTGCCCAGAACTTCTCTTTTAGTTTTACATCAGAAGGACCCATTTTCACTTTTGGGAAATCCTGTTTTTCAAAGTGTTCAGTGAACTGGGATTCGTTGCACGCGCGAACCACTTTCATCATCAGATTAAAGTGCGCTTCAGTGAACGGCTTGTTGTCCACGAGCATTTTTCTGAGACCGCCCTCTGGAGTATGCAGAAGGAAATTAAAGAGGTTCGGTACATCATATTTTTGACTCATATTGAGACTCCCTTTTTGTTGTTTACCTACCCCTTTATTATCGGAGGACCCTTGGCAGTTCTTAAACACAAAGTACGGTCCTAGGTCCAGAGCGTTTCTGTTTATTAATTTTTCAGTTTTCCCGGACTTTACCAAGATCCTGAAAACTGGACCTTAAAATGGTCCAGAACGCCTTTAGTCGCGCGACCTAACTCCGATCTAGGAGGTATGAAAACACAAAAAAGCACAACCAACATCCTGATGGCTCTTCTAGTAACAACAACCGTTTCCTCCACGACCTTCGCCATGGCGAAGAAGCCGGTGAACTCTGGCGGTGGCAGTAACGCAGGCACAACTCCTCCTGCTACGACGCCTCCGACAACAACTCCACCAACGACAACCCCTCCGGTTCGTGAACCAGCGGCGGTGACTGATTCCATCACTCCAGAAGGTTTCAACGTCTTTACCGAAGTTGCTTACCCGGTCGGTGGTGTGGTCGATACAAAATACAGTAACTACCGCGAACTTCTGCCAGTGCGTAATGCTCAGGAAGCTCATGCCACAGATAAATGTGACACAAATCTGGATACAAACGACCGTTTTGCAGATCGTATCGCTTACGCGGTTGAACTGAAAATGCAGCCAAGCAAAGCGCAGCTGGGTTATGTGGCTTCTTATTTCAACCTGAATAAAGACGTGAACACATATCTGCCAAACAGTTTGATTTCACATCCACTGTGTAACGTGACGTCCTCGACTTTGAACACGACCTTTGCGGGTAAAAATGTTCCAGGTGCAGCGACGATCAAAAAGATTAATGATTTCACAAATCTGATGAACGGCTATCGCCGTGAAGCTTTGTCCGGCAACCGCGAAGGTTACGTGAAAGCTTCCAAGTTGTGGTCCAAGTTCATGATGTGTCTGTCTTACATGGAGTCTTTGACGACAGCAGACACCGCGAAAGCTCAGAAAGTGGCGGATAAGTATGGTCCATCCGGCTATCGCCGCCCAGCAGGTGTGAACTTCTATGAAGATCCAAATCAGCCGGCGGAATCCCGCTTGAACATCGGTCTGTTCCAGTTCACTCCGGATGCTGGTGGTAATATCCAGGCTTGTATCCGTGAATGGAATCAGTTGTACCCTAAGTGCGGTATCAAAACGAATGCATCCCAGTCTGAACTGATCCGTGTATTGGGAAGCTCATTGCAAACCTTCAATGCCTTCTGTGCGGCAGCGAAAGTGACTGGCAGTTTCGCGGTTCAGGTGAATGCAACAAGTTCCAAGAACACGCACCCGTACAACGTGACTTCCAGCGGTTCTTTGAAAGCACCGGCAGAGCGTTGCGTAAGCCCGCACATGTCCGTGGGCAGATCTTACAACCACTTCGGTCCGTTCCAGAACACATCTGGTTTCACTCTGGACAACATCATCAGCTGTACAATGGCCGGTGAGTAGTAAAAATTTAAAAATTGGTAGTGTGAAAAAGAAAAAGCCCGCTGTTGTAAGCGGGCTTTTTTATTTATTCGGCAGCAGGTTTGTGGCCGATTTCTTTCATTTGTTTGATCAGTCTTTCGAAGTAGCCGTTGATCTGATCTTTTTCCTGGGATGGGAATTCACTCCAGAATTTATTGATGCGGGTTTGATACTCCGGCAGGATCTCGCCGGTTTGTTTCTTGCCCTTTTCAGTCAGCTTGATCACGTAAGAACGGCCGTCTTTTTCGTGCGTAGTTCTTTGTACGATTTCGGACTTTTCAAGGCTGTTGATCAGACCTGAAATAGTGGCTTGAGTCACACCCACCATCTGCGCCAACTCAGAAGGCATCAGACCGTCCACATATTTGTTCAGCAAAATCATCAGCGTGAAACGACCTGAGGACAAACTGTACTGCGAGAAAAATTTGTCCAGATTGATTTCAAACTCCGTGGTGATTTTGCGCAAAAGAATATGCGAGTACCAAGCCTCGGGATTTACCTGAGGATAAAGAACACCAGCCTCTTCTTGAATGGCTTCACGGGAGGGGATTTCGGTAAGGAACAGCTTTGCCATAGAACCTCCTAGAACTGTCAGCAAGCATATTTAAGCTACCTTACTATTTTAATTAGGGGGCTAATAGGTGGCAAGTAAAAGGACGCAAAAAAACTATTAGTTTGCTCACCTTTTTGTGCTCATTATGCGCTCATTTCGAGATGAGATTTTCCTGACGAAAATAAAAAAAAGGAAGAAGTGTTGAAGCACTTCTTCCTGCAAGTGAACTGAGAATTGTGTGGAGCAATTATTCCAGAGTGTAAACGATCACTTTCACGAAATCTTTATCGCTCAAAGATCTTTCCAGACATGCGCGGGAAGTTTCAAAAGTGGATGGGGATTTTGTACCGGAGAAAGTGATCAGCACAACGCCGTTCATCGCTTCGCCCACCACCTGACAACGGTCGTCCATCAGTTTCAGAACGCGGCCTTTGGTTACAGGAAGCTCTCCGTCAGTTGTGAACTTGATAGCGCAAGAAAAGAAGCTTTGAGGTTTGTCCGTAGCCCCAGAAACATTTTTCAAGCACGTGTTGTAAAGGTTGGAGATTTCTCTTTCAACAGCGATGATGTTTCCGACTTTACGGTCAGAAGCTTGTGCAGAGAAAGCCACTAGCAAAGAAGCGATAGCAAAAAACAGTTTCATAAATCCTCCGGTTATTTTAGGAACGTAAACAGCCTTTCACCGTTTTCTTCCGGATTAAAGCCTTTAGGCAGCGTGTCGGGGAATCTAGTGTTTCAATTTCCTAGTCGATCCTTGATTTTGTCGATTCCAGCTTGAGCGCACTGGTCGTCCAAAGGACCGCCTGGAGCACCACCCACACCAATAGCACCAATGACGATACTGCCAGCTCGAATGGGAAGGCCCCCGCCGAGCAATAGGAATCCGTCAATGGCGCCAAGATTTTGAGCGGCAGGATTGCTTTGAGATGCTGCAAGCATTGCGGAGGTTCCGTTCTTTGCTGAAGCGGACGTGTAGGCTTTGCGGCGGCTGGCATCGACGGTATGAGGGCCCGCGCCATCGGCGCGAAACATGGCTTTAACGTCGCCTGCCTTATCGACGACGGTAGCGGCCACTTGATAGCCCTTGGTTGCGCAGTTGGCGACAGCTTCTTTGGCCGCTTCTTCAGCCAAAGCCAGAGTGATATTGGATTCGATTTTAAAGCCTGCAGACGGCGAGGCAGCATAAGCCAGAGGACTTGCCACCACCAAAGCCACAGACAGAGCGGCGATGCGTTTGTTCATAAGGTCTCCTAAGGGTGAGGAGAAAATCTTAGAACTTTTAAAAGGCCCTCTGCAAAGAAAGCCCTCGTGTATTTAAACAGAATCAGGAATGGTCACGATCAGGGCGCGGTCCTTCAGAACCACCATCGTGTGCTCGAACTGAGCGGTGCGATGTTCTTTGCCGGCCACCAGTGTCCAGTTGTCGGGTTCTTCATCGACGAATCTTGCGCCGGTGGAAACGAAAGGCTCAATGGTGATGACATGGCCTTCCTTCAGCTTTCGTTTGTCGTTTTTGTCAAAGTAACCCGCGATGAATTTCGGTTCTTCGTGCAGGCCGCGGCCCACACCATGACTGCCCAGATTTTCAATAACGGTGTAACCGTGGGACTTGGCGACTTTTTCGATGTTATAGCCGATCACATTGATCAGCTCGCCGGCTTTCACGGCCTTGATAGCCGTGTCGAGTGCCAGACGGGTGACTTTCAAAAGCTCTTCATCAGTTTTTTTTGCCGGAGGCACGATGAAGGATCCGCCGTTGTCGGCAAAGTAGCCGCCGAATTCAGCCGACACGTCGATGTTGATCAGGTCGCCGGCTTTGATGATCTTCTTGTCAGAGGGCACGCCGTGGGCGACTTCGTGATTCAGGCTGATGCAGTTGTAGCCCGGGAAGTTGTACGTTGCCATGGGACCGGACTTGGCGCCATGAAGCTCCAGATACTGGCCACCGAGATTGTCCAGTTCTTTGGTGCTCATGCCGGGTTCCATTTTGCGGGCCATGTACTGCAGGCAGTTGGCGACGATTTTCCCGATTTTTTTAAGACCTTCCAGGTCGGCTTCTGTCTTTACGATCATGGATTTGGTTTATACACTAAGGTTTATGGAAAAAGCCAATGATCCCGTTCGCATCCTGAAGAAATCAACCGCGCGGAAACTTTTACCCGCCGTTGGCACCCATGATAATAAAGCCACCAGGGGCCGCAGCCTTTTGCTGGCGGGCAGTGCCCAGTACCCCGGAGCCGGGATTCTGGCCGCCCGCGGGGCTTTGCGCATGGGCAGTGGTTACGTGATGCTGGCCCCGCAAGGGGTGATGATTTCGTCTTTGGAAAATCCGGATTTTTTGGTTTTGGATCTTAAGAAAAACCACTGGCAGCAGCAAAAGTTCGATGCGCTTTTGTGCGGTCCCGGTTTTGGCGTCAATGAATTCACCGCTGAGGTGATTCGTGATCTGAAAGCCCGTAATGTCGAGCGGGTGGTGCTGGATGCCGATGCCCTGACCGTGTGTGCGGAACAGGATCTGTTTCCATTGCCTGCAACCTGGATCGTCACACCTCATACCGGGGAGCTTGCGCGCTGCCTGGGGGTGGAGGCCGAAGAAATCGCCGGCAACCGCTATGGATTTATTCGCATTGCTCAGGAGCTGATGGGCTGCGTGGTTTTGCTGAAAGGCCCACAAACTTTGGTGGCCGGTCCCAACCGAGTCTTTGGAATTTCCACCGGAAACGCTGCCTTGGCGAAATCCGGAACCGGGGATGTGCTGGCGGGGGTTATAACGGCTTTGAGGGCGCAAAAGGTGCCCGCTTTAAGAGCAGCCCTGCTCGGAGCCTATGTTCATGGCGCCACCGCGAATCTGTGGAAGTCGCAAAAGCGCGATCTTTTAAGCATGACGGCGTCCGACGTGGTCGAATACTTGCCTCAGGTGCTCTATAAATTACGTGAGGAATTTTAGAAAAAACTACCTGCCCCGTTCCATAACAAAAGCATGACTTTCCTTTTCCCTCTTGGGCGGGTACAACCTGCCGAAACTTTGGGGGATTTAATGACTAAAGGGCTTTTGTTCGCAGCGGTGCTGGGTCTTTCGTTGGCAGCCAACGCACAGACTTCTTCTACAACTCTTTCCACTCCATCTGTGGAATCCGGAACTCAGAAAACAACCACTTCTGTGGGCGACGTTCTGAAAAACAAAAAATTCGAAGACGACAAAGACATCACTGATTCCAAATTGAAAGCGGAATCCGGTTCATTGTCCCGTTACTCTTTGAAGTTCTCTTTGTCTTACTTCGGTCCTCCAATCGGCGATCTTGACAGCAAGTTGCAGCCCAATCCGGATGGTTCTATCGGTGTGAATCAGGTTTCCCTGAGCGGTTCCATCAGCGGTCGTTACCGTTTGGATTCCAAAGCGGCGATCAGCGCGGGCACGGGTATCAACGTTTTGACTCCGTTCCAGGGTGCTGAGCGCACGGATGTTAAAACTCCATTCATCAGCTATGACCGCAATGCGCGTTTGGGCGATGTTCAGGTTCGTAACTCTTACGGTGCTTCCCTGACGACAGTTCCAAACTTCCGTGACGTGGGTCAGTACTCTTCTCTTTCTTATGACAACTCTCTGGTTTACAACATCGGTTCTTCCGGTGTGGCCGTGGGTCTGGATACAGGCTTGAGCGTGTTCTTGTATGAGCGCGGTTATGAGCCAAAAGACGGTAAGGCTTCCCGTTACCACCTGGGTTTCTACCCACAAGTGAAATACAACTTCTCTGATAAATTGAATGTGTACACTTCTGTGGCGATGAACTTCTGGAATCCACGTTACCGCGATGGCGAGATGGATTTGCTGAACAAAACCCTGAGCGGCCGTGTGGGTATGGGGTATGCGTTTTCTCGTGACATCTACTTTGCACCTTACCTGAATTACTACCCTAAGGATGCTCGTACCGAGTCCACGACTCTGAGCTTCTCCACGATCTTCTCGATCCTGTAGTTTCAGACGGCATTTTAAAAAACAAAAAAACCAGGGCGCCTTAATCGCTCTGGTTTTTTTATTTAATCACCAATCAAAAATCTGATCTTGTCACTTAAGGCGGACCCGTCTCTGTCAGGAGAGCCAATTCACGAATCTCCCGGTTCCAGATATATTCCTTACGTACGACATGCTTTTTAGCCATTCAAGGCTCCTTTCGCAGAACCTAACCTGAGGTTCATAAAACTTATCGGCCAGACCTTTGGATAGTTGAGCGACTTTTTTTAAATTCTGGAAAAAACCGAACGTCGTCCAATCGTGAGACGTGAAAAGCGCCGCTGTACGAGCGAAAAAAGGGGTGTCGTTCTTTTTGACGATCAGGGGTGAGACAATTTGATGGTTATTTGTTCGCGGCTGCCAGAACTTCGAGCAGATTCAGGGTCATCATGTACGACAATCCCCACAGTGGCGGCTCACGATCCAGATACACGGCAGGAAGCTCCAGGCCGATATTATCCCGCTGCAGACGGTAGGTGGTCTTTCTTTGTGGATTCTGGATTTCTTTCAGCGGAATCCAGAAAAAATCAGCCACTTCAGTCGGATCCAGCACAATATTGAAATCACGCTCGGTGAAAAACACAAACGGGCGGATATAAAAATCCAGCATCGTTCCGGCCTTGCGTGCCTGGATGTCGTTCAGGCGACCCAGCAGTTCCGGATTGGTCAGAGCAATGCCGACTTCTTCCTGCGTTTCGCGTAGGGCGGCATCCAGATCGGTTTTGTCGGTGTCTTCGCGTTTGCCGCCGGGAAAAGCCAGCTGTCCTGACCAGCGGTCAGATTCGCTGAAGGCCCTCTGGATAAAACCCAGCTGCAGATTTTCGAAAGAATCCCCGCGCAGGATCAAGGCCACGCAGGCATGGCGACCCAGCTGCGTGGAAAGGTCCACGGGCATGGTCAGGTTGATGGTGGAATAAAGAGATTCTTTGAGGGAGCTCATGACTCCCTCAAAGATAACCGGAAATACGAACTAGCGGCAAGATCTGCGCGACACGGTCTCGTTCTTTTGATTGCAGGAAGTGATGCGGCAGTTGGAATAGCGATAGTGGCAACGGTCAATGGCTTCACGTTCAGCCTGGTACTGGGATGGGCTGGTGGATTCGATGGTCATGCGGTATCCGCGATAATCGACACCTTCAGCGGTGCAGGAATAGTATTTGGCAGAACAGGTTTCGATACAGTTGCCATGTTTTTTCAGACACTCTCGACAATCACCGTGTCCAGACCAATGTTCTTCCCAGCCATCATCAGAAGCTGAGCAAGTGACTTGCAGACGACCAGAGCCGGGACGATCCCCGGGGCGGTCGGGTTTGATCCAACCCAATATATCCGCGGCAAACGCGTTCATCGTGAACAGACAGATCATTGCAAAAGTCATTAGTGGTTTCATTTTCCCTCCTTGAATAGGTACGAAGGGAAATATTTCAAAGTTGGTGCCAGCCCGGTCAGGGTCAATGTGACACTTACTTATATCAGATAGAACAAGATGCAGAAGTACTGACACGCACTTCCGCCCAGGACAAACAGATGCCAAATACCATGGAAGTGTTTGACCTTTTCATCATACAAAAAGAATCCGATGCCACCCGTATACAGCAACCCGCCCAGTGCCAGCCAGAAAATTCCTGTCGCCGGTAATGCCGCCGTCAGGGGTTTCATTGCGACAACGACAAGCCATCCCATCAATACATAAATAATCATCGAAGGGATGCGCGTGCGATGTGACAGCGTCAGTTCGTAGGTGATGCCCAGAAGTGCCAGTGCCCAGTTGATACCAAACAGCCACCAGCCCCATGGACCGCGCAAAGTGATCAGAGTGAAGGGAGTGTAAGTTCCGGCGATCAAAAGATAGATGGCGATATGATCCAGTTTCTGGAAGATCTGTTTCGAGCGTCCTTGGAAACTGTGATACAGCGTCGAGATGGTATAGAGCAAAACCAGCATACCACCATAAACACTGGTGGCCACGATTTTCCAGATATCACCAGTGATGGTAGCCAGGGTGATCAGGACAGAGGTGCCTGCCACCGACAGAGCGGCGCCAATCAAGTGGGTGATGCTGTTAAAGCGTTCGCCGTGATAGATAAGGACCTCCCGATTTTTCCAGCATAACATGGATGCCAGTAAAACGAGAGGTCAAGATTTGATGAAAGCCGAACGAGAAAGTTAGGGAAACTCTGTTTAAGCTTTGCGGCGGTACATGATCGCCCATGAAATCAAACAGATCAGCGCGCCAAAATAATATGGTGCGCCGGGGAGGTAGAGAGCACCTTCCTGATTCGAAGAGAAATGTGCGAACAGTTTTGTTGTCACCAGTGGAGTGATGATCGCGGCCAGGCTGGAAAGACTGACCAAAGACCCTTGCAGCTCGCCTTGTTCCTGCGGTGGTGTTTTTTGACTGATCAAAGACTGCAATGCAGGAGGGGAGGTCCAGAAGACCGCTGACAAAATCAGAATCGCATACATCATCCATCCCTCGGTGGCCAAACCAAAGAAGATAAATGAAATCGCATAACCAAACGAACCGATCACCACCGTGCGGTGTTCACCGAACTTGGGGATCACCAGTCGGGTCAGCCAGCCTTGGGCAATGGCGGATAAAATTCCCACGACGGCCAAAGACAAACCGACTTGAGCTGTTGTCCAGCCGTACCGGGTTTCCGTGTACAACGTCCAGATGGAAGGATGTGTCTGACCTGCCAGCTGGAAGAAGAAGTAAACCAGCAACAGAGCTAACAGATGTTTAGAGCGCAGAATTCCCACCAGCGAATAAAGCGGATTGGTACGACGCAAGTCGATTTTGCGTCGCATGTTTTTTGGAAGTGATTCCGGCAGAACGAACAAACCAAAGAAGAAATTCAGCAGATTCAAGCCTGCTGCCACCAGGAACGGATACTCAGGCCCCAAGTGCCCCAAAAGTCCCCCGATAGCCGGGCCGATAATAAAGCCCAATCCAAAGGCGGCGCCCACCATCCCGAAGTTGGCCGAACGATTTTCATCATTACTGACGTCGGCAATGTAAGCCATCGCCACGGTGATGTTGGCTCCTGTCAGGCCGGCGATGATTCGTCCGGCAAAAAGGATCTCAAGCGTGGGAGCATAAGCCATCAGGATATAGTCAAAGCCCGCCACCAAAAGTGAAATCAACAATACGGATCGGCGACCGAAGCGGTCCGACAAGGCCCCCAAAAGTGGCGAGGCCAGAAACTGCATCAACGCATAAATCGAAATGAAATAGCCAAAGTATTCCGTGACCGAGGTTTCACTGGATACAAAACGGCGCATGATGTCCGGAAGGGACGGGATCACCAAACCCAGTCCGATCATGTCCAAAGTCACGGTGATAAAAATAAACCAGATGCCTGCAGTTTTCTTTGTCATAGGCCCCAGCCTAAAAGATCGTTCCCGGCTTGTCACAGGAATCTTGCCGGGATCAAAACAGCTTGATACCTTCGTTAACATGATTTTACATGAGCAGCTTCTGCAGATTCTTGCGTTCCTTGGTTTTTCCGTCGTTCTTGTTTCATTGTTTCAAAAGCTGGGCTTGGGAACCATTCTGGGTTATCTGGCGGCCGGGATTTTGATTGGTCCTTTGGGATGGGGATTGATTTCGGACTTCCATTTTGTGCAAACCATTGCGGAATTTGGCGTGGTCTTCCTGCTCTTTATTATTGGTTTGGAGCTTCAGCCTAAAAAACTATGGGGCTTGCGAAAAACCCTGTTGGGTTTCGGTGGCTTGCAGATCCTGTTCTGTACCGTGGTTTTCACCCTGGCGGGACATCAGCTGGGGATTTCCTGGGCCAGCGCTGCCGTGGTGGGTTTTGCCCTGTCACTGTCTTCCACGGCGTTTGCATTGCAAAGCCTGTCTGAAAGAAAAGTTTTAAACACCGAATTTGGTCGCGCTTCTTTTGCGATCCTGCTGATGCAGGACGTGGTGGCCATTCCGGCCTTGGCAGTGATTCCAAGTCTGGGACTGGTGACAGCTTCCACCCGTGAAGTGAACTGGGGCGGGGCCCTGGCGATCTTTATCGGTTTGGCCTTGGGCAGCCGTATTTTGATGGGCCGATTCCTGCAAGTGGTGGCCGAAACCCGCAGCCGTGAGCTGTTCACTGGGGTGACGTTGTTGACGGTGATCGGCGTGGCCTTCTTGATGGAAAGCGTGGGCCTGTCCATGGCTTTGGGGGCCTTCCTGGCCGGGGTGCTGTTGTCTGAATCTGAATATCGTCACGAACTGGAAGCCGATCTTGAACCTTTCAAAGGTTTGCTGATGGGTCTGTTCTTTGTTTCCGTGGGCATGTCCGTGAAGCTGTCACTGCTGATCCAGAATCCAGGGCTGATTCTGGGGATCACCGTGGGTTACATGGTGCTGAAAGGCTTCCTGATTTACGGCGTGGGCCGTGTGATGAAGCTTCACCGTCCGGCTTCCAATAATCTGGCCGTCTATCTGGTGCAAGGCGGGGAGTTCGCCTTTGTGATCTTCGGGGTTGGTCAGAGTGCGCAGGTGCTTTCGCCGGAATGGACTCAACGGTTCACCTTGGTGGTGACTCTTTCCATGATCGCAAGCCCGATCATCATTGTGCTGAATGAAAAGATTCAGGCCATGATTGCCTGCAAGACTCCGGCCGGGGGGCCGCAGTACGACAAGATTGATGAAGCGGACAATGGCAATACGGTGATCATCGCAGGTTTTGGCCGGGTCGGTCAGATCTTTGGCCGTATTCTGCGCACGCAGAATGTGAAATTCACCGCGATTGAACATGACACTGAACAAATCGACATGCTTCGCCGCTTTGGCAACAAGGTTTATTACGGAGATGCTTCCCGCCCCGAGATTCTGGAGGCGGCAGGTATTAAAAATGCGAAGTACTTTGTACTGGCGGTGGACGATGTTGAGACCTCGAACAACATCGCGCAGATTCTGCACACCGATTACCCGCATGTGAAAGTCTTTGCCCGGTCCCGCAACCGTCAGCACACGTTTGATCTGATGGAAGCTGGCGTGACCCATGTTCGCCGTGAAACGATTGATTCCAGCGTGGCGCTTTCTGAACAGTTGCTGGTGGCGATGGGAACCCCAGCCAAACGCGCGCATGAGATCATCGAGCGCTTCCGTCTGCACGATGAACTGATGTTGCAAGAACAATTCAAGGTTCGTCACGATCAGAAGTCCTTTATCGACGTTTCCCGCCAGGCGACCCAGCAGCTGGCTCAGGTCCTTAAAGAGGACGCGGAAAAGACATATATTGATCCTCAGCACCCGCCAGAGGCCTCTAAATAATTATTTAACCGACCGAAGCCCTGCTTGGTTCCTATTAATAGGAACAGGAGGGCACGGATGCGCTTCTTAATAATTTCACTGATTTTAATGTCTGCTTCGTTATCCCAAGCTGAGGTTCAGGGATTCAACGAAATGATCAAGGAAGCCTCAGTCAGCGAAAAGATTCTGCGCAAAAGGTTGCTCAGAATTCTGAATAGCTCGGAAGTGGCGATTGCCGCCAACGAACAAGCCCAGGAACAGCTTCAAAAAAGCCCCTCCCAGGATTTTGAAGTGAAACTGGTGCGAGTGAATCAATAAGTTATCCCCCGAAAGACCGCCATCCCCCGGCGGTCTTTTTTTTGGCCTTGTGAAAAAGGTCCATCTCCTTCGTTGTCGGCCCGCCTTCTCGCTCCGACGTGCTTGGAGCACGCCTGCGCTGCGAGGGCAGGCTTCCGCCTCGGACTTGAGCCCTTTTGACAAGGCCACAGTTCTGATAGGTGATCTTTTTAGTAGATGTCTTTGTAGAAGACCCGTTCTGGGTTGTTTGATTCTAATTTAATTACTTTGAAATAGATGCGTCCGATTTCGCGGCCGTCGGTGGTTTCCACGCTGATGCGCCAGTCACCGGCAGAATAGTTTTGCTTTGAGGCAAAACCGCGATAGCCGTTTTTACGGCCTCCGGTGATGTTCATGGGGATCTTGTCGGTGGTTTGCCAGCCGCGAACGGGATCTTTGTAATACCAGTGCAGGATCACGGAATCACTGAATCTTGCCGGGGAAAAGATCTCGGCAAAGAAGTAAACTGTGTCACCGGGTTCAGCATAGAATTCCTGATCCCCGCGGCGCCAGAATCTCCATGAAGCCTGTTCGTGGGACAGGATGTATTTGCCTTCGGATTTTTCCACGCTGTGATAGATGCCCATGTTCTGAATCGACAGCGGCACCGGTGGAATCCAGCCCACCAGATAGAAAGCCAGAAACAGCGTTAAAATTGTAGCGCCCGGAAGCAGCAGATACTTCTGCAACATACGCTGGTCCTGGATTTTTCTTTTCAGCAGCAGGAACGCCCCATAGATCGCAACCCCCGTGAAGGCAATCGCCAGCAGGAACGGGAACAGCCCGACAAACCCCAGAATCACCGGGATCGTCATGGAAAAGAATGAAAACACGCAGATCACATACAAGCCGATCTTGATGTTGATCTCGCTGCGCTGAACCCGCTTCATTTCATTGGCGACCATCAGACCCATCAGCAGGGCGACAAAGACCGCCGACGAAAACAGCGATGCACTTTTCAGGAAGAACAGCGAATACACACTAAGCAGGCTTCCCAGCAGGAAGTGCACGATCAGTTGGCGGTAATCCCAGACTTTTTCCAGACGACGGGAAGGCTGAAACAGCCCATGAGTGAACAGGAAGTCATAGTAAAGCACGGATCCCAGAATCAGCAGATAGATGATTTGTTGGGAAATACCCAACAGATCATCAATGGCCGAAAGGGTCAGGATATCAAAGAAGAAACCCCCCAGGAAAAAGCCGATGTCGACCTTGATTTCGTTTTCTTCATAGAATTTTAACAGGCGCTCTTTAAGTTCGGTCATGAAACGAAGCTACCACATGACAGTCCCTTAATGAAGGCATGTTAATTTGTCTCAAGAAAAGTTCTGCACTATCCCTTATGTTCCTCACAATAAGGAGTTCGTTTAATGAAAACATGGATTGTTCTATCCATTCTGGGTTCTTTTGTCTTTTCTTCCGCCGCTTTTGCCGCAGAAAGCCGCCAATTTACCAAAGTTGATACGGAACGGGCTGTGGTCAAAATCGTCACCGATGAAGGGCAGGGAATTCAGGCCGCCGTGTTTGTCGATGGTGAAGAAAACGAAAAGTTCATGAAGATGCTTTTGGATGATTCCAATACGCGTTTGGCAAGTCTGCGCGATGAACTGGAAAAAGAAAACTGTGATCCGGCAGCTCCACGCTTTGACAGCTGGATCGAGGATTGTGGTTCTGTTGAATTCACCGATCCTGTGCAAACTTCATTTGCTCGTGGTGGGTGGATGAGTGCCGGCGCTCAGTACACTTACTTTGTGGGCTTCCGCCATGCGGGGACCGGCCATATCTTTGAAGCGACCTACATGGTTGTGATTCAAGAGGAAGTGAACGCTGAAATGAATCAGCAAAACGGAACTCCAAGTGTTCTGAAGAAGGACCTGTCCCTGGTTCGCATTGTGCGCATGCCGGGTCAGATCCGTATTCTTCCTATCCGCTAGTTTTTCTTGGGATTGAGGATGGCCAGTTGCTCCTCAATCCAGTCGCTGTACCTGGAGACTTTCATATAAGCCCCTCTACGGCGGCACTTGTCTTCAGGTTGTTCTCCCACCACGTTCATATAAGCATGATTTACACCGACAATCAGAGGTTCAGATCCCGTGATGTCCAGAAGGGGACCACCGGAATCACCGTGGCAGATTCCACTGGTTTTTTGATTGGCCACAAGGTACGTGTCTTTTTCTTCCTGAATCAGAACCCCCGCAGTGCGCAGAATTCCAAGACCCGCAGGGTTGCCGGTGTTGGAGTAAGCACCATAGCCGATAGCCAGAAGGCTTTTTGGCAGAATCAGGGGCTGATGATCCTGGCTCCATTTTAGGATTTTCATTTCTTTGGGTTTGCTGCCGTCGATACGGATCAAAGCCATGTCGTGGCGACCCACGAATTTTTCCGGCGCGATATAGTCCCTGTGCAGAACAACTTTTTCCACGGAATGTTTGGCGGATTTCGCAGATTCAAGGGCATAACTGATCTTAAATTCCATTGAAGGGTCTTTTACACAGTGAGCGGCTGTCAGGATGACGTTTTCAGAAACGAAGGCGCCAGTGCAGATTTGGTACGGGCGCAGCAGAGCAAACCGTTTGGGTTGTATTTTGATTCTGACCACCAGTTTGGCCAGAGCATCGTTCGGGGCCACATCGCGGCCCCCGGCAATGGCGGTGTCTTGAAGCAGATTCTGAAGTTCATGCTGGGATTGGTCTGCACAGGCAGACACCAGTACCATCAGGGTTAAGACCAGATATCTCATGGGATCCTTCTTTCGTGGGGCAAATCTTTGTATCGCCTTACTATTGCGAAGCCAGTGCCGGGTCAAGAAGCAGCCTATTAAGATTGGTTCATTAATATTGTTGAAGTTTCACTGTGTGGGGCGCAAAGGGGCCTTGGTGTTTCGTCCACGATGTTCGGGGAATCGAAAAAAGAAGCGGGACCTTGGGGTCCCCGCTTTAACGGAAGAAAATGGAATGTTGGAAAGTATTATTCGCTGAACGTCTGAGTGGCAGAAGATGGATAAGATCCTGCCTGACCCAAGTTCCATAGCTGAACCATATCACCCACGGTGACTACCGTGCTTCCTGGTGTGGAGTCCGTCAGGGCGATGGAGTCATAGAAGACAGTTCCAAGCGGAGCAAACTCTGGGAAAGCAAAGTCAGGATTCGACACTTTGGAGCAAGTCAGGCCAGTGACTTCGTTGGTGTCTGTCGCATTTGTATCTACGACCAAATCGCTGCCGCCCACACATGTTGCGGTATCAAAGTAACCTGCCCAAGTGGTTTCGTTCGCTCCTGCACCACCATAATTAGTCAGTACCGTGCCAATGGCCGTATAGACAATCTGAGTTGCGCCGGAATCAAGAAGTCCGCCCGTCTGGAATGTTCCTGCCTGGCTGACTGTAAACAGGTGGTCACCCCCCATAGCACAACTTGCCCCGGTGAAGAACAGAGTCGAGATACCGTAGGTGCCATCAGCCATTAAGCTCATACCACGCATATAGGAAAGCCCGTTCACAGCTGCACCAAAGGTGGCGGCGCTGCTGACGGCTGTACAGCTTGACCAGCGATTGCCAGCCACTTCAGCTGCTGTCAGGCCGCCTGTGCCGATGCTGGGTGTTTCTTCTTCCTTTTTAGCGCATCCGAAGAACAGGGCGGTCAGAGTGATTGCGATTACTGCTTTATGATTCAACGTACCGTTTGAGAATAATTTCATTTGAGTTTCCTTATGGTTTAATAACTACCCCAATCAGGGGACCCCTTATTGATCGGGAGGTTCTTGAAAATCACTAAGGGCTATTTAGGAAATTTCAGCAATGCAATAGTCCCGCTTTGTTACACGGATAGAAAAGCCACATCCTTGATTTTGTTGAATTGTTCAAAGATTCCTTCACTTGAAGAAGTCGTCTCAGTTTCGACATAAACAAAAACAACTAGTAAAGACGGCAGTGGCTTGAGTGGAATTTGAATGTGTTTTTCAGTCTGAGTTTTGTGAGTATATTCACAGAATTGTCTCAAATTTACTATTTAGTCTAAGCCCTTCAGGCGGTCCTGATTTTCTCCGAAAATAGGAAGTCTCTTTTAACAATTCTCAGAGGTTTCAAAAAAATTATGGCAATCAGTTCTTGGTTCAAGGGTATTAAAGGCAAGCTTTTTGTGTGTGCTTTGATTCCGATGGCGGGCTTCGCGGCTCTGGGGTGGGTGGCGTACAAAGATATGAGCATCGTCGGCAGTATGCTGAATGAAGCTTATGTCGACGTCATTCCGAACATGAAAGCCATGGGCGAGGTTGAAGGCAGTCGTGCACGTATTGGTCAGTACCTGTGGGGTGCTTTGGCCAACAAGGACGTGCCAAAACATCGTGACAGCTATGTTGGCAAAGCCAAAACAGCCATCACTGAATATAAAGAAGCGATAAAGGTTTATGAAGCGGCTTCCTTCCAGCCGGGCGAGGCTGAATTGTACGAGCCGGCAAAAAAGGTCAATGCCGAATACATTCAGGAAGTCGAGCAGTTGATTGCATCTTTGGACAAGCCGGATGCTGACTTTGACAAGTTGCGCGAGGTGATGACGGAAGGTTCTTATCTGAAGCATTCCACGGTCATCAAAAAAACCGCCGGTGATGTGGTGGCAATGTATGAAAAGATGGCCGCTGACAATAATCTGCTGCAAAAATCCGAAACCAAAAAAGGCATGATCATGCTGGCGGCCATTGGCGGTGTTTCCGCAATGCTGGTGTTTGGTTTGCTGATGTTTATCGGTATGGCTTTAAGCCGCACGGTAAACAGCACCGTTTCCCGTCTGGCGGGTGCCGGACACCAGGTGAATGAAGCCATCACCCAGCTGACATTGGCGGGTCAGGGTTTGTCTCAGTCCTCCACTTCGGCGGCGGCTTCTTTGGAAGAAACCGTGGCGTCCCTGGAAGAAATGACTTCCATGGTGAAAATGAATTCCGACAATGCGAAACAGGCTGCATCTTTATCGCAGACGTCGCGTTCAGCGGCTGAAGATGGCGAACGCGAGATCAAGAATCTGGTCGAGTCCATGCGTGATATCTCTCAATCATCCAAAAAGATCGAAGAGATCATCAATGTCATCGACGATATCGCCTTTCAGACGAATTTGCTGGCACTGAATGCGGCCGTGGAAGCAGCCCGTGCCGGAGAGCAGGGGAAAGGCTTTGCGGTTGTGGCGGAAGCGGTTCGCGCCTTGGCCCAAAGATCCGCGTCAGCGGCAAAAGACATCACGTCTTTGATTAAAGACTCGGTGGAAAAAATTGAAAATGGAACTCACATTGCGGATAAGTCCGGGGATGTTCTGAATAACATCGTCAATTCCATCAAAAAGGTGGCGGATCTGAATAACGAAATCTCTGCGGCCAGTGCCGAACAGACGACCGGTATTCAGCAGATTAACAAGGCGATGAATCAATTGGATCAAAGCTCCCAGTCCAATGCGGCTTCTTCTGAAGAAATCGCAGCGACATCGGAAGAGATTTCATCCCAGTCTGATCAAATGCAGATCATGGTGCGTGAACTGAGCAGCTTCGTCACCGGCTCGGCTGATGTTGAAGCTGCGGCGGAAACGCCAGCGCCGTCCCGTGTGTCCTCTGCCAAAGCTCCGAAAAAACCAGAAGCTAAATCGGCGAAGGTGATGAAGTTCACTCCTCCACCAAAGAAAGCGGCGGCTCCGGCCGCGGCCGCAGTCATTCCGTTTGATTCCGATGAAGACCCGCGCGCCAAAGTCGGCACGACCGACGGATTCTGATTTTTCTAAAACAAGTGTACCGACCATGGGCCTTTGACGAAAGTCAGAGGCCTTTTTGTTTTCATACAGATGGCTCGTTCACAGGCATTGGTGTGCAATGGTTGTAAACAGGGAGTGATTATCTATGAAAACACTGACAGTGCTTTTATGTCTGCTCTTGGTTGTTCCTGCGTATCCGTGCACGCGGATTTTGTGGGACGGGAAAAATCAGGATGTGATCGTCGGGCGTAACATGGACTGGTCCGAAGACACCGGATCTAATCTGTGGCTTTTCCCGCGGGGGATGGAACGTGAGGGGATGGCCGACACCAATCCGGCAAAGTGGACCTCAAAATACGGCAGTGTGATTTTGTCCATGTACGATGTGGGCACGGCCGATGGGCTGAATGAAAAAGGGCTGACGGCCAATTTGCTGTACTTGTCTGAAAGTCACTTCGGCATCCGCGATGAACGACTGCCGGGTTTGTCCGTAAGTCAGTGGGCGCAGTATTTTCTGGATAACTTTGCCACGGTGTCTGAAGCCATGGCGTCGTTGGAAAAATCACCAATTCAGGTGATGATGGCCAGTGTGCCTACGGCTCACGGAGTGCGCCAGGGTACGGTGCATTTGGCCTTATCAGACAAGACCGGGGATTCCGTGGTGATGGAATACATTGATGGCAAAACCAAGATCTATCACGGCAAAGAATATCGCTTTATGACGAATTCTCCGCCCTTTGATCAGCAGTTGAAATCCATGAAGCAGTATCAGGGGTTTGGCGGCAGTAAAAAACTGCCGGGCACCACCGAGGCGGCGGATCGTTTTGTGCGTGCGGCCTTCTATACGGAGCGTCTGCCTGAACCCAAGGACTATCGTGAAGCGGTGGCAGGGGTGTTGAGTGTGATGCGAAACGTGTCGCAGCCTTTTGGCGCCCCGGATCCGGCGCGTCCGTATATTTCCACCACGCGCTGGCGCACGGTTGCGGATCTGACCCGTGGTCTTTACTTTTATGAAAGTACTTTGAGCCCCTATCTGGTTTGGGTTGAATTACCTAAATTGGATTTCAAAAAAGGGGCTACGGTGAAGAAGATCACCCTGGTCAAGAACTATGACCTGATCGGGGATATCACTGCGAAATTCAAAACCACGCCGGTGTTTCGCTTCCTAAGACCTGATGCCGAAGGTTCTTTGAAGGCTCAGAATTAAGTCCGTTTTGACTTCGTAAAGCCCTGCTTGTTAGGCTTTATATCGGCCCTGGGGCTTTCGAGGTTTTTATGAATTTGTTTTTCCGTCTTTTGCATGTTCTGATTTTTTCCCGTTTCCGTTCCCGCGTGGGCATTATGGATGAATGCGCGACACCGTTTAGAGTGTGGCCGACAGATCTGGATGTTCTTCGTCACATGAACAATGGGGTCTATCTGTCTTTGCAGGATCTGGCGCGCACCGATTACATGATCCGTGCTCAGGCCGCGGGGGCGATTGCCGCTGAAGGCTGGTATCCGGTGGTGGCCTCTGAAACCATCCGCTTTCGCAGGTCTTTGAAGGTCTTTCAGAAATTCCATCTGCACACACGACTGATCACCTGGGATGATAAGTATCTTTATCTTGAACACAAGTTCACCAGTCGCGGGGACCTTGTGGCTATCGGGATGATTCGCGCGCGCTTCTTAAGTAAAAAGGGCGGGACGGTATCACCCGCGGAGCTGATGAAGGCCGTGGGCGAAAACCTGACAGCGCCCCTTATGCCGGAATACCTGCAGGCTTGGATCGCTGCCGATCAGGAGCAGTCGAAAGCCGCGGGCGTCTGATTCAGAACTTGTATCCCAAAACCACATAGTGTCCGAGGCCGGAGGTTTCTCCGGCAATACCGCCGTCGACAAACTGTCCATAGTCTTTGTAGTACTTCAATCCATAGCCCAATGAATAATCGGCTTGATGCCAGTAAAAGCCGTTGTACCAAGCCACCGAACTGGTGGTTCGGCCGGGCTCTTGACCGATCTCGTCGGCAGAGAAAATGAAATCCAGATATCCCTGATAAGAAATGAAACTTTGATTGGCGAAGTGATAAAACGGAGCAAACCAGTTCGCCGCCAGAAAGTATCCATCCCAAGTGTGTTCATTCACGGCGCCATAGTTTTCACGGACATAGCGGGCCATCAGATTCGCGCCCAGTTTTCCATTCCAGGGCACTTTGAAATCCACACCCAGACCGACGCATTCTTCAAACAGCGCCCGGTCACCAACAATCAACAGTGTCGCCAGATACCATTCCTTAACCGGCCCCTACGAAAGGTCCTTCTGCACAATGTGATTGATGGAAAAGCGCGGGAAGGTTTTCAGAAACAGATTGTCGCTGTCATGAAAGTCACTGTCTTTGGAATCAAAAATATCAAAGACGTCAAAGAATCCGTAAAAGTCCAAAAAGCCCGAACGGCCCCCGAACTCCATCTCGATGTAGGTGTCGTCTTGCTGGTCAAAAGGATTTTTGTTGTCAAAGCCCTTGTACAGATTGAACTGCAGCCAGCTGAAGTTCTGCGACTTTGCGGCCTCTTGAGAAAACGCGTCCGGGGACAGTGCCAGTGCCATTGTCAGCGCAAGCAGGGGCAGAACTTTGAACATGGATCCTCCTGTCAGTGCAGATAAGAAGGTGCAAAGATCTTTTGCAGTCGGCCGGATTTTGAAAGTTCCTGAATGGCCGAATTTATTTCCTCGATTTTCAAGGTGGATTTTTTCGAGACCGCACATTTCACATCCACAGAATCAATTTCCAGCGGGGCTTTTTGCAGGCGGGAATCGTTGCTTTTGTAATAGCTGTATTCAAGGCTGTTCAGCAGAATCAACGGCACCCGCTTCACACTGAGTTTTTCCACGTTGGCAGCGCCCGAACCGGCGTCTTCGCGTTCAAGGCTCTTGTCGTTAAAGTAGGGCGTCAGGGCCGGATAGACAAAGTTCAGCACTGCACCAATGCGTTTGCCTTTCAGGTCGTCTGTCGTCCGAATCTTGGCGACTTCAGGATCACCAGCGTGGCCCACGATCAAATCACTTTGGCGGAAGATAGGGGAACTCCAGTGGTACTGTTTTGCGTACTGACCGGCCCAGGCTTCGGTGTCATAGCAGACCAGCTCAATCTGCCCGGAAGCAAGGCGCGCATCCAGACGGCCTCGTGGCAGCAGCACGAAGGTGATGGGGCGTTGGATCTTTTTACCGATTTCCAGAGCTATATCGAAAAAGACCCCGCCACGCACGATGCCGTCGTTGTCTGAAGATTTGTCGAAGTGAATGAACGGAGGCGAGTCATTACTGTTCAGACCATAGGTCACAGGTTTGGGAATGGTGTTTGGATCTGCGTAGCGCTTGTATATTTTGCTGATCACCTGGCGGTCTTGAAGTTTGTCGATGGCACGGTTGAGTTTTGCCAGGGTCAGGGTGGATTTTTTTGATAGCGAACACTGGATTTCTGTTTTATCCAGTGCAAAAGAACTGCGATGCAGGGACGGGTAAATGCTTTTGTAATAGCTGTATTCGATTTCACCAAGAATGATATAAGGAACCCGGCCAGTCAGCAGCTTCTTAATGCTGACTTCGATGGTCGGGCTGTCGTTTCGGGTCAGTTCGTTGGTGCGGAAGCGGTCGTCTAAATCAGCATAGAAATAGTTTTCAACAGTTCCAATGGCCCCTTTGATCTGATCTGGGGTTGCAAATGGGACATCGCCCAGTCCGACCAGAACGTTGGCGTGGGTGTAAAGTGTTTTGCTCCACAGGGCCCCGTCGGCAAAGGGCAGGCGCCAGCGTTTGCTGTTATGGCAGACCAGATCAATTTTATTGTTAATGATATTGGTGGCGACGCGTTTTCGCGGAATTCGTCCGATGGTGTAGTCACCGCCCAGTTCATCACCGATGGCGACCGCCATTTCGTAAATCAATCCACCGGTGGGAATTGGATTGTTCTGATTTTCAAACTGGAACAGAAGTGGTGGGGCATTGCTGGCAATGAAACCAAATTTGATAGCGCCCGAAGCCTCGGCAGAGGCCACCTGATAGACAGCAGCAGATACAAGAATCAGGATAAGGCGGCGAAAGTTCATGCCACTAGTTAGTGAGTTTGCCCCACTGTTGTCAAAATTTTTTCACCGCTTTTGTCACACACTTTGGCAATCCATTGAATGCTATTGATGACAGTCAGAAATGTCCTCGCTGGCCACAAGCTCACCCGTGTTTGTCCACGCAAGTAACACTTTCGCATCTGAGGAGAGCTCAAATACCAAGTCGTCTCTGTGCAGTTCATTCTGGATTTTTTCCATGTGATTTTCCAGGCACGATTCAAATCCCGAAGAGTCGCCGCCACCTTCCTTCACGCCGCGGGCGAAGGCATTCGTTGAAAGAGCGGTCAGGATCAGGAAACAAGCGGTGAAAACATTTTTCATACATTGTCCTTTTGTTTGGTCATTGGGAAAAAGCTGACTTGCAGTTGATAAACTTCTTTGGCCTTGCGCGGTTGAAAGTCCCGCGCAAAGGCGCGGCGAAAATCGGCAATGCGCTCAATCGCCGGGGCCAGATCCTCGGGATCAAAACACAAAGTGGCCGAAGTGTGATTGCGTCGGTTCAGTGGCACTTCCTGCACGGCTTTTTGGGACAGCTCCAGCAGTTGGATCTGATATTTTCTGGCGGCATCCGAGGTTTCGGTCGGGCTCAGATGGGTCAGTTCGCCATTTTCAGAGGCATCGATCCACTTGCCTTTGGTATTCTTCTTTAAAAGTCCCAGGCGCATCAGGCGTTCGACGGCAATATTCACTTCAGACTTGGTAATTCCCAAACGCTGACTGATCCAGGCACTGTCAGATTTGAAATCATCCACATAAGTCAGTTCCAGAATTGCATAGTGGTACCAGTCCGAAATGACAGCAAAGGTGTCCAGGGTCAGTTGCTGGAATTTAGCTTTGGCATGGCTATTTTCCGAAGCCGCCTCGGGCGTTGTTGGCAGCTGGCGCAGCTGATCCGTCGAAAGACCCAGCGCCATTCCCAGACGCATTTTCATTTTTTCGGTGATCGGGCGCTTGCCATTGATCATCTGGGAAAGGGCGGAAGGTTCTACTTGCAGCGAACGCGCGAAAGATCGAAGCGAATAGTTGGGATTGGTCCGGCAGCGGGCCACCAGCTCATCTTGTAAGAGCTGTTTAAAGCTGCGGGCTTGGATTCTTTTGCTTTTAAGTCGGGTCAGTTCCATGGCGAGCAAGGTCTTAGCATTGATGGCAAGGTAAAAGCCAGATTTATTGACACAACCCGTGTCAGCTTTTGACACATGTAATGAATCAGGGGTGTGTCGGTATTTGACACACTTTGTGTCAAAGTAACTTGGCTTTTTCAGACGATCTTTTTAATAACGAGGGCAGGAATCAACAAACGAAAGGAATTAAAATGAAAACGATGATCTTGGCAGGTGTGATGGTGGTGGCGGCTTCTGTGGCTCAGGCGTCTGATGGGCAGGTGCTGTTCCATTGTGAAAGTCTTCCGACTGTGGATTCGGCATTAACCGTGATGGGAGTGGCGGATGAGATCACTGCTGATGTGGATGTCGTGGTGATGGTGGCCGGACAGGTTAAAACGCAAGACCGCGGCGGTTTGCTTGAGGGAGCGACTCGTTTTGAAGGACAGATCTTTGATATCGAGTTTGATCATGTGACCCGCATTATCGCCAAACAGGCCAACGAGGTCTTGAGTGTGGGGCAGGCAGATTCATTGGTCTGCACTTATCCATCGTTGCCGTAAATAAAAAAAAGGCCGCGGGATTCGCGGCCTTTTTTAACAGGTCAGAAGTTCAGACCTATTTGCAGGTCAAAATGCCTTTTTCAGTGTTGAAACCTGGAGTGTTGCTTTCCTGGGATACGTAAGCTTTGTCAGCACCCATTGCAAACTGAACAACATACTTGTTGCCGCCAGGGATGATTTCCACACACTCATAAACCGGAATGTCAGCTGCATAACCTTGGCAGTCCATGTCGATCACGAACTCACGATAGTCAAAAGCCAAAGTCGCCTTGCCAGTCGCAGGCATTTCAAATTCTGCATAAGTGCCAGAGTTCAGGGGGCCTTCGCATTTGATAGAATCAGCGAATGCCGGGCCAGAGATCAAAAGAGCGGAAAGTGCGATCAGGTGTTTCATGATAAATCCTCTTGGTTAAAGTGTGTTTTGCACGGACCTTGTAACCTAAAAGGGGAGCTTTGAGTGTTTGGATCCCGTTAAGACGCCGGGAAGTGTTCCGGTCTTTTCCGGGAATAAAAAAAGCCACCCGGAGGTGGCTTTCAGACTATAACTGCGAATTTATTACTATTCTTGGAAGTCTTCGATCGCGTTTTCGTCACGCAGGTGGAATTTGAAATCCGGGCTGACATAGATCCCGCTGGAGATATAGCCCGGGGTGCAGTTTTCTTTCATGTAGTCCTGGATCACGCTGTCGTCTTCTTCGTAAGGAATGTCACAGCTGCCAGTGTCGTAGGCTTCATGCTGGATAAGGCCCTTGTAGGCAATGAATTCACCTTTTGCAGAATACATCTTGGTCAGGGAACCATATTCCACGCTGGCGTCGGCTTTCAGCTGATAGTCGCCTTCCAGAATGGTGTCGTACCAGATGTTGGATTCATATTCAGCGGCTTTCAAAAGAGCGGCTTGGTCCTGGGCACTCAGGCTGTCCAGTTCAATTTCTTCAAAAGTCTCGGTGCCGGATTCGACCACCGCATACAGCTTTTTAAGGAAGGCTTGTTCCGCTTTGGAAGAAGCAACGGCATTTACAGAGAAAACAGAAAGCATTAGTGCCAATAGGATTTTCATGGGGACTCCAGTTCGTTTGATGGGCCTGTTGTAGTCCCGCAGAGAAGCGAAGTAAATTGCATACACTGAAAGAATATATGCTTTGAAAGAATAATAAACTCCGGGCCGGTGCCGGAACTGATACAGAATGAGACTGGGAAAAGCGGCCTTTTTCCCAAGCAAAATTGGTAATGCTCAGTGCTTGTTCACTTTGCTCCGGACAAAAGACGAAGAAAGTGTAAATGCCATGAATAACTCGTAATTTAGGATCCACTCCGTCAGTTATCTGCCGAAAAGCAGATATCACGAGGTAAACTCTAACTATGGACGTTAAAGCTGCTTACAGACTTGGAGCCTTTTTGGTCGTCACGCTGCCGATGATGGTGGCCTTTCAGAACTGTAGCGCCTTGGACATGGGGCCTGCCGAGTTAAGAACGGGTACACCTGTTGTCACGGAAGAAGTGCAGCAGGGGCAAAAGCTGTATGTTGAAAACTGCGCCAGCTGCCATGGTTCGGTGAAGTCGACAGCAAAGCGTTCACGCACGGCCGAACAGATCTCTATCGCCATTAAAACAGAATCCCAGATGCGTATGATTTCTTTAAGTCAGGGCGAGCTGGAGTTGATTGCCAAAGCCCTGTCCCCTGATGCCTACAATCCACCACCAGTGGTGAATGAAGACAATCGTCAGGAATTTGCCTGCACACCAGGACAGTTGCAAAATACCCCGATGGTCAGGCTGACCAACCGTGAATACAAAACAGCTTTGTTTGCTTTGTTGGATGATTTTGCGCCCACTTTAAAAAGTGATACCACATTGGTTTCAAAGATCGGCGCCATTCCAACGGATGTTGCCACGGAAAACCGTGACACATTGAAAGAGCAGTCTTTGTTGATGACTGCGCCTATTTCCAACGCCTTGTTTGAATCAGCCTTCCGTGCATCAGAACTGGTGGTCGGGGCAACGACGGGTTTACGAAACTATCCGAACACCAATCAGTGTCTGAATGCGGGCAGCATCACCCAGTCCTGTCATCAGTTGTTTGTGAAAGAGCTGGGCAGCCGTGCTTTCCGCCGTCCTCTAAGCACAACCGAAGCCAACGAAGTGGCGGCCCGTTTCTGGGATGCCTCTTTGACCAAGTCAGAACTGTTGCAGGTGACCTTCACCGGTGTTGCGACCATGCCGGACTTCCTTTACAAAATCTATGACCGCGGCAGCGCCGTTGTTGGCAGCACCACAGTGCTGAGTCTTTCTGCGCATGAGCTGGCGACGAAGATGGCCTTCTTCCTGACGGGGTCTCCGCCGGACAACACATTGAAAGGTCTGGCTGACAACGGGCAGATCCTGGATGACACGGTTCTTGGTCAGCAGATCGATCGACTGATGGCGACTCCGGGCGCGAAAGACATGATCCGCCGTTTGTTCCGTGAATCTTACGGTTACGATGTCTTTGATCGTTTGCAGTACGATTCTGGCTTTATCGGCGGTGTCAATACCAGTGGCCTTGGCGAAGTGATGGCCTCAGAGCTTGACGGATACTTTGAAGAAGTTGTGCTGAATCGCTCGGGGACTTTCCTGGATATCATGACTTCCAGATTCACCAACGCCACGGACGGGCGCATGGGTGTGATTTACAACGTCAATGCCGTGACTGACACACTGGCTGAAGACCGATCCGGATTCCTGAGTCGCGCAGCGATGTTGACCAAACGATCCGGCTTCACGGCGTCACCGATCAAGCGTGGTTTGAGCATTGTTGAACACGTGCTTTGTCAGGATATTGGTCTGCCGCCACCAAGTGCTCCGACCTCATTGCCTGTTCTGACTGAAGACATGATTACCACCCGTTATCGCACGGCTCATTCCACCGAAGCATCGGGAACAACCTGCGTGGGTTGCCATTCCAGATTTAATACTCTGGGTTATGCCTTTGAAGGCTTCGACAGCTTCGGCCGTTCCCGTACTTCCGAGACAATCTATAAGAACAATCAGGCCATTGGATCACTTCCGGTGGACACCTCCTATTCGACCAAAGAAATCACCGGAAAATCAGTTTCCGGATCCGGCGCCCGTCAGATGTCAGAACAACTGGGCGTCAGTGATCGCGCGATGATGTGCTTTACAAAACATCTGAAGCGGTTTGAGGCTCGCGTGCCGGCGGATGCCAACGCGAACTGCCAGATGAATCGCAGTTTAACAACATTGTACGGGAAAGACGGGACTCAGGGCTCTATCAAGGGCGCTATCAAAAGCCTGGTTCTTTCACCTGAATTCAGACGCTGGAAATACTAAGGGGACGTTATGTCGATGTACTATTGCAAGAAAACCCGTCGTCAGTTTTTGGTCGGATCCGGAAAAACACTTCTGGCCCTGCCACTGTTGCCAAGTCTGATGCCGGTGGAAGCTTTCGCACAAGCTGCGACTCCGCCGAAGCGTATGATGATGTTCTGGTTTGACCACGGTAATGTGAACGTCCTTTGGCCCGCAAAAAGTGCGGCAACGACCGCGGTGGGTTCCAGTGGAATGAAAGAAGTGCTGCTGCGAAATCTGGGTACGGCCAGCACCATCAGTCCGGTGCTGAACAACCCGTTGTATGAAACTTTGAAAAACAACGACCAGATGACGATTGTTCGCGGTCTGGATGCTTCAGTTCGCTGGGGTTCGGCTCACGGGAATTTTGTGGTGGCCTCTGCGCAGGATCGAAATTCAGAAGGGGGATTCCCTTCGATTGAATCTGTTTTGGAAGCTTCAAAAACTCTTTATCCGGATTCAACACCGGCCTATGTTCGTAAATCCATCCGGGTCAGTCTGATGGGGGCTGGGCCCTTGTTCTATCAGAAGGTCGGCAGCAATGTGCAGGTCATCCCGCACTATGAAGACTGGACGATCCGCAACTTCTATAACGAAGTGTTTGGCAGTTTGACCGCGGGAACGACGGCTCCGGCGGATAACACGAATGAATTGAAATCCAATATTTTGAATCGGGTTTTCGGGGCTTACACGGGTTTTAAAAACAGCCGCAAGATTTCAGCCGAAGACAAAGCTCGTCTTGAGCAACACATGGGCTATATCTCGGATTTGCAGAAATCCCTGGTGCAGGTGGCGCCGACCCCAACATGTTCGAAACCGGCTGATCCGGGTTCGGTTTCCGATCCGGCTTTGTGCAATCGAATTTATATGGACCTGTTGGCTGTGGCCTTTAAGTGTGGTCTTACCAAAGTGGGCGTCATGGCTTTGGAGGCGCAGGACCCTCAGTGGATTCCGGGTTTAAGCGGACTGGGTACCAACGTGCACGATGCCATGCACGGCAGCCGTGGCAGCGCTATTCAAAGAACCGCGTTTGAGGTTTGGTGGAAATACTTTGCCAATATGATTGCCGACCGCTTTTTGGCGCCGTTGAATGTCGAAGAAGGTGTTACGGGGCGGACTTATTTGGAAAACATGGTGACGGGGATGCTGTGTGCCGGTGGCATGGGCGACCTCGGTGATGACAACGGCCACCAAGGCTATGATTCCCAGCAGGTATTGATTGGAAATATGGGCGGGGCTTTGCGTTCGGGTCGTTATATGACGATGCCGTCTGCGGGTTTGCCATACAACTGTTTCCTGATCACCCTGTTGCAGTTGATGGGTGTGCCGCCGTCTGAATACGCCTTTGCGACGCCAAACGGACAGGGCTTTGGTTATTATGGGGAATTCCCGGCCAATCACGTTTTAAAGGGCAGATTCTATCAGCCGATTTCAGAGATTCTGACTTAAAAGACGGATTCCTGGAAAGGGGATGTTGTCGCAGAATTTGAACAATAAAAAAGCCGACTTTGCAGTCGGCTTTTTTGTATTCGGAATGAACAACAACTAAAAACTAGAAGTTGAAACGACCTGCTACAGACAGAACGATAACATTGTACTTGTCAGCTTCGCTGTTAGAGAAATCGTAATCCAAACGAGGGATCAACGCGAAAGTACCCATTGGCATTACAGAGTATGCAGAAAGACCCAATTTGTTGTAAGAGTCAGTAGCCGTGGTGCCATTTTCATTTTCAGTTTCTGCGAAGCTTACGTAGTTCAAAGCACCACCGAAAGTGATGTCAGTAACTTTTGTTTCGTAGAATGCAGACAGACCCATTACGTTGCCACCTTTGGTTTTAACGTCGCCGAAGCCTTCAACATCAGTCGTGCGCTCAGTTTTGATCACATAGTTCAAACGACCGCCGATAACGCCGCCAGCTGCTTCAGTGTCCATACCTACATATGGATTGAAAGAGTAGCCGCCAGTTGCTGCAGAAGTTTCGTTGCCATCAATTTTTGCTTTTTGAAGACCCAAAGACACACCCAAACCGTAACGAAGAGTGGAAGCTCCCATGTTGGAAGTACCTTTCAAAGTTACTGTTGGATCCTGAAGGCCGGTTGTTTTGTTTTTTGGAGTGGAATCGTCTTCTACGGAAGTGAACGCCAAAGCGCCTTCGATAGAGAACTGATCGTTGATACCGTATTCGTAAGAAGCACCAGTGTTGATAAGACCAGTGTATTTGGTCTCATCAGAAGCACTGTCTGCTTTGATGGACGTGGAAAGAAGGCCCAAACGTGCCGTCACATCAGACTGACCCGCTTTGGATTGGAAGAAGAATTCATTGTCTGCTGCATTTGCAGATACGGAAGCCAATACGATGGCTGCTGCGATTACTTTAGAAAACATTTGGAGCTCCTTAAGCTGTTAATACTCAGTTGAGTCCAAATATTCCAAAGCTGTTTAACTTAATAGTCAACAGTCGACATTTAACATAAAGAATCAAATTACCTGAATTGGTCAGTTATTAGGTGGCTTTCTTCTTCCATCTGACCGGTGTGGCTCTAGGAAATAGCCATGTCGATGTATAGGCCAGTGTACAGCATTTTTTTCACAGGGGTGGTGCCAGATTCAACAGGCTGGTGTTGGGGGTGGTGTTTTGGTTGGCATAGGATTTGGATTAAAGGGTCACCAATAAGATTCAACAAACAAGGAAACACTATGAAAAACACGTTTGGTAAAATTTTGGCTTCTGCAATTCTATTGTCTTCCATTTCTGCCTCTGCTGGTGGCAATGACTTCTTGAAGCGCCTTAAAGCCCTTGATGGTCGCGAAGGCAAAATCGTGGCTTCTTATGATGAAAGCAACACGGGCATGTGCCGTGTAGAGCTTCAAACCTATGACAGTCTTGATGGCGGTCAGGGTCTGGCAGTTTATCTGCAGGACACAGGTATGTACTTCACGCCAAGTGCGGGTCTTGATAAAGACACCAAACTGACAGATGCCAACACAGCTCTGGTGAGCACAAGTTCCAAGCGCCCAGGTGGTGATGCTTGTGGTGATTTCGGAGGCGCTATCGGTTACAAAAAGGTTCTTGTTTTGGATGGCAACCAACTGACTATCCGTGAAACCTTCCGTTGCATGATGGATGGCTTTAAGAAATACGATCTTTCCACGACTTGCGAGTTCTAATCTGAATTAAACAGGTTGATGATCGAAGAACCCACACTGAACAGGTGTGGGTTTTTTATTTTCAAAGGTGAAGTCTCATCCTGAGACGCGAATCTTCACAAAAGTCCGGTCAGTTTACCGTCCTAAATCACCGATAAGTCCGGAATGCACGTCCCCGCGCTTGTGATGCTATTCTTGCTTGTTCTGTGTTCGCCAATTCTGGCGACGGCGGACTCTAATTTGGAACTGCTGTACACCAAGCAAATCGCCTGGACGGCAGCAAATCTGGAAGACCCCGAGGTCGTCGGTGCTTTCCGCGCCTCATTCAAGGACCTGGTCGCTGATAAATCCAAAATCGCCCAACTACAGACGACTGAAGGAAAAAAGATTCTGCAGCAGGGGCAAAGCCTGCTCTCGGTGATTCAGTTGAAAGAAAACCTGCAAAAGTGTTTGCTGTCCCATGCAGCAGCCAAGGGGGTTTCTGAAGCATTAGCCAAGGCTTTGGATTCTCAAGTGTTGAATGGCGCTGTGTGTGCCGAGGTTGTGGCCGAAGAAAAGAAGATGCAGGCCTTTGGCAAAGACATGGAAAAGGCGTTCAAAGAAGACGCCCGCAATAAGATCCTGAATACGGCCAAAAAGCAGCTTCAGGTCACGCAGACCTATTGGAAGGAAGCCGCCAAGCAAGACACCCTGGACATCGCGGTAGAGCTGACGGACCGGGAACGTGAAATGAAGGTCAAACCTCCGCAAGCCGGAACAGAGCTGCTGCTTTATACAAAAGCCATTCGCGAAAGAAGAAACAAAAACGTCATCGTTCAAAACGACGTGAAGAAAGCCTTCTCGGAAGTTCAAACGGAACTAAAAAATCACGAGGACTATTTAAACGAAGCAGCCCAGGGCAGCGTTGACGAGACTTTGCAAAGCCTGCTGGTGACGAACCCAGCGGCCAGTGCGCAGTTTTTGATGGAAAACCCAGGAGCTTCTGATCTGATCTGTAAGATCCTGCAGGGTTACGACAAGAAAGCCCAGAAAAACGAAATTCTGGATAAAGCCATGTTCTGGGGCGGACTTGTGGTTGGCGGTGTATTGCTGGCGACAGGGATTGGTGCCGGGGTGGGCGCGATGGTTCTTTCTGGAACTGCCGCGGCAGGAACTTTGACAACAGTCGCTGCCGGAGCCGCCTTGGCGGGCACTATTGCTGCTGGTGGGGAAACAGTCTATGCGTCCTCAAAAGCCCATGAATCCTTTATCGAAGCCCGAAATCTGCGAGCTTCGGCATTTGCGGAAGGGTCTTCCAACGAATCCTTCAACAAGGCTGACGCCGCCAAAGATCAGGCTTATTCAGACCTTGCGGAAGCAGGCTTTTCAGCCGCATCCATCATCCCGTTTGGTGCGGGTTTGAAGGTCATGAAAAACGCCGCTCAGGCTTCGCGCTTGGGGTCTTATGCAAAAGTGGCCAAAGAAGGTGCCAAGGTTGAAGCGGACGCCGTGAAGTCCATGGCAACATCATTGAAAGAAATCTCTTCCGACAAAGACGTTTTAAAGGTTCTGGAAACCAGCCAGAAGCAGGTGAATTCAGAAGAGATGGGGATGTTCCTGGGTTATCTGTCCGATTTACCTAAAGATCAGCGTAAGGAAGTTCTGGCACTGTTGAAGAAGAAGCCGGAAAAAGCTGCTGATGCCATTCGTGAATCTTCCAAATCGGGGGTGTGCAAATGAAGAATCTGATTCTGATGCTGTTGCTGCCTTTGGTTTTGCCGGTTGTGACACTGGCACAGACTGCGGATGAAGTTCGCCGTATCATGAATTCACAAAGCAGCCATTATGACATTTTGAATGTCAGTAAGAACGCTTCAGAGGCCGAGATCCGCACAGCCTATCGTCGCCTGATGAAAACCTATCATCCGGATCGCTATCAAAACGATCCGCAAAAACTGCGCGCCGCAACCGAAGTGATGAAAAAGCTGAACGTGTCCCGCGACACTCTGATGGACCCGATGGCCCGCCAAAGATACGACGCCACGGTGAAGTCCGCACCAAAAACGACCGCCAAGCCGGCATCGACGGCGCAGCCTTCCGCAAAAACAGAATCTGTAAATCCAAAACCGGAACAAAAAAAATGGTCAGGACCGGATTTCGAAGCTGCCGCCAAGGCCGCAGCGAAAGCAAATGCCAAAACTGCCGAGCCACCAAAACAAGAAACAAAATCTTCCGCGCAGGAAGCCCCAAAGCCTGCCTCTGAATCCAAGGTTTCCAGCCGGGCCGAGTCTTCCAAGCCTGCGACAGTCGATACTGCGAAAGACGCCACTGTGCGAACCGAGCAACCGATGAACCACCGAACCAAACAAGCCGTGAAATTCTATGAAGACACCGCCAAGTGCGGCGCAGGTTTCTATAAATCCTTTGTGGATATGATGCTGTAGGGACTGATTCCCATTCTGAGTCATTGGCGACCTGGCTAATGGTCCAGCGTGTTTCGCCGATAAGTCCTTCATGAGATCTCGAAGACGACGCCTTAGTCTCATTCGCTTTGTCTGGCTTGTTGCAAGTCTTCCGGTTAAATTGATCTTTTTGCCGTTATCGTGGCTTCTGTCTTCAAAAAACCGAGATGGTTATGTTCTTAGAAAGTCAACCTATGGAAGACCTCGGTACGAGCATCGCGTGGTCGCCGAAAGAATCCTGGGACGACGATTGAAGCCGTGGGAAGTCGTCCATCACATCAATGGCCGTCGCAGTGACAACCGGCCCTCAAACTTGTGTGTGATGCCGCGAAACGATCATGAACGCTATCACCGCTGGTACGACCGAATCCGCGCAAACTATGGCAGGTACCCAAAAAAAGAAACTCAGCTTGTTAAGCTCAAAGAACGATTCAACGGAATACTGCTGGGTGAACCTGTAAATAGAAAAGCGGGATAAATGAAAGAAGCCAACTTGTTCAGTCGGCTTCATTGGAATTATTCTTTCGGTTTGCTTGGGATTATTGGCAAGTGGCGATGTTTTCAACCTTATAGCCAACGACTGCATCGTTGGAGATGATGTACGTCAAGCCTACGATCGTTTGGCAGCTGTCGGAAGTGATTTGAACGTCAAGATTGTCATCACCACCAATTTCCACTTTTTGCACGGCTTCGCCTTTCAGGGCAGATGCAACGCTAGCATCAGTTAGTGCAGCACTGATTTTTTGCAAAGAATCGCTGTAGTTGGCAAAGGCAGAAGAAGCGGTCATAACTGTGAATAGAGATACCAAGATCATGTTTTTCATAAAAACTCCTTAAGATTATTTTTTACGTTATTTCTTTTCTAAATATTTATTTGGGTTATTTGCAGGTGTACCTTGCCCAGATGCCGCCGATGCTGACATCAGCAAGGTCGACGGTTGCATTCGGACTGATGGAGGCATAACCTTCGCTGGTAGAGAGCCACTGGATATTATTGTAGGTGGTGCAGGTCGTGTTGGTTCTGCCATCGTGTTCGAAATAGGCGGCATAGTGACCTTCGCTTCCCATGAACTTTACGTCACCAATACATGTCCCGGTTGTGCCAGTGCCCTTGACTGCCACTTTGCCGTTTTTAAATTGAATCAGAACTTCAGAATCCGCTTGTACTGAGTTACCGGCGTAATTCAGGTTGCAGGTATAGTAGGGCTTAGCGGCGAAGGATGTAGAAGCCAGACCCAGGATCATAAGTGCACAGAACGCTTGTTTCATTGAGAACTCCTTTAAGGTTGTTTTTCGTTATTCGTAAACTCAAATGCAAGATACCCGAGGCATTGTCTCAAAAAAATATAGATGTTATTAATTAGTAAACGTTATGTTCATTATTAGTGTACAATTGTCTAAACTTTAGCGAGTGGGTATTGGCTGATGAATATATTTGATTTCAAGTCTTATAAGACGTTCTTAAGAGCCTATTGCGACTCCGAAAGGGGTGCGCTGACCCGGCTGTCGGAGGCCGCCAATACCCAAAAGTCATATTTGTCAGCCTGTCTGAATGGAAAAGGGCAGTTGAGCCTGGATCAGGCCTTCGGAGTCGCCGAATATCTGAATATGTCTGACTATGAGCAGGACTATTTCTATCTGTTGATTGATAAGGAAAAGGCTGTCACTCCGGCACTTCGCCGCCGCCTTGAATCCAAAGCCAGGGAAATGAGCCGCGAGGCCTTCAGGCTTAAGAATCAGCAGAAGGACTCTGTGATCGTTTCTGAGCAGGATTCAAACATCGGCTTTTATTATGCTACCTGGCTTGCGACGGCTATCCATACCCTGACGTCGGTGCCGCAGTTTCAAAGTATAGCGAGCCTTGAAAAACGGCTGAATCTAAATCAGGCAAGTGTTGCCACGGTTATCGGCTATCTTGAGAAAATGGAACTTATCAAAAAAAGTGGTGATAAATATCGCTGGAACTCATCGAATATTCATCTGGAAGACAGCAGCGTCTGGATCAGCAGTCATCATACGAACTGGCGTGCGCGCGCCATGGATAATGTTCAAAAGAATGACCGGGAGGCCACTCACTATAGTTCTATTCAGTCCTTCTCTGAAGAGGACTTTGAAAAGTTGAAGAAAAAGATCGCCTACTTCATCAGTGATTTTAATAAGGTCGCTGACCCGTCAGAGCCCGAAGACGCCTATTGCTTTAATATAGATCTTTTCCGGGTTTAGATGGCCGTCTCACTATGAGACACGACTGTGGTATGTCCCTTGCTTTCTTAGGAGTTAAAGAATGCAAAGGACACTTAAATGATCTGCACGAAATTTTGCGAAAAAATTTTGATCACCTGTGTGACGCTTTTTGCGTTGAATACCTTTGCATTGGATGCTGGGACCGAAAAGTTAAAGCTACCTCAGTTGTCGCAGGTAAAGGCGCCTGATGCCGTTCGTATCGAAGTTAAGCCCGTGGCTCGACCGGAAGGATCTTTGATTCTGGACAATGCCTTGGGTAAAAACCTCAAGGACTTTCAGACATTTTTGAAAACACAGGGGCCTCGTACTGGGGGCGGTGGAAATTCTTGTGCTCTTTCCATTCACCAGAACACAGAGAAGCTGGTCAGTTTACTTGCTGAGATGCCCACGCTGTTGAGCGAGGGGCAAAGAGCTTTCTTGCTGCACAAGATATCAGTGGCTAAGTTTTACCTAAGTGAAAATCTGACTCTGGATGGGCAGACAAAGGATGCAATTAACTATTCTGACACCAATGAGATTTATTTATCCAATAAGCTATGCGGGCTGGACTTGCTGGAAGTGCAGAGTCGTGCGATGGCGATTCTTCTTCACGAATATCTGGGGCTTGCTAACATTGATGATCGTCGGTACCAGATATCCGGTGCCTTCCTGCAAAACTATTCAACTTTCAATGCCCGTGGATATACCTTCACTGCTGATAATTCATATAAAGCGCATACGGGACAATGTGTTCAGTCTGTTCTTCAGATGCAGCAGATTGGAAACAATTTAATTATTTCAACTTCGTCGAAACCTGGCGCGAGGATCATTCCGTTGTCGCGTCAACATATTGAAGAATTCCAGGCCTTGGGTGAACGAATTTGGGGAGCTGAAAAAACGGTCACCGTAGCCGACAGGGAAATGGGTGTGGACTATGTGTTCTCCAGCGAAAATTGCGGCACCGTGAGTTGTGAATACTTAAGAATTAAAAAGGGCGATGTAGCCATAAAGACGATTAGGAATGCCACCAAGGGGCTGTCGACTATTGATTGCAAACGCTAGTGGACTCAGATTTCGGGCATAAAAAAAGCCGACTTATTCAGTCAGCTTCTTTTGCGGATCTTTCCCAAGGGAAAGATTTGGTGCCCCGCGAGGGACTTGAACCCCCACGCTTGCGCACTAGATCCTAAGTCTAGCGTGTCTGCCAATTTCACCAGCGGGGCACACCTTAAATTCGAAGAACATTGATAGCCTAGTTACCTAGGCTAATGCAAGAAAATTACTTCTCGCTGATCAATTTTTTGTAATCTGGAGCTCTCATCAGGTTTGCCAGCTCTTTTTCGGTATCCATTTCGATACGAACCAACCAGCCTTCATTTACTGGATCGTCGTTCAAAACAGAAGGATCGTCGCCCAGGGACGCGTTTACTTCGATTACAGTGCCGGAAACAGGAGCGTAAAGGTCGCTCACGGCTTTTACGGACTCAATAACACCGAAAGTTTGGCCTTGAGTGATTTTTTGACCTTCTTCTGGAAGTTCCACGTAAACCACTTCACCCAATTGGTCTTGAGCGAACTCAGTGATACCTACGGTTACGATGTTCTCGTCAACTTGAGCCCATTCGTGTTCTTTTGTGTAGTAGTAGTCTTCAGGGATATGAAATGCCATTTGAGGCTCCTTATTTCGTTACAAACGGGGTTTTACAAACCACGGCTTTCACCTTACGGCCGCGGATATCCAGAAGGAATTCAGTTCCTTCTTTCGCGTAAGCCACATCGATAAAAGCAATACCGATAGGCTCGTCCAGGGTCGGTGAGTGTGTACCACTAGTTACCTTGCCGATTTCTTTGTTGTCAAAAGAAAACAGGCTGTATCCCTGACGGGGGATGCCCTTCTCAAGCATCTTAAATCCCACAAGATTTCTGGTTAGGCCGGCTTCTTTTTTGCCCACGATTTGGGCTTTATTCATGAAGTCCTTTTTAGCCGGTTTAATAACCCAGCCAAGGCCCGCTTCGTATGGATTCGTTGTGTCATCGATCTCATGACCGTACAGGGAATACTTCATTTCGGTTCTCAGAGTGTCACGAGCGCCCAAACCGATGCCCATGCAGCCCAGGTCTTTGCCTGTTTCCAGTAAAGTCATCCACAGGTCCGCCGTGCCCGCCGCCTCGACAAAGACTTCACAGCCTTTTTCGCCGGTGTAGCCAGTGGTGGCGATCATGATCTTGTGGCCCTTGAAAGTGCCGGATTTTACGGTGAAGGACTTCATTTCACTGACTTTGATGTCAAAGACACGGTCGCACAGCTCCAAAGCTTTCGGGCCTTGAATGGCGATCTGACCCCAAAGATCGGATTCGTCCGTCATATCAGAGCCCTTGTTGTGTTTGGTCATCCAGGCAAAGTCTTTGTCTTTGTTGGAGGCGTTCACACACACCAGATAGTCAGAATCTTTAGACAGGCAGTAAACGATGATATCGTCAACCAGGCCGCCCTGATCATTCGGCAGCAAAGAATACTGTGCTTCGCCGTCGTTCAGTTTGGAAACGTCATTGGTCGTCAGCCATTCCAAGGTTTCCACGGCTTTAGGGCCTTTCACACGGATTTCGCCCATGTGGGAAACGTCGAACAGGCCTACGTTCGTGCGCACGTTGTTGTGCTCTTCACGAAGACCGATGTATTGAACGGGCATATACCAACCGGCAAAGTCGACCATGCGGGCGCCCAGCTTTTCATGTGTGTCTGCTAAAGGTGTCTTTTTCATGCGGTTGCATAATCCTTTCCCCGTGACATTCAGTCAATGAGGATTCTATCTTGCGCCCTATGTTCAAACTCTCGCGTCGCATGCAGCTTATTTACGATCATCTTTTGCCCGGAAAGCCTGTCTGGGACTTCTGCTGCGACCACGGCTATATGGGTTTAAACGCCTATGAAAGCGGTTTGTTCACCGAGGTTCACTTTGTCGACCAGGTCCCGCACATCATCGAGCGTCTGGAGCAGCGCTTTCAGAATGAATACTTCCGCGACGATTCGGCCTGTCAGGCGTTTTTCCATCCGCGGCCGGGAGGACAGCTTGAACAGCCCGTTCAAGGCAGCGTGGTGATCGCCGGTGTCGGTGCACACACGATTCTGGAAATTGTTCGCTCTTTGACTGAAACGGGTGTTTTAAGTGCGGACCGATTGATACTGGGGCCACAACGTGACGAGGAAAAACTGTTTGTGTGGCTGCAAAATTTGGCGAATTTTTCGTACAAAAGTGATTCCGAAATCATTGCGATCGATGAAAGAGGTCGAAACCGTAAGTTGTTGATATTCGATAAAATTCTGTAATGTTCGGCGAGTTTTTGACGCGCTCCGAATGGCTATATTAAATGTCTGTAAGACTGTGAACAAAATATTGATTATCAGGGGCCCTGCACATAATTGTGTCCTCATGCAGGATGTAAATAAAAACTCAGATTTTAGACAATTTCTTGAAGATGAATTGGCTCGTCGTAGCCAAAACTATCCCCGTTACTCTTTGCGTGCGTTCGCCCGTCACCTGGAAGTGGACTCGTCTTTCTTGTCCAAAATCCTAAACGGCAAACGTACCGTAACGATGAGAACAATTCGTATGTTCGGGGAGCGTTTGAACCTTAACACGGATGAACTTCAGCGTTTTGGTGAAATCAGCCGCGAGAAAAAAATGAAGCGCAAGCTGGAGCGTCTATTGGAGAAGATGCCTAGTGAAGAGCGCGAGCATTCCACGATCACTATCAATGTGGATGAAGCTCGTTTGGACGAGGCTAAAGAGAAAATCAAAGGCTTCCGTCGTGAACTGGCTCAGTTCCTTGATAATGGCGTGATTCAGGGCAAGACTTACCAGATTTCTGTTTCTTTGATTCCTGTTGCCAGCTACGCAGCTGAATAAGCGCGCGTTTTAAATATCAACTCGACACTGAAAACCGAGGGAATCCCCCTCGGTTTTTTTATTGAACATCGAAGATCGGGTTGGGCACCATCAGGCGCGGGTATGGCACGACGTTGTTTAAGCGGGTGTCGTACTTGAACACCAGGTTTCCGACGGCGAACAGGGCCCAAGGTGAAATCACCGAGCCCCGGAATTCGCCATAGTAACGGCTGTGCACGTTTTGCGCGTTGATGCGCACGTGATCAAAGATCGTTGAATGGCGGGTGGTGTTGACCGTGGCAGCGCCCACGCGATCAGGTTGTTCACCCCAGTATCCGGACCAAGCCCAGCTATGGGCGGCATAGTTCGACATCTGATAAGCACCGTTCACGCGGCACATGGTTTCGTAAGCAACCACCGGGTTCACCAGCGTGCCGCTGCGGTTGATGACCTTTTCATCCAGAACATGATCATAGTTTGAAACGACTCCGACCCAGTTGTTGAAAAGCTCTTTGGCGAAATTACATTTCCACGGGTCCACGGAGGCATCACAAGCCCCATAGTTTCCGTTCGAGATGTATTTGCCTTCCAAATAAAGCGCGTGTTCCGGGCGCAGTGGACAGCGCATCCATTCCCAGGCGCCGGCATCGTTGTTGGATTTGATTGTCAGGGCACCTTCGGCAGCATCACGAAGACCTGCCGGGTTTGCGGCGTTCACAATTTTTTGCGCATCTTCAAAGTTATTCAAAGAGCGGCGAATATAGCGGATGTCATACAAGCCCACACCCATGTGCAGATTGCGCGAACTGGTGATTTGCAGGGTCGGAGAGGCCGCGCCGCCTGTATATTGGATGGCCGTGCCGCGATTGGTTTCAATGAACACATTCCCCGCAACATAGATAGAACAGCCCACATCATCTGTTTGGATGTCGGGGTTGTTCAGGTACAGAGTTCCGCTGATAATAATGCTTCCGTGGCAGATGATGGTTCCGTTGTTGCGTACGAACTGACCATAACCAAAGTCATGAACCTGCAAACCGCTGAAGGCCGGTTTGGAATTCGGGCCTTTGTAGACGAAGGCTGTGGTGCCCGCCGACAGCGAGCTGTCCAGGGCCAGAACTTCGGCATCGGAAGGCGCGCGGATGGTGATGGCGGTCTTCAGCTGCAAGCCGCCTTGAACTTTCGGGGCCACCAGCTGCGCAGCTTTAGCGACCGGTGTTGGATCCACCTGCATAAAGCCATCGCCATCCATCAGAATCGTGCCCTGACTGTCGGTGATCGGAGAATACTGGTTCCAGCTGTTTTGCAGGAAGGATCTTAAATTCACCGCGGCCGAGTTCGGATTCCCGGTGGTTTGTTTGATAAAGTTTTTGTCTGTCACAGTGATGTTCGGCATGTAGATGGAACCGGTCACCGAGAAATCAATCACCGAGTTGTCGTTGTGATACATGTGGGATCCGGCCAGATTGGCGACGCCCAGAATGTTGTTGGCATTGCCGTAATTGGCCTGGGCGATTCCAAAGTCCGTTACGATGTCAGCCTGGATGTTGGCGTGACACAGGATACACGAAAGCTGACGGCTGACGGCCAGGGCCGGGTACATGCTCATCACATAGTTATCAACATGCAGACTGAACGATTCAGAGTCATTCCCGATGCCATCGTTTACTGTCAGAGTGATTGATGTGCCGTCCGTGGAGGAAGCGTGCGCGCTGCCCATTTGCACGGATAAAGTGCCGGTGTTGCCGGAAAGGGAACAACTGGCGATATCCACATAGTAAGCATCAGCGGTAATTGCTGAGCAGGTTACTGTCTGCGGGTCCGGATAAGTGGCGTTACCGCCCGGGGACACCGTGAAACTTAAATCAAAGATCGAATTGGCAAAACATTTGTTGCCGCATTTTTCCAAAGCACTTCCGTTGGTGCCGGGCCAAGCGGTGATTTGCACAGGTTCATTCACAAAATTTACAGTGACGGCCACATCGGCTGTCACACTATGGGCGGTCGGCTGAACCCGGTCGGCAAATTGAACTTTGATATTGCAAGGGCCACCATGGTGATCCGCGCCGCTATAGCGGTTGAAATAGTGTGCCGCCGGGGCAAACGTCAAAGCCCCGTTGCTGGCGTTGATGGAAACGCTTCCGTGATCGGAACAGGCCGGCGCATCGGCAGCTGGCAGTGAATAACTACCAAGCCCTTCTTCATCAGAATCGACCACGGCGTCAGCAAGAATCACGGTGCTTGCGCTGTTGCGATTGAGGCTGGCGGTGGCAGGCATCGAAAGACTTGGCGTGGTCGTATCAAGTGTGATGGTGATCTGGTTACTGGAAGAAATATTTCCGGCTTCATCGCGGGCCCACATTATAAGTGTATGATCCCCGTCAGCACCGGTCAGGGGCACATTGTTGATACCAGCGGCACAAGTCATCCAATTCGGGTTGTCCAGCGCCGGAGGTGCTGAACTGTCCTGTACGAAGATCACTTGATAGAAAGAATCCGGTGTTTGGTTGTCGTCATCGCACGAGATGACATCCACACCCACGGGATCATCCTGAACCGTCCCATGGGCCACGGCGATGGATGGCAGTGACGGTTCGGTGTGATCCAGAGTGTAAGCCAAAGGGAAGGGATAGCAATGGATGTTGCCAGCGGCGTCCCGGGCCTGAACACTCCACGCGTAAGCTCCTTCGCTGGTCAGGGCATTTCCAAGTGGGAACTCAAAATTTCCGGTGATGGCATCGGCCGTAGAATCAGCCAGTTTGTCGCCAGTACAGGCCAGTGAATTGTATAAAGTGACGATGGCTTTGGGTTCCGTCGTTCCGCCCACGGAGGGGATCGGGTTGGGGCTGACAGCGGCGGGCAGAATCGTAGCTGTGCCAATCGTAGGCAGAATGCTGTCATAGTAAACTTCGAACACTCCGGATTCAGTGTTGGTTTCACCGCGATTTCCGACGGCTGTGCCTTTCGGCAAATTTACACGCACTTCGCCTTGATTGGTTGGAATTAGTTGCACACGATAGGTGACCTTGTCCACCTGGACGATGGAACCCATGGTGGCATTTTCAAGAGTGAAGTTTTCAGGATAGAACTGATCAGGCGCGCGGTTGAAAACAATCAGGACTTCGATCGGGTTTTTATTTGTGAAGTAAGAGGAATCACTTTCAGAAGCCAGATCGGCTTTCAGTTCGCCATTATGAACGCTGGCGCGAATACATCCCGTCAGTCCTAAAATAGACGCAAAAAGAAGAACAATGAATGTTTCCATAACGTGCCGTATATTCATATGTGCGTTCCTTACCCAGTACATATCGGCTTGTTTGTTCCCAATATTTATAGGTATTTGCGGAATGACATTCGCGTAATTGTCTCGTCTTAAATCGAGACCTCTTGTTCGGTCTTTGTTGTGGTAGAATGACAGTACAGACCAAGGGGAATACTATGCGTCTGCTCTGGATCGTATCGGCACTGCTTTGTTATTCCGTTATCACTTCCGCTGCGCAAGTGATCGAGATGGTTTCGCCTTACGACACTCCTCCTTTTGTAGTTGATCAAAAAAAAGAACAGGGTCTGGTCTATGATTTGGCATCACTTCTGACGGTGCGATCACAGGGGAAATATCAATTTAAAGTTGTGGTCGTGCCGCGTGCGCGGTTGCAGAAAATTCTTGAGCGTAGCGGGGTCTATGTCGTCCCGTTGGTGTCACCAAAGTGGTTCGGCGATCAAAACGAAAAGAAATATCTTTGGACATCGGCTTTGATGGAAGATGAAAATCTGGTGCTTTCGCCTCGCAAGCGAGCTTTGGAGTATGAGAACTCTGCCTCGTTGCAGGGGAAAAAAACTTCGATTGTTCTGGGGCATGCTGTAGAACCTGTGCAGCAGCTGGAAAAAGCCGGAGTCGTCAAATCAGAATCCACGCAATCCTTCAACAACAGTCTGCGCATGCTGGCACGGGGACGGATTGATTTCGTTATCATGGGCCGGATTGTGGCTGTGTATCTGATCCGGGATCTGGGGCTGGAAGATCAGATTCATATCTCGGACAAAACCATTGAACGCTTTGACAGAAAGATTCTGGTGTCACCGCAGTCGCAGAAAGATCTGCACAAGTGGCTGGAAGGTGAAATCCAGCGCCTGCGCCGATCCGGTCAGTGGAAGAAATACCTGCGGGCCGAGACACCCTTAAAGGACGTTGATTTCGTGGCTTACGCGCAACTCATTTGAAACTTTTTGAATGTCATCAGGGATGTCGACCAGAACCCCGCGTGGGATTTCCTGTTCGATCTTGGTTTTATGAAGCCAGGCCAAAAATTCACGCTCTGAACCCCGGCAGATCATCTGGCGATCTTTGCCTTTTTCTTTCAAACGATCACCGACCACGCGCGCAGCCTTGATGACTTCAGGTTTGGTTTTTCTCATCAGCACATAGCTCATGGTCAGGGTGCGGTTTTTCATCGGAAGCTCGGCTTCTAATGAAGTGAACCACGCAGGCGCTTTAAAGTGAACGCGGTCATGGCACCAGTCGGTTTTAGACTGGGTTAAAAGGGGACAAGCCTGTTCATGCGTGCACGGGGCCCACACGTGATAGCCTTTTTCCAGAAGCCTCTGGCGCAGCTGTAAAAGCTTGCGGCCATCTTGCTGCGTGGAAGGTTCGACCAGCATCAGGGCTTCGCATTGATATGCCCAGTCCGGCAGATCGGTCAGTTCGGTCAATGAATACGAAAACAGCGCCAGGGTCTTGGCACCGTCTTTCAGGCGGGCACCGCTGAAGGTGCGCAGCCATTCCTGCGGTGGAAACTGCGGGAAGTGCTTTTCAATCAGGCTTTGTGGCTCGGCCGCACGTTCGATCAGCTGATAGCTGAACTTGTGCTTTTCATTCAGGGTCATTGATGCTGTCGCCAGACCCGCACCGAAATCAATCACATGGGAAAGGCCGCTGAAGAATCCGCGCTTGTCGGCTTCTTCAATCAGTCCGGTCAGGCGGGTTGAATTCAGTGGCAGGTAATAACAAAGATAAGCCACCTGCGCCCAGGATTCGTTCCACGGGGTGGGGCTGTCAGGTTTGGCGATAAAGAAGTCCGACAAAGCCAGCACACATTTGGCCAGGGCTTTGGAATCCTTCAACGACAACTTGTAAGTGGCTAGCGCACGGTTGATGGATTCTTCAAAAGAAGCGGGACAGGTGAATTCTCTTTGCATGGGGGTATTCTAAAGGGAGGAAAGGGTCTGAAGCAAATCTTCGACCTTTATTTTTGCCATACAGTGAAATTCTTCACAGTGGGTGCCGTCGCAGACACTTCCATCGGCATTTTGAGTCGGGGCTTCGAAAATATGAACCTGAGGCCCACGGGCCGCCCAACGCAGGGGTTTTTGCACGCGCACATGCGGATAGATGCCCAGAACCTGAGTCCCCAGGGAAGCCGCCATGTGGGCCACACCTGTGCTTGGTACCACGACCGCTTTGGCGTTTTTAAGCACCGTGAATAGTTCGGTCGCGGTCAGCAGGCTTTGCAGGCTTAGGACGTTTTTGTGGTCCTTGAAAGTCGCTTTGATTTCAGTCAGCCATTTTTCATCTGCCGGGGTGCCGGTCAGAACCACCTGGGTGGTTTCAGACACTTTTCTGATCAGTTCAATGTAATTGGCAATCGGCCAGTTCAGGGCGGACCCTGCCATACCGGGATGAACCACGACATAGTTTTTGGTTATAAGGCCGTGTTTGGACAGAAGCTCCGGGTTTTCCGGGGCGGTCAGTTTCAAAACCGGGGTTTTAATGTTTTCGCTGATATGCAGGGCGTGTTTCAGGATATCCAGATTGTAATCAGCCTCGTGTTGAACCGCGAGACTGCGATGCTGGCGCAGGCCTTTATTCAAAAACAGAAAGCTGTGCCATTGCGAACGCACACCCGCGCGAACCGGCACACCTTCAGCCCACAGCGCATAGCTGACCCACCATGGGGCCTGCAGGCTGACGGCGACGTCAGGGCGGTATTCGCGTAAGAAGGCTCTTAGCTTGGGTAAGGATTCCTTGGCGTCGTCTTTTTTCAGTTCCAGAAATTTTCTTTGAGGGTCGGCGTTTTCAGGGACGAATCCCAGGCCTTTGGCGATCACCCAGTGCTTATCCCAGCCTTCTAAAAAAGAAACCTGATCTACAGGCATGCTGCAGATCAGGTCACCGATTTTATCTAAGCGGATAAGAAGGATGCGCTTCATTACGCCTGATAGTCTTCAATCGAAGGGCAGGAGCAAATCAGGTTTCTGTCGCCGTAAGCGTTGTCGACACGGCCAACAACTGGCCAGAACTTGTTACCACGCAACCATTCAACTGGGTACACAGCCTCTTCACGGCTGTACGGATGATTCCATTCAGGTTTCATCAGCATCTGCGCTGTGTGAGGAGCATTTTTAAGGGCGTTGTTTTCTTTGTCCATCTTGCCGGTTTCAACCGCAGTGATTTCCTTGCGGATGGTCACCATGGATTCAATGAAACGATCCAGTTCTTTTTTGGATTCAGATTCAGTTGGCTCGATCATCAGCGTGCCCGCTACCGGGAAGCTCATGGTCGGAGCATGGAAACCGAAGTCCATCAGACGTTTTGCAACGTCAGTCACGTCAACGCCAGAGGTTTTTTTGATTTCGCGAACGTCCACGATACACTCGTGCGCCACCAGACCGTTTTTACCTTTGTAAAGAACAGGGTAATGAGTTTCCAGTTTCTTCGCGATGTAGTTCGCGCTCAGGATACTGACCAAAGTGGCTTTGCGCAGACCTTGAGAGCCCATCATGGTGATATAAGCCCAGGAGATCGGCAGGATGCTGGCGCTGCCCCAAGGAGCTGACGTCGTCGCAGAAATACCATTCGCAGGACCCGCTTCAGGCACCAAAGAATGCTTCGGCAGGAATTCCGCCAAATGCGCGCCCACACCGATAGGACCCACGCCCGGACCGCCACCACCGTGAGGGATCGAGAAGGTCTTGTGCAGATTCATGTGGGAAACGTCCGGACCGAACACGCCTGGGCGGCACATGCCAACCAAAGCATTCATGTTCGCGCCGTCCATGTAAACTTGACCGCCGTTGTCGTGGATGATCTTGCAGATTTCCACGATACCTTCCTCGAACACACCGTGTGTGGAAGGGTAAGTGATCATCAACGCTGCCAGATTGTCTTTGTGTTGTTCAGCCTTGAGTTTAAGGTCTGCCACATCGACGTTACCCTGATCGTCACACGCCACAACCACAACCTGCATGTTCACCAGGGCTGCGGATGCTGGATTTGTTCCGTGCGCGGAAGATGGGATCAAGCAGATGTTGCGATGACCCTGACCACGGGATTGGTGGTACTTGCGGATCACCAAAAGACCCGCGTATTCACCCTGAGAACCCGCATTCGGCTGCAAGCTGACTGCTGCAAAGCCGGTGATGTCGCAAAGCTTTTTCTCTAGGTCGTGGATCATTTCAATCAGGCCCACCGCTTGTGCGGTTGGTGCAAACGGGTGCAGCTTGCTGATTTCAGGCCATGAAACCGGCACAAGCTCGGTTGTCGCATTCAGTTTCATCGTGCAAGAACCCAGCGGAATCATGGAATGAGTCAGCGTCAGATCCTTGTTTTGCAGATGGTGAATGTAGCGAAGCATTTCGGTTTCGCTGTGGTGAGAATTAAACACCTGATGAGTCATGTAAGCCGTGGAGCGAGTCAAGGCTGCTGGCAAAGTCACATCTGCCAAAGACTCATCAACAGACAATGCTGTGAAGCCGGCTGCTTTGCCAAGGTTGAAGGCCGCCCAGATGTTTTCAACGTCTTCCAACGTTGTTGCTTCATTCAGCGAAACACCCAGCTTGCCGCCGCCGTAGTTGCGGAAGTTCATTTGCAGCTTTTCAGCCTGAGCAATGATCTCTGCCGCTTTGTCAGTTTTTACAGTCACAGTGTCAAACACCGTTCCTGCACCGACTTCAAGGTTCAATTTCTTAAGACCCGCAGAAAGAATCGCCGTCAGGCGCTGAACGCGCAGAGCGATTTTCTTTAGTCCTGCAGGGCCATGGTAAACCGCGTACATGGAAGCCATGTTCGCCAGAAGCACCTGAGCCGTACAGATGTTGGAAGTCGCTTTTTCACGACGGATGTGTTGTTCACGAGTTTGCAAAGCCAGACGCAAAGCAGACTTGCCTTGAGAGTCCACGCTGACACCCACCAGACGGCCTGGCATCAAACGTTTGAAAGCATCTTTCGTTGCCAGGTAACCTGCGTGAGGACCACCGAAGCCCAGTGGTACACCAAAGCGCTGGGAATTACCCACCACCATGTCGGCACCCCATTCACCCGGAGGAGTCAGCAATGTCATCGCCAGAAGATCCGTGGAAGCTGTCACCAGCGCACCATGGTCTTTGTACTTTTTTGCGATGGCAGCATAGTCTTCAACCGTGCCGTTGGTGTTTGGATACTGGAAGAACACACCGAACACTGGTTTTGCAAAATCATATTTCGCCGGATCCATCACGATCATCTCAAAACCCAGAGGCTCTGCACGAGTGCTGATAACCTCGATCACATGCGGGTGCATGTCCGGGGATACGACAAAGGCATTTGCTTTGTTTTTGCAAAGAGAGTGCGCCATGAACATGGCTTCAGCTGCGGCCGTGCCTTCATCAAGCAAAGAGGCGTTGGCGATTTCCATGCCGTTCAGATCCGCGATCATCGTTTGGAAGTTCAACAGCGCTTCCAGACGACCTTGGGAAATTTCCGGCTGATATGGAGTGTAGGCTGTGTACCACACTGGATTTTCAAAGATGTTTCTTTGAATCACAGTCGGAGTGATGGTGTCGTGGTAACCCATGCCGATATAGTTTTTGTAAACTTTGTTTTTGGAAACCATCTGTTTTAGATGATTCAAAAGCCCGTGCTCAGAAATGCCGGTGCCCACATCTGCGTAAGTGTGGTTCGTGCGGATTTGTGCCGGGATAACTTTGTCAGCCATTTGATCCAGGGAATTGAAACCCAGAGTTTTCAGCATCTCGTGGATGTCTGAGTCAGTCGGACCAATGTGACGGGGGATAAACTCATTCGTAGGAGAAAGATCAGCGATTTTCATTCACACCTCTATAAACGCCCCGAGACTAACATAACCACCCTCAAGGATGAAAGTTCTGCAACGAGAGCGCTTGAGCTAATGCGAGGCGAAATGGGTATAGATTAGGCTATTTTGGCGGCGGCCGCTCGGTTTTTCTGCCCCCGGCGGAAAATGAGGGTCGCGATAAGGCAAAAGCCGAGCCCACCCAGGCTGACGGCAGGCCATTGGCCCCAGCTCCACAAAGCCGAACCCACGTAAGACCCGAGGCTTCCTCCGGTAAAGTAGGCAAAGATGTAGATCGTGTTCAGGCGAGAGTGGTATTCCGGCGCATGGCTAAACACGCGTGATTGGTTGGAAATATGGGCAACCTGAATGCCCAGATCCAGCACCAAAACACCCAGAACGATGCCCGCCACGAAAGTGGAGGAAAGTGCTAGCAGGGCAAAGGCCCCCATAGAACAATATAGTCCCATGCGGATGGTGGCAGCGGCCCCTTTTTTGTCGGCATAGCGTCCAGCCAGTGGAGCCGCCAAAGCGCCGATCATCCCCAAAGCTCCAAACAGGCCGATGGTTTTCGGGTCATAGTTAAAGGGTGCAGCCTCCAGCAGGAAGGTCAGCGTTGTCCAGAATGCCGAGAAGGTCCCGAACAGGATTGCGCCCATCAAAGCAGCTTCGCGCATGGTGGGAAGCTCACGGAAAAGTTTAGCCGTGGAAAGCAGCAGCTGTTTGTACGTGCCTTTGAAGTTTGGTTCTGACATCGGCAGTACGAATTGCGACACGATGGAAAGAATCAGACTGACTGCGCCGGCAAAAATGAAAACGGTTTTCCAGCCGAAGTACTGCGCGATGAAACCCGCCAGAGTCCTTGCCATCAGCGAGCCGATCAGAATACCGGAAAGCACGATGCCGACGACCTTGCCGCGCTCTTCAGGTTTGGCCAGGTTTGCCGCAAAGGGAATCAAAACAGACTGGGACACGTTGAAGAAACCCATCACACAGCTGATCGCACAGAACACACCCAGGGTGGGACTGAAAGGCAGTGCGATCGCCAGCAGGCCTGCCATGGTCATAGAGCCTTGAATAAGTTTACGGCGTTCGATCATGTCGCCCATCGGAACCAGGAACAAAATCCCCAGTGCATAGCCGATCAAGGTGAAGGCTGGAACCAAAGACACTTTGCTTTCAGTCACACCAAATTCACGCGCCAGAATCCCCAGCAACGGTTGGTTGTAGTACATATTGCCCACGACCAGAATGCAGGTCAGGGTCATGAAGAAAACTTGTGTGCGAGAAAGGCCTTTACCCATAGGATCCTATAGGTAGTTCATTTGAATGTGATATTCAATCAATAGATGCGAATGTGAATTATTGCTGCGACATTACTGAGTCGCACTCTGAAATAATCTGTTTCGCAGGTTTGCCTTTGTGGCAGGACTTGCGCAGATCGCGAATCAGCTTCATTTTTTTGTCTTCGGATTTCAGCGCTTCAACGTCGTGAACAAATCCATAGAAGTCACTTAGCACGGCACCTTGAATTTCAGCGGTGATAACCAGTTTGTCCGTGGTGCTGACGCCATCGGGATTCTGCTGGCGTTCTTTCAGGCGATCAATCTTACTCATGATCTTGTGGGCCGGAACCATCAGGCGGTGAATGCGGCTGATATCATCTGTGATCAGGCGGAAATCAGGATCCTGCAGGGCACGGGTGCCTTGCTGTTGATAATATTTTTCCAGATAAGCGACTTTGTTTTCTCTCAGTTGTTCGCGGTCCATGTGACTGGCATCGCACAATGACGGGCACAGCGGCGGCGGGTTGGTTTTTTCAAGCTTGCGCACCAGATCGCCGATTTCAGAACTCATCATCACAAATGACCTTGAAGTGTCGAAGGCCTTGCGGAAGTTTTCTTTCGAGGATGCCGGAATCAGCTCTTGTGCCGGAGCCTGATCGCCGGTTTTCAGATCCGGAGTCAAAGTGGCTTTGGCCACCGGGTAGGGTTTTTTCTGAACTGTGGTGGTGTTCGTGGGGTTTTGGATTAGATAATCAACCGTGTAGTAGGTGATGACAGCCATTCCAACAAAGGCGCAGGTCACGATTCCCAACGTGAAAAACATCAGATACTTCAATGTGCTGCGCAGAAACTTCATGAACAGAAAATTAGCAGAAGCCGGTGAATCTGTCAGCCTTATTGATCTCTTTCCATGGATTCATCGCCCACAGTCTCGTCCGGGGAAGGAAGCGCCTTCAGATTGCGTTTATTTGCTTCCTGGGTCACAGACCGGGCTGACTGTTGGTACAGATATCCGAACAGACCTCGGGCTTGTTCCACAATCGCGGCATCTTTAACGATCACGATCTGCTCGTTGTTGTTTTCGGCGTTTTCACTTGGATTGAAGGATGTTCCCAAAACAGCCATCGAATCCTCGGGGAAGATAAACACCTTGTGGTGAATTTTGGATGTGGTCTTCACGGAAGTCCCGTCTTCCAGACGGAAATGGCGTTCACCATAAATAGAAGGCGCTGTGCGGATCTTGGTCTGAAGGTCCGTCACTCCCGCAGCGCCCAAGGCCTGCAGAATCGGCGCTTCGCCATCGGTCAGATATTTGCCCGAAGGCAGATCCTTCTTCAGACCCGACAACAACAGGAACGCACTCCATTCGCGCATGGCAAAGGGGGTGTCGCCGACAGAACGGAAATCAAACTGACCTTTTTCACTCATGTCCCGGGCCGCACGTTCAATCAGCGCGCTTTGAATTTGCTTGGAGGAAAACGCAAAGTGCACAGCCTCGATCGGACCCTTCGAGTTTTGAATCAACGGAACAAAGATGCTTTTGTTCACATCGCCTTCACCGCCGTTCGGCGAGAATGAAAGGACGATGTAAGAGGGCTCTTCATTGGGGCTTTTCTTTTCGCCCATGATTTTGTAACTGCCACTGATTGGGTACTGGCTTTGACCACGGATTTTGTATTCCAGGGTTTTTTTAAGTTCGGCCTTGGTGGCTTGTGCTGGCAAAGTTCCCAGGATCATCAAAGCATGATTGGCGTTGGGGATAGAAAACTCATTGCGTTTTTCCGGCGGCAGATTCACAAGATCCCCTTCAGGACCAATGCAGCTTTGTGTGAAGTTGCCAGACAGGAACAGCACCGCGGCTTTTGGACCAAAAGGGTCACGCAGAATGATCTTCTGGTGATTCAGGCCCACGGATTTCACTGCGACGGTTTTAAATTTATCACTTTCCAAAGTGGCAAGGTCATCAAAGATGGCTTTCACTTCAGGGCGGGTGCTGATGGTGCCGGCGTCAATTCCACCTGTGACCTTCACGCCTTTTTTCGTGTGCTGGTTCTTTAGTGCATCCGCGATTACTTTCAGATCGAAATCAAATACATTGTACCAGATTTCCTGCTCGGCTCCGGCGATGAAGTCCACGACAACTTTGCGCAGATCATCGCCCGGCAATGTGCGGGTCTTGCCTTTGATGGTTTTTAAGTGCGGGTGATTAATGAACAGACGCATGCCACGAAACCCCGGAGATCCACCGGGCAGATCCATCGTCAGGGGCTGAGACGGGCTTTCGTATTTCGCCAGTTGTTCAGCAAAGCGCGGGGTTTGCACCACGGTTTTAAGCTGGGTTTTGACTTCTTTTAGATAAGCCGTGTAAGCCTCGGGCGATTCACTTTGGGCCTTGGCCAATTTCGCGGTCGTATCTTCAAGGATCGCGATGTATTCAGGATTTTTCTTCAGTAAAAACACCAGCTGACTTTGAGTCAGGGGATTTTTCTGCTGCACGATAGATTCGTTCAGGGCCTTATAAAGGTCTTTTTGAGTCATGGTTTTAAAGGCCACATCAAAGATCCGGGCATAGTCGTAGCTGTCGGCTAGTGCCGGGGCCACCAGGATCTGAAGAACGAACAAACTAAAGAATAATAGCTTCTTAACCATTCCGTGAAGTACAGCAAATCCCCCGCCATTCGGAGGAAAGCTTATATTTGATATGGAACCCATAGGCCGGGGTTTGAGGGCCCAAAACCGTCACCGGGGGGCCTTTTAGGGAATAAAAAACGGACCGAAGGTGGTTCGGTCCGTTTTAAGGTTTGGTTCGAACGGATGAAGACTAGATCGCCAGACGGCAGGAAGCTTCCATCAGAATTTCACGACTCCACAGGGTCCATTTGGTTTCGTCCTCTTCGGTGCGCAGAACGCCGTCAGCATAAGAACGGGACACGTTGGTTTCGTAAACTTCGATATAGAATTTGCCAGCGCCCTGATTGCGCACGCTGATTTGATAGTTGTCGTAAGTGCCGATAGCAGCATTCTTGCCGACAACAGTGGACACCTTCGTGTCGACCATCACTTCGCTGTTCACCGTAAGCTTGCAGAAAAGATCCTGAGCCTGAGCCGCAGCGCCAGACAACAAAACTGTGAGTGAAAGAAGCAGGTGTTTCATAGTAGTTCCTCCATGGATGTCTATTCATGCTGTCAGTGCCAAACACAAAGTGTCCACAGTTTATCGCGGAACAAGACAAAAGGTCCTTAAAGCCACAAGATCAAGGACCGGGAACCAAAAAGGTACCTGCTTACTTTTGCATAAACGACGCATCAAAAAAGAGGCCTCTGTTATGCGCTCAACGCAGTGTTTATGCAAAAGTAAGCAGGTACTTTTTGGGGATGGGGAATAAAAAAAGGGAAGGTTTATGCCTTCCCTTTTTTTAACTCTGAAAATGTCAGAAAAGAATTACTTCTTTTTGGAAACTTTCTTGGTTGTTTTTTTCGCAGCAGCTTTTTTCACTGTCGCTTTTTTCTTCGTAGTTGCAGCAGGTTTAGCAGCTGCTTTTTTGGAAGAAGCTTTTTTAGTCGTTTGTTTTTTGAACAAGGACTTTTCTAGCTTGGTCTTTTGAACGATGGCTTTCTTTTTGTAAGCCTGGATGTTTTTTTCCAGATCGTCAGCGGACTTTTTGATTTTGGAAATAGTGCTGTTCACTTCTTTTTCCAATTTAGCTTCGGAAGTGGAAAGAACTTTTACGATCTCCTGATATTTCTTCCAAGCCAGTTCGATCTTGTCTTCTTTTTCCTGATCAAAACGGCCTTTAAGTTCAGACTCTTTCTTTTTGATCTCGTCGCTCAGCTTCTGGAAGCTTTCAAGAAGGTTTTGAACGTTTTTGTTGCCAGAAAGATTTTCAAGAATTTTTTGGAAAGCTGCAGTTGCCACAAGGTCTCCTTTGTTTACATCCCCAACATACACCCGCAAGAGGGGAATTCATAGCCCCTCGGGGCTATTTTGACGTAAAATTAATAGTTTCAAGCCATACTTCGCGCTGGGCAGAGAACTGACCCGAGAACTTCTCCAGTCCTTTTTCGCGCATTTGCATTGCGTATTCAGACATATAGGTCTTTACCGCCTCTTCATCCTTGAGGGTGTAGATGATCTTCACGTCTTTGCTGGAGGCTTCCATGGCGCCACCTTTACGCAAGCAAAGCTCCGCTTTGATAAAGCCGGGTAGAGCAAGTACTTCAGCGATGTGTTCGTTTTTAAGCCAGTCGACGTACTCAGGGTAAGTCTCCCAACGAACTGCCAGTTGAACGATATAGGTAACCATGACGCTCCTTAAAGAGTGAATTTAAAGTCCTTGATTAGCATGCCCGGCACTTTTTTGCCACCTAAAGCACGGCTTTCGTAAGTCGACACCATGGGGTCGACCTCTTGGAAGTCCGTCACTGCCAGCAGGTTTTCACCCAGGCAGTCAAACAGGCTTTCATCAAAACGCAGATCCGCGATCGGCGCCACGATTTCACCGTTTTCAACCCAGAAGCACGCATAGCGGGTCATCCCGGTGATACGCGCATTCAGACGGTCCGACCAATTCAAGTAATGCAGGTTGGACAAATAGAGTCCGGTGCCTAGTTCTTTCAAAATGTCGTCTTTTTTCAAGGCCCCAGGCAGGATCTCCATCGCGCGAGGACCTTCATGGGAATCCCCCGCGTTGCTCTGAACGCCGTATTCTTTAGCCGAACGGCTGCTGATCACATAGCTGTCCAACTGTCCTTTGGTGATCAAGCCCAGTGTTTCCGGAGCCAGTTCACCCAAAGAGTTATAACGATGAGTCAGACCCATGCCATAGTTTTCGCGCATGTTGAACAGCGGCGACAGGGACTTTTCCTTGTCCGCCAGTTTCATCAAAGCACTGCCACCTTGTTTGTGGGCATTAAAGCTCAATGCCCCCCAAGAGAACATCGAAGCCAGTTCCGCCACCGCGCCCGGAGCCAGATAAGTGCGGTAAGCACCTGGCTGCAGGACTTTCTTCGGGCGGTCCATCAGGCTGAGCTGATTTTTGCTTTGGGCAATGCTGGCATCAAAAGCTTTTTGGTCCCAGTGAGTGCCGGCATAAATCGACTTCACGGCTTTTTCACCCATGTACAGGGAATAATCCACGAAGAAGTTTTCGGTCGCAAACCAGTGGCTTTGGCCAGCCGAGTTTTTATTCGCAGAAATGATAGGACCTGCGCAATAAAGCCCAGCAAAGTCAGCACCCGCTGCCGGAGTCGTGATCGCTTTGATCACGTCTTCGTCTTTCAGCAAAGAACCTTTGAAGGTGTTGTCGCTGGTGCCGTTGTTGACGATGGCCACCTGATACGGATCTTCAGGAAGAAGCGCACATTCCTGACGGGCTTGGTCCAGCCAGAATTCAACACGCTGTTTGTCTTCATCAACTTCGCCGGTGATGGAAAAACTGATGTTCGCGGTCTTGCCGTCTTTTTGCAGGGTCAAAGTCAAAGAACGCTGTTCAACGTGGGTGTTCTGGCGGACTTTGTTCGCGTTGAAACGCACAAACAAAGATTCTTCCGCATGCAGGTTCACATTCGCAGCTTCATTCTTTTCAAGCTTTGCTAAAAGGTGATCCGCCACGATGTTGAAGGACTGTTTTGTTTTTTCTGTAAAATTAAGCACCGAAAACCTCCACATCTGCAAACAGGCAATAAGGCGTGGTGTGTCCCACACGGATCACCTGATTTGGTTCCCCTTTACCACAGTACGGAGATCCAAAGGTCTCGCGGTTTTCACTGACGGCTTTCAGGTTGTTCCAGAACTTCACGGTGGTGCCGCGATAGTTTGGATTTTTCACGGTCTTGGTCAGTTTGCCGTTTTCAATCAGTTTACCGTATTCACAGCCGAACTGGAATTTGTTGCGGTAATCATCAATGGACCAGGACTTGTTCGCCAGCATGAATACACCGCGCTCAACGGAAGCAATCATGTCTTCCAGTTTGGAAGTGCCCGGCTCAAGGTTGATGTTCGCCATACGGTCAATCGGCGCACGATTCCAGGATGAAGATCTTGAATTCGCCACACCTGGCAGGTTCAGACGGCTTTGTGATTCAAGACCGCCCAAGCCACGCACCAGCAGGCCGTTGTGAATCAGGAATTCTTTGGTTGCCGGGTGACCGGAATCATCAAACGCATAAGATGCCAGAGCGTCTTCGATGGTCGGATCGAAAGTCACGTTCATCAGTTTGGAACCATACTGCAGGTGTCCGAAGTCATCTGGTTTTACGAAGCTCCAGCCGGCATAGTTTCTTTCATCACCCAAAATACGATCGTATTCCAGCGGGTGACCGATGGATTCGTGCACTTGCAAAGTCATCTGGTCTGGAGCCAGCAAAAGATCCATGGAAGTGTCCGGGCAGTTTTCGGCAGAAAGCAGCTCGACGGCTTCTTCCGCCAGTTTTTTGGAACGTTCCAGGATGGAAGCGCGGTCAAAGACCTCAGCCCCCACCTGAAGGCAACGTGCCAAACCGCCGCTGTCGGAACGGGTCTGGGTTTCGCCACCGGCCGCCGCGGTTGCCGAGAAGTCCGTGTTCACGATTGAAAAGCTTTGTTCGAAATCAGATCCGGAAGATGTCACCGTGTGGAAGTGAGTTTCCACGATCATCGCGGTGGCAGAACGGCTGACGATCTTGTCAGAAACCTTCATGGCACGAGTTGCGTCCACGAAAATGTCTGAAATTTCCTTCGCCGAGAAAGAATCCAAAGGTTTTACCACCGGGGATTTGTAAGAGCCTTGTGCCACCGGGCGCTGGTCCACAGAGAAATTGTGAACTTTGTGTGAGCTTGCAGCTTTCGCCATCATGATGGCTTTATCCAAAGCGCGTTTGATGCCGGTGCCGCTCAGGTCACTGGTGCCGGAAAAACCAAAGTGGCCGTTTACCAAAACCTCGACCATGACCCCTTGATCGAAACTGATCACATTACGGTCCGGCTTTTCATCGCGAACCATGCGGTAGGTGGTTTTTTCAGTCACGTGACGCAAACTGACCCAGTCAGCGGATCCTTTGAGCGTGTGGAGGGTTCTTTGTAAATCCATTAAAGACCTCTTTTCCGAGTAGAATTAAGCACTTCCAATAACCAATCATGCCCGAAAAGACAACCTCGAAGGGTGCTTTCTGAAAAGTCTTATCAAGCGGTACCCCTCGGGGCGAGGGTGGGCGAGATGGAGGGTCGAGTGTCAGAATGGGTTGGCAAGGCCTTTGCTTTATACGTTCTCAGGGAGGTTGCTGGTGTCATAAAGAACCAGCAAAAAAGGGGATGAATATGAGAGTACTTCTAGCACTTCTAGCAACAGGTTTCATGATCATGATCACTTACTTCGGTCCGGCAAATGCTTCGACCTTGGCGACCCCAAGTTGCAAAATGACTTCCGAGGGCATCTTTGATGGTTCTTGGGTGAAGCACCGTATCGTGGTGAACGAAGATGTTGTTTATGGTGCGAATGACATGGATTCCATCCTGTCCCAGCTTGATTCCTTGCGTGATCAGGGCCTTTGCCGCTAAAGTGGCAGGGCTTTGAACCGAAATGACTTTTTAACCCAGATTTGGAAACCCTATCCCGCGATGCCTGAAAATGCTCAGGCGGCAGGGCGTATTTATCAGATCGAGCGCGATGGCGAGGCTTTAAAGCTGGTTCTGCACCGCGATTCCGAAACTCATAAAATCCAATTTGAAAAAGCCCCGAAATACTCTGAATTTCTGATTGAGGGTGACATCGTCGCCGTTGTTTCGGCCACTGAAGTGGTGCTGCTGGCTCCGCAAAAGCAATTCCTGCCGAACCGGTCGTTCGACAAAGACTTGACCCTGAAATGGGGCACCTATCTGCAATCTTTGCGTGAATTCTTTGTTTCCCAAGGCTTTGTGGAATTAAAAACGCCTTCTTTGGTTGTGTGCCCGGGCACGGAACCCAGTCTGGATGTTTTTTCCACGAACCTGAAGGTCGGCTCGCGTAAAGAAAATCTGTTTTTACCCACCAGCCCGGAACTGCATTTGAAAAAAGCCCTGGCTTTGGGCGCTGAAAAAATATTTGAGCTGGCTCCGTGTTTCCGTAACGGTGAAGTCACCGAAAGACATCAGCCCGAATTCCTGATGCTGGAATGGTACCGCGCCTATGCTTCACTGAAGCTGATCAAAGAAGACACGATTAAACTTGTAAATCATCTGGCGCAGGCGATGAAGGTCGCAGGCCCGGCAAAGGTGACTTCTTATTCCGTGGCCGAGCTTTTCAAAATTCACTGTGGTTTTGAATTGAAGCCCGACACTTCCAAAGAAGAACTGAAAGCACTGGCCGGGAAAATCGGTGTCGATGTTCGCAGCGCTGAAAGTATTGATGATTATTTCTTCCTGATCTTCATGGATAAAATCGAAAGTCAGTTGCCCCATGACGAGCTGGTATTTGTTGAAAAATATCCGCCGTATCAGGCGGCGCTGGCGCGTTTGACGTCTGATGGCTGGGGTGATCGCTTCGAGGCGTACTGGAAGGGCATGGAGCTTTGCAATGCCTTCCACGAACTGAATGATCCAAAGATCCAGCGCCTGCGTTCGAAAGAAGACCTGCAAAAGAAATTAGAAATGGGCAAAGAGGCTGTCAGTCTGGACGAAGAATTCTTCCAGTGTCTGGAGGCGGGTTTGCCTCCATCAGGCGGGATTGCCTTGGGTGTGGAACGTCTGTTCATGGCGCTTCAGGGCCTGCACAGTATTTCAAGTCTGCGTCTTTTCCCTCAATAATCTATTTACCGCTTAAAACTTTTTGAATCCACGGCAGAGCGTGGGAAACGGCCGCGTAGCCTCCGACCGAGGAACCTTTGGCGCGGAAGCCTGAGCACGCGGAACCCCAGCTGACGACACCAACCTGAACAGCTTTGCCTGGTTTTTGGATGAACACAGGACCACCGCTGTCACCCGGGCAGGAGGAATGCTGGTGCTGAAAGGTATTGATACAAAGTGTTTCAGGCCCCAGCACATAGCCACGTTTTTTCGGAAAATCATCCTGGGCACATAATGACCGTGGCAGCAAAGGGGCTTCCAGTTTCTTCAACCAGTCACTTGTTTTTGCGCCTTCACTGTCCGTCAGACCCCAGCCAGTGATCATCACAGGTTCATTGGAATCACCCAAATCCACGGTGTTAAGTTCAACCGGCGTGATGTCCATCACAGCTTCAGAAAGCTCAATCAATGCGATATCGGATTTCGGCCAGTTGAAATCAGGATGAGTCTGAATAGAACGGATTTTAAGACGACGACTGTCCTGACCGGACTGGGCAATGCCACCGATGTAAAGTACCAGCTTGGCCGGCGCAACAATTCGCTGACGGGTTTCTGATTCATCTTCGAGCACACAATGAGCTGCAGTCAGCACCCAGCGCGGGGCGATCAGGCTGCCACCGCAGTGATGGGACACATAGTTTTCTTTCGGATCATTGAACCAGATGTTCACCATGAACGGGAATTCACCTGCAGAGGCAAACGTACCGCCAGTAATTGCCGGGGAAACCGAGGTCAGGCTAAAAATAAAAATGAACAGGCAAACCGAGAAGCGAAGCATACTCTTGTCATATTCGAGTCCTGCCAAGACATCACACGAATTAAGAGACAAGACCGAACACTTGTATATTTTTCCCAGAAAGGTGCCTGGTTGTTTTTTCTGGCTACAACGTATCATTTTGTTACAGGGCTTCTGTCTTGGATTTCAGGCCCATATAGGGTGAGCTGATTGCATGTGAATTATCCTTCTGAAATCCAGCTAAAGACTCAGTAAAAACAAGCCGTTAAGTCATTTATGGGAACATTTAAGGCACGTACTGGCATTCTCAGCTTTTTCCTCATTCTTTTGGCGGCGGTGGCGCAGGCGACTCCGACAACTTTGAATTATCAGGGACGCATTTTAAAAACTGACGGGACGGCATTGGAATACAACAATGTCAGCTTTGCTTTTGAGGTGACCAACGTCACTGGCACGTGCGTGTTCTATCGTGAACAAAGAAACAACGTGAACATGCAGGGATCCAAAGGGGTCTTTGATATTCCCATCGGTGAAGGCACAAAGTTGTATCCGACGGACCCTGGTTACAGTCTGCGTGATGTTTTTAACAACGCCATTGAGCACAATTGCGATGGGAGTGCGAAGTACACTCCGTCCCACGATGAAGTGCGAGTGTTGCGTGTGCAGTTTCATGACGGAAGTGGCTGGAAAGCGATCACTCCAAACAACATCATCCGCTCGGTGCCTTTTGCAAACTTCGCTTATTCAGCGGCTCGTCTGGGTGACAAACTTTCCACTGACTTTGTTCTGAAAGACGCCGTCTCGACCTGTCTGAGTGGTCAGTATTTGACCTTTGATGGCGCAGACTTCGTCTGTCAAAACGATGCCGGTGGAGCCGGCATGGTTTCAGACATCAATGCGACGGGTCCTTACCTGACGAAAGCTGGAACGGCCAGCATTCCGGTGATTTCGGCCAACGTCGGAACCGCGGCGGGAACTATGGCAGCGGGGAATGATTCAAGATTTTTGAATGCTGAAAAGATCCGGGGACAGGATATCAGTGCGACACTGGCGACTTCCGGCCAGGTTTTAAAGATGAACGGTTCCAATACTTGGGTTCCTGCGACACTGACATCTGCTGATATTTCGGGATTGTCGACGTCTTTGAACAACAAGATCGACGCTACGATGTTCCCAACCTCTTGCACGGCAGGACAGTCGCTGGTGTTTGTGACTCCGGCCAACAAGTTTGATTGCTACAGCATTTCGATTACGGAATCCCAGATCACTGGCACGATTTCCGGAGCGAAGATTGCCGGAAATATTTCCGGCAAAGCCGCAGGCATCAACGGCGTTTTGCCGGTCAGCGAAGGCGGAACGGGCAGTGGTGTGACCTTGAACAACAACCGCCTGATGGTTTCATCAGCGGGGAAAATTGTTGAGTCCGTCGCATTGACGGATGGACAGATTCTGATTGGTAAAACCGGGGATGCCCCGCAAGCCGCCAATATTCAGGCGGGTTCAGGTGTCAGTATCAGCAATGGAGCTGGCGGGATCACAATCAGCGCAACGGGTACGGGTGGCACTATCACGGGTGTGACTGCGGGCACAGGTCTTGGTGGCGGCGGCAGTACAGGCAATGTGACTTTGAATCTGGCAAACACAACGGTGACTGCAGGCACCTACGGGACAGCCACCAAGGTTCCTCAAGTTGTTGTTGATGCTCAAGGCCGACTGACTTCTGTGACTGAAGTGACTGTGTCTGGTGTGGCACCAGCCGGTACAGCAGGTGGCGATCTGGGCGGCACCTATCCAAATCCGGATGTTGTCAGACTTCGTGGTAAAGCTATTTCTGCGACGGCCCCCACAGCGGCGGGACAGTTGCTTCGTTATGATGGTACAAGTTACGTTCCGAACTTCCTGAGTCTTGCTGATATTCGTTCGACAGTGACTCCGGCAAATACCATTTTCCCGGGAACGGCTTGTTCCAGCGCGCAGACATTGACGTGGTCGTCCCTGACGGATTCTTTCAGCTGTCAGGCGATTTCGATTTCAGAGTCCAATATATCAGGAACTATTGCCTCGTCTAAAGTGAGCTTTGGATCACAGTCGGCCAGGACTTTCTTTGCGGCGCCGACAGGGGCTGCAGGTGCGCCGTCGTTCAGGACAATTGCGGCGGCTGATTTGCCAACCAGTGGAGTGGGTGCCGGTACCTATTCGTCAGTCACCGTGGATACCTATGGCCGAGTGACAGCAGCGACCAGTCCCACGACAGTGAGCGGGTATGGCATCACAGATGCATTCTCTCAGAATGGAAATTCCTTTGGTGCAGCGGCGGTACTTGGAACCAACGATGCCCAAAGCCTGCAGCTTGAAACCAGTGGCACTGCAAAAATGACGATTCTTTCCTCGGGGAACGTGGGTGTGGGAACTGAAACGCCTTCCACGCTGTTGCACCTCAGTCGTAGCCTTCCCAACGGGACAAACCCTTTAGCGGTGTTCGAAAATACAAATTCGACGATCTCGGGATTGACCACTTTTGCTGCGCTGGCTCCGAATATCGGGGACACGTACAGCAAGACCAATATCATTATTGGTAAAGCTCACAGCAACTATCAGGCTGGTAGCATTGAATACAATTACAATTCTTCAGATACAGCACAAAGACGGTTGAGTCTGGGGCATAAGGGTTATTCCCCGAATTTCCATATTACCGAGCCGGGCAATGTGGGGATCGGTACAACCAGTCCGACAGCAGATCTGGTGGTTACAGATGGTGGGACCGCTGCGCCTTATGTAAGTGTGGACAAGCTTGCTGTGATCGGGAATTCAAACACAGTGTTGCAGGTGACGTCACCAAACACCGCGGCCTCGGCCTTGTATTTCTCTGATCCCGACAGCCGGGATCCTGGTGGAATTTCTTATTCGCATACCAACGATCAGATGTCATTCCGCGCAGGCGGGGCTTTCCATATGTTCCTTGGAACAAACGGAAATGTCGGGATCGGGACGTCAGCTCCGGATGCGGATCTGCACGTTTACAGTCAGCGGGACACGGCCTCGCTTCACCCTCATCGCGCAGGCGTGATTGCCGAGTCAGAGGGGGCCTATGTGGGAGCAAGGTTTGCGGCCCGTCACTATGGTCCGACGGAAGTTCCCATGTTTATTGCTTACAAAGCTAAAGGCAGTAAGGCCTCTCCAACCGCGGTGACCAGCGGTACGGGACTGATGTCTTTGGTGGCTGCGGGATACGACGGCACAAATTGGGTGAGTTCATCCGGCACAACGGATTCGATGACAGTCTCGGCTTCCGAAAACTGGTCGGCGACTGCACGTGGAAGCAAAATCTATTTTGCCACAGTTGCCAACGGAACGACCCAGGGACTTAACCGCATGACTGTGGATCACAATGGTTTTGTGGGGCTGGGAACAACGGTCCCGGCGACACATCTTCATGTGACTTCCGGGGATGGGTACACGACCATCACCAATCAGAACGTGGGTACAGGCGGAAATTCCTGGAGATGGTATTCCTCGTCAACGGGGGCTCCATTAGGTGCCAACGCCATGTGTTTTGGCGCCGGGACTTGCTTGTTCACTCTTAGAACAGATGGAAGCGCCACCCTAACGGGAGCTTTGACTCAAGGTTCAGACAGAAGACTGAAACGCGATATTGCCAGCATTGACCATGCCCTGGCTTCGATCCTTCAAATCAACGGCGTGACCTACAACTGGATTGATCCATCCAAGGGTGACAAACGGGATATGGGTGTGATCGCTCAGGAAGTGGAAAAGGTCTTCCCTGAGGTTGTCAAAACTGATTCTCAAGGACTCAAATCCGTCGCCTATCAAAATCTGGTTTCACCGATCATTCAGGCAATCAAAGAGTTCTATTCAATCTGGTACAAGGATTCTCAGAACCTGAATGCAAAAGTGAATGCGCAGGAAAAAGAGATTAGTGCTCTTAAGGAAGAAAATAGAGCACTCAAGTCCCGCGTGGATGAAATCAGTTTGATGAAGAAATCCCTGTGCGCCAAAGACCCGTCTTTGGAGTTTTGCTCTCAATAACATATCGAAACGAGATCACTTCGGACCCTGAACCTAAGTCTGAAATTCAGGGTCTGGCATTCCACAATCTCACATCAGTCTTTCCTTATCCTTAGGTTGTTGACTCAATCGTGAGTGAGCGTTGCAATAAAGCTGGTGAGATTTAGAATGAAAAAACAAAACGCTTTAATTTTACTTCTGACACTGTCGTCCGCCCAGGCTTTGGCGGCCAATGTCTATACGTTCGCTGACTGCCTGGAGCTGGTGAAGAAAAATAATGCAGAGCTGGTCGCGGCCGAGCAGAGTATGGATTCTGCCAAATACAATCTGAATGCCTCTTACAGCAACTATCTGCCGCAGATCACAGCCAATGCCGGTTATCAGAAAAGTGAAACCAATCAGGTGGAAAGTGAAGGCTATACGGCCACACTCAATGCCACCCAGAATGTCTTTAACGGCTTTGGGGATATGGCCAAAGTTTCCGAAAACGAAGGCAAAGTGAAAGTGGCGGAAGCCAGCCTGCGCACGGTGAAAGCCAAAATCAGCTATGATCTGAAGTCCGCATTTGCCAATGTGATCTATGCGCAGGAATCCTTGAAGCTGACCAGAAGCATTCAAAAGCGCCGTGCTGACAATCTGAATATGGTGGAACTGCGCTTTCAAAGTGGCCGTGAAAACAAGGGCTCGGTGCTGCTTTCCAAAGCCTATCTGAAGCAGGCCCAACTGGATGTGTTGAAGGCGGAAAATTTCTTTAATACCTCCCGCAGTTCGCTGATTCGTGTAACGGGCCTTGCGCCTGATGCCGAATTTGAGGTTCAGGGGAAGGCGCCTGAAAGCACTCCGTCGTCCGTGACTCCGGCTTTTACAAAACTGGCTGAACAGACACCGGAACGCCTGCAGGCACAAGGGCAGATTCAAAGTGCCGAAGCCGGGTTGAGCAGTGCACGTTCTGAGTTCCTGCCTTCCCTGGATTTAAGCGGCTCTGTGGGTAATACAGGGGATAGCTGGTATCCGGAACAGGATCGCTGGAGTGTCGGCGCGACCCTGTCCTGGTCTCTGTTTTCGGGCGGAAAAGATTATTTCACCAATAAAAGCGCCTTTGCGCAAAAGCTGGTGGCTGAAAACACCTGGAAGAATTCGCAATTGGAAATCATCGTGAAGCTTCGCCAGACGTTTGCTGAATTCACCGAAGCGGTGGAACAGGTGAAAGTCAGTGATGCCTTCGTCGAAGCGGGCAGTGTGCGCGCTGAAATCGGGCGCAGCAAATACAACAACGGTCTAACGACCTTTGATGACTGGGACAAAATTGAAAATGATCTGATTTCTTATCAAAAGGATCAGACATTGAAACGCCGTGACCGTGTCGTTGCGGAAGCCAACTGGGAAAAAACACAAGGTGTGGGAGTTCTGCCATGAAATCATCAACCAAAAAAATGAGCTGGGTGCTGGCAGGTCTTGTCGTTGTCGGTGCGGCAGGGTTTTACTTCTGGAAAAAAGACAATGGCAATGCACCCACCTTCCGCGAGATTTCCGTTGCAGCAGGTGATCTGGATGTGACGATTCTTTCCACAGGCACGGTGCAACCGAAAAACCGCTTGGAAATCAAAGCCCCGGTGGCTGGCCGTATTGAACAGATTCTGGCTAAAGAAGGCCAGCAGATCCGCAAAGGTCAGATTCTGGCCTGGATGAGTTCCACCGAACGAGCCGCCATGCTGGATGCCGCGCGCGCACAAGGGGCAGAGGAATACAAGAAATGGTCCGAGCTTTATCTGGCGACCCCGGTGATTGCGCCGATTGCCGGTACTTTGATTCTGAAAAATGTTGAACCGGGACAGACCTTCACGAACACCGACGCCATTTTTGTGATGTCCGACCGTCTGACCGTGAAAGCGCAGGTGGATGAAACCGACATTGCGCAAATCAAACTGAAAGAAAAGGCCACTATCGTATTGGATGCCTATCCGCAAAGCCCATTGCCAGCGACGGTGGATCAGATTGCTTTTGATGCGACTACGGTGAATAACGTCACCACCTATTTGGTGGATGTGATACCTGATAGTACTCCGGACTTCATGCGAAGTGGGATGACGGCGAACGTAACCTTCACGATCGCATCCAAGAAAGGCATTTTGCTGGTGCCAAGCGAAGCTTTGCGTGTCAGTCAGGGGCGCACGGAAGTTCTGGTGAAAGTGCCAGGCTCTAAGCCGGCCCTGCGCGAAGTGCGCACCGGCATCACCGACGGCCGCAACACCGAAGTGGTGGAAGGCTTGGTTGAAGGCGAAGTGGTTCTGGTGACGCAGTTCAAGCTGGGTGAAAAATCTTCGTCAGGTTCCAATCCATTTGGTCCTCCGTCAGGTCCGCGCCGGGGTCGTCAATGATTGATATCAAAGGCATACGCAAATCCTATCAGATGGGCGACACGAAAGTGGACGTTCTTAAGGGCATCAGTCTGAAAATTGAGCGCGGGGATTTCGTGGCTATCATGGGACCTTCTGGATCAGGGAAATCTACCTTGATGCACATTCTGGGGTTGTTGGATGTTCCCAGTGAAGGCAGTTACAACCTGAACGGCCGTGAAGTCGCAGACCTCAGCGAAGATGAACTGGCCATTGTTCGGCGAGAGGAAATCGGTTTTATCTTTCAGCAGTTCAATCTGCTTCCGCGCATGGAAGCCTGGCAAAACGTGTCCCTGCCGCTGATTTACAGCGAGGATGGGTTTAGCTATGACAAGGCTCACACGCTTTTGGACAAGGTTGGTTTGGCCGAAAGAATTCATCACAAATCCAACGAATTGTCCGGGGGACAGCAGCAGCGTATCGCGATTGCCCGGTCCCTGATTAACAATCCCCGTATTATCTTCGCCGATGAACCAACGGGAAATCTGGATTCAAAAAGCGAAAAAGAAATCATGCAGATTCTGCACAAGCTGAATGAACAGGGGATCACAGTTATTGTTGTGACCCACGAAGAAGAAATCGGTCAGCAGGCCAAGCGTTTGATCCGACTGCGTGATGGTGTGATTCAGTCCGACGAGCGCCTTCAGGCATTGCCAGCAGCGCCAACCACCGCGCTGGAAAAACGTCAGGAACAACCGGCAAAATGGCCGGTGCGGGAAATGATTGAGCATCTTCATCAGGGCTTCCAGACGCTGGCGGCAAATAAAGTTCGTTCTGGGCTTTCCATGCTGGGGATCTTGATTGGTGTCGCGGCGGTTGTGGGAATGCTGGCGCTGGGAACGGGGGCCCGTCAAAGCATTGAAAAACAACTGTCGTCTTTGGGTTCGAATCTTCTGGTTCTGCGCGCAGGCAATGTGCGTGTGGGCGGGGTGATGCAGGAATCCGGTGTGCGCATTCGGATTTCTTTGGATGATGTCAGCACTATTAAGAATCAAATCAGCGGAATTAAAGATGTGTCGCCGTCGTCTTCGGGACGCGGGCAGATCACTTATCTGAATAAAAACTGGAACACGCAAGTCATGGGTGTGGCTCCGGCGTATGAACAAATGCGCGCGAGCACTCCGATCTTTGGCCGCTTTTTTTCCGAGGAAGAAAATCAGCGCCGCACACTGGTGGCAGTCATCGGAACCACGGTGGCGCGCGAGCTTTTCGGAGATAAATCCCCGATTGGCGAGATGATTAAAATCAACAAAGTGAACTTCCGCGTGATCGGTGTTCTGCCTGAAAAGGGTGCTGCGGGTCCGCAGGATCAGGATGACCGGATTCTGGTTCCGGTGGTGACGGCGATGTATCGTCTGTTCGGGAAAAACTATGTGGATTCAGTGGATATCGAAGTTCGCGACGCTGCGGATATTCCTGATGTGCAGGATTCACTGCAGGAGCTGATGAACAAACGTCATCGCGTGCCAGTGTCGTCACAAGGTGATGCATTTAATGTTTTCAATATGGCCGACATTCAGCAGGCGCTGAATTCAACCAATCAGACTATGTCGATGCTGCTGGCTTCGATCGCGGCAATTTCATTGGTGGTGGGTGGTATCGGGATCATGAACATTATGCTGGTGTCGGTGACCGAACGAACCAAAGAAATCGGTTTGCGCAAAGCCATCGGTGCGCGCCGCCGGGATATTCTTTTGCAGTTCCTGGCCGAATCCATCGTGGTCAGTGTGTGCGGGGGACTTTTGGGTATTGCTCTGGGGGTTGGGTTCTCGCTGTTGATTTCCAAGGTTTTGGGTTGGTCGACGGTGGTTTCTGCGGGCTCCGTGATACTTTCTTTTGGATTTTCTGCCCTGATTGGGATCGTTTTCGGCAGTTATCCGGCCAGCAAGGCGTCAAAACTGCATCCCATTGAAGCGCTTCGCTACGAATAACCGGAAAAAATGACAGAAAAGGCAATCTTGACTGTCTTTAAAGGCCTTCATCCGCTAGAACTTCCGCAATAAATAAACCACCGGAGGTTCCTATGAAGGCTTTATTGATCGCCGCTTTGATGTTTGTTTCCGCACCTGCATTTGCTGGAAAAATGAAAGAAATCTATATCATGACGACGGATAGCATTCTTGAAAACTTCGGTTTCGATGATTCTCAAGTTCAGATTGATGACTACAAATTCGTGACTGTTGAAGGTGAAGATCTGGCAGTTCAAACAACTGTTCGCGTTTACTACACTCGCGCGGTTTATACTTGCGTGACCACTTTCAAAAAGACTGAACACTTCTACGACGTAAAAAATCTGCGTTGCAAATAGTAGTTCCGTTGCACATTTTGAAAATAAAAAAGGGGCTGAAAAGCCCCTTTTTTCATTCTTAAAGACCCCGAAAGGTCTTTTCGATTTAGCCCTTTTCTTCCGGGCCGCCGTTGATGTCTTCTTTCAGTTCTTTACCAACTTTGAAGAACGGAAGTTTCTTTTCATCGACGTTGATGATTTCACCAGTGCGTGGATTACGACCTTTGTAGGCACCGTACTGACGGTTCACAAATGAACCGAAACCACGGATTTCAATACGGTCATCGCGCATCAAAGCTTCCACCATAGAATCGAAAATAGTGTTTACTACAGTTTCTGCTTTTACACGGGTGATGCCCGCTTTTTCAGAAATCAAATTTATCAAATCTGCTTTTGTCATTCTGACCTACTTAAAGTATTGATAACACTCTCGATTATACAGAAGAGAAGGGGGCTGACTACCACTTTTCAATGATTTAACTCAATGCTTCTTATACAGACCCGTGTTGAGCAGGATTTTACGGTAAGCATCAAGCACTGACTGGACCATTTTGGCCGTATCGAACAGGTCAACGACCTTCTGACGGGCCCGATCGCCGATTTCATCGGCCGGCATGGTGCCCGAGAAGATCTCGACCAATAGGTTCGACATGGAGTCCACATCCGCCGGGCGAAGCAGGAATCCGTCCCGTCCATCCTCGATAATATTGGCGATTGGGGACACTTCTGAACCCAAAACCACCTTTTTTTGAGCCATTGCTTCCAGGGTGGAGGGTTCAAAACCCGTGGTTCTGGAGCCCATATTCACAAAGGCATCGCCCAAAACGATATAATCTTCCAGTTCTCCGGCCGGAATCGCTCCGGTCAGAATCACCCGGTTGCCCAAAGCCAGGTTCAAAACCTGGAATTCAATGTCTTTGTATTTCGGACCATTGCCGACCAACAACAGATAACTGCCTGGTTTTTTGATGGCGACTTTTTCAAAGGCCCGCAACAAAGGAATCACTTCCTGCACGTCGGTCATGTCGGTGATCGAAACGGCGACGTGGGCATTTTCAGGAATTCCCAGTTTCTTACGCAATTCCAGGGACTTTTCCTTTGGTGTCAGATCTCCAAGTTCAATCCCATAAGGCACCGTGTAGGTGTGGAAATCCGGATACAGATAATATCTTTCCAGAATAATGCGCTGTTGGGGATTGGTGACAAAGATGCCATCGGCAGTGGAAAGCAACTGACGGTCACCACCATAATAAGTGGTCAGAAATTTATAAGCTGTTGCGACCGCCGTGGTCAGCATGCTTCCCAAAGTGTCTTGTTTCATCGCCAAAATGGCAAAAAGCTGGGACATCTGAGTCGCTTCAACATCGTAAGCCACCGCCACTTTGAAGTCATCTTTGCGGGTGGCAATGCGATAGCCGGATTTATCAATGCTGTGAACGATATGAAACGGATCTTCCTTGTGCAGTTGCGCAAACTTCTGACGAACTGCCATTTGAAAACTTAAATGAGAAAGATTTTTTGCGCCCTCGTGAAGATAAAACACTTTCACGCCATCACGGGTGACTTCCGGTTTTTTCAGTGCGGAACTGGCGGCAAGAACTGTGACTTTGTGTCCCTCGCGGGCCAGACCACGAGCGATAGGCCATAAGAAACCATGATCGGTGGCACGACTGAGAATCGGAAAACGTTGGGACGTCAGACAGATATTGAGTGTTTCCGGCAGTCGGGACTTTTTGGCCATGAAACTATCTTAGATGATTCAAGGCCTTGTTGTACAGACGATTGAGTTCATTCATCGAGGAGTCGATCAGATGGCGGTCTTCGGCCAGTTTTTCAGACAGGGATTCCGGCAGACGCAGATGGCTTTTGGCCAGCAGTTTGATCAGATCCTTTTGCAGTTGAGAATGATTCAGCACCCAGCAGTTGACGGTGTTTTTCCAAAGATCGGAATGAACACTGGTCTGGCGCGTGTCCAGAATCAGCACCGCGTGGGATTGAATCGCACGCAGATAATATTCAGTCATTTCAACCGGTGTGAAATTCTGTCCCGCCAGCATCAAAGCCGTGCTGCCACTAAGAAGTTGCTGAGTCACCGGGGCAGACAGAGGTCCAGTCAGAACCCAGCGGTCCGCACACTGGAATTCAGTCATCCAGGCGGCGAATTTTTTACGATCACGCAGAGTCCAGTGGGCGTAGGTTCCCCACAAGGCCACTTTGTATTTTTGTGCCACTGCTCGCAGGCGGATGAAGTAATCAGAGTCCGGATTGAATCTGGTTTCATTGAAAGGCAGAACCACGTAAGAGGACTTTTTCAAGTTCGCGATCAGCGGCAGTTCGCTGCTGTCGATGGCTTCTTCATTTTGTTCTGTTTTCAAATCCAGAACCGGCGGCAAGATACCACGGCCCTGGCGGTTGGATCGAACATCCAAACCACGAAGCTGTCCCAGTGTTTCGACTGTCGGGCAGGTGATGATGTCACTTTCCTCAACCAGATAGCGAACCGGATTTCGGCGGGACAGGCCATTTTTGATATTCAGTAAAGAGGTCGTCAGAACACAAGTCGGGTGGGATTTTGCAAAGGTGGAAAGCACCATTTGCGCGGCATTCATTTTATCATCATCCAAAAGCACATGCAGAATCTGGGGTTGCAGGCCGAATAAACCTGGGATGATGCGAACGCCTTCCAGAAAACTCCATTTTTTGAAATAGCCCATGAACTCGATGCCGCTGGTGTCGCGGGGAGTTTCGCCATAACTGGTCAGCAGAACCACCTCGTGCTGCTGGGCTTTTAAAGCCTGCGCCAGCTGCCACGAAGTCGCGTTCACATGTTTGCTAACCAGGATTATTTTCGCCATTCCAGTCCCAACGCTTTATAGATCTTGTGAAGGATTTTGCGGTTGGCTTCGGGGATATTGCGGTGTTTTAGCTCTTCCGGATGGATCCATTCCAGCATCATGTGATGCTTGGCCCGAGGCTCGCCCTTCCAATACAGGATTTCATAAAACAATATGAGAATCCCTACATCTCCGTAGGAATGGGTGCAGGCCAGCTTCAATTCACCGACTTCAGCCTCAATACCGAGCTCTTCATTCAGTTCGCGGGCCAAAGCTTCTTCAGGGGTTTCGCCATTTTCAATCTTGCCGCCCGGGAATTCCCATTGGCCGGCCAAAGAGTTGTTTTCGGGACGCTGGCCCACCAGGATCTTGCCGTCTTTACGCAGAAATCCAGCCACCACCGGGATCCAATGGCCCTTGCGGATTTTAGATTTTTTTTGCTTTGATTCAACTGCGCTATCGTCCGTCATTATACCTTCTAGCAACGTCATGGAAGAAACCTGGTCCATGAAACACAAGTGCAGAATAAATTTGAACAAGATCGGCGCCCATTTGCAATCTTTCAAAGACATCTTCTGGGCTCATAATGCCCCCAACACTGACTAAAAGCAGGCCTTCGCGTTTTTTGCCCAAAGTTTGAACAGCAACCTGAAGGGCGCGCTGCGAAAGTTGTTTTAAAGGAGCCCCCGAAAGGCCTCCTTCAGCTGGGAAATGGCATCCGGTGGGACGGGACAATGTGGTGTTCGTCAAAACAAAACCGTCCACGCCCAATTCCTGGCAGTTGGACACGGCTTCAGCCAGGCCTTCTTCCCCCATGTCTGGGGAAAGTTTCACCAGGACCGGTGTGGGCTCGAAGTGAGAAACGCGGTCCACGATAGGACCAATCAGGGCGCGCAGATTCTCTTTTTTCTGAAGATCTCGCAGACCCGCTGTATTGGGGCTTGAGATATTCACAACAAAGGCATCTGCAAACGGGCGGAACTGGTCCACCAAAGTCAGATAGTCCGCCACGGCATCAATATTCGGAGTGTGACGGTTCTTTCCGATGTTTACAAAAATCGGGGTGCGGTAGTTCGGCGCATAGGACGTCAGGTTGTGAAAGACTTCATCGCCGCCATCAGAAGGAAAACCCATCTTGTTCCACATGGCCTGAAGTTCCAGGTCACGGTCCATGATTTTTCCAGGATTCGGAGTTTGTGCGCGGGGAGTGATGGTGCCAACTTCAACAAAGCCGCAGCCCAACGCCCACCATTCTTTCAGATGTTCCGCATTTTTATCAACACCGCCGGCAATACCCATGGGATTGGCGAAGTGCAGATCACGCCAGGTAAAGCTGTTCCAGTGCGGAGTTTTTCGTCCGTGAATCAGAGAGTAGAATGGAAGCCCCAGAGAGCTCAGATCGTGAGCCCACTGGGGTGGTAAAAGCAACCAAGGACGCATTAGCGAGGGTACAAGCCTCTGAGCAGCATCGCGCGCTCAAGACGTTGAACAGAAACCGCCATCGCAGCAGATCTCATATCAATGTTCTTTTCTTTCGCCAAAGAATAACCTTTGTCGAAGGCTTTGGTGATGATGCCTTTCAGGCGACCATTCACTTCTTCTTCGTCCCAGAAGTAAGACATGGTGTCTTGAACCCACTCAAAGTAGGAAACGATCACACCACCGCCGTTGGCGATAACGTCCGGAGCGATGAAGACACCGCGCTTGTGAAGGATCTTGGTCCCGGCATTGGTGATAGGACCGTTGGCGCCTTCCACGATGATTTTTGCCTGGATTTTTTCAGCATTGTGCGTGTCGATCTGGTTTTCCAGAGCGCACGGGAACAAAGCATCACATTTCACTTCAAGCAGTTCTTCATTGCTGATCGGCTGAGCTTTTGGATAGCCCTTCAGGAACTTGTGCGCTTTCACGTATTCGTTCACTTCGTTGATATCCAGACCGTCGCCGTTGAAGATACCACCGGAAACGTCGCTGACAGCCACGATGCGAGCACCGCGCTCATGCGCAAATTTCGCCGCGAAGGAGCCTACGTTACCGAAGCCCTGGATCGCGATAGAAGCGCCTTTCATGCTCATGTTGCAAACTTCGAAAGCTTTTTCTGCAACATAAACAACACCCAAACCGGTCGCATGGTTACGGCCCAAAGAACCACCGATTTCCACCGGCTTGCCAGTCACCACGCCCGGTTGAGCGAAGCCACCTTGTTCCTGAGAGTAAGTGTCCATGAACCAAGCCATCGTCTGTGGATCTGTGCCCACATCCGGAGCTGGAATGTCTTTTGTCGGGCCAACGAATGGACCGATTTCAGAAGCATAACGACGAGTCAGGTTTTGTTTTTCAGTGCGGGAAAGTTTGGTCGGATCAACAGTGATACCGCCTTTTGCGCCGCCCAAAGGAAGACCCAAAACAGAGTTTTTGAAGGTCATCAAAGCCGCAAGGCCGACAACTTCGGAAAGGTCCACGTTTTGGTGATAACGGATGCCGCCTTTGTAAGGGCCCAAAGTTGGAGAGTACTGAACACGGTAGCCCGTGAATACTTTCACACTGTGGTCGTCCATACGAACCGGAACAGAAACTGTGATGCAACGACGAGGTCTTTTTAGACGCTCAAGGATGTTGGGATCGCAGTTGATAATTTTGGCAGCTTCATCAAGAGTTTGAATGGCGTTTCTGAAAAGAGGCCCGTCATAGAGAGGCTCTATCTTGTGTTCCATGATATGTGTCTCCTTAAGTACACGGTGAAATGTTAGTGAAGTAAATACTCAAAGTCACTCCGGAAAAAGGTGATGACTCAGTGGTTCTTTTTGACCACAATGAGCCTATGCTTCAGTCGTGGTTTAGCCTATTTAGCGTCCTATTTTTCAGTCCCCAACTTTATGCCCAAAGCCCGCAAAGAGCTTTCATGGAGCAGTTCCAAAGCTCCCGTATCAGCTTCCCGGCAGAGGATTCTCCGCTACTGGGTGACAGCCCGGGGCGTTATCCGGAACCTCTGAATTTTATCATGACGAATGTCATCAGTTGGATTCCCACCGGTGAACCCAAGCTGATGTCGTCAAGCTGTGCGCCTGAAGTTTGGGCCGCACGCATGCAGGATTCGCGGGTTCAAAAGTCAGCCCAGTTGCAAGGGGGCCTGGTACAGAAGTATTTTCAAGACTGCCGCTCTGAACTTGAAACCGGAGACAACAGTTCGCTGATCAATCTGCGCCGGATGATGACGATGAAGTATGATCCGCAAGGACATCCTTTTCTGCGCCGGGTGGTGGTGAATCTGCCGGGCAACGTAAAGCTAAAAGGTCTGCTGGGGCTGAAAGGCGATATGAAACGCCGCCCGCTTGTGATCGTGCGCCTGGGGATTTTTTCGAATGTCGAAGACTTCAAGCCAGAGCGTGCCTGGTTGATGATGCTGTTTGAACAATCACCCTTCAATGTATTGATGCTTGAAAACATGTCGAGCCCGGACTTTGTTGCCAATAACAGCCGATTCTCATTCGGGGGTTACGATGAAGGCATTCAGAATATCCTGATTGCGCGCTTGCTGCAGGATCCAATCGAACCCCTGTCGCAGATGGTGGACAGCGTGCACGTGTTCGGCGTCAGCCTGGGCGGTCACGGTGTGCTTTATTCCTCGCTGCTTAACAAATACAATTCACCGAAGCGTGGCCCGCTGATTAACAGTTTCACAGCCCTGTGCCCGGTGGTGAATCTGCGCTCGACGATGGAATCCCTGACCCACAGTGGAGTGAAGTCCGCCTTTGTGGATTTGTGGAGCCGTCAGCGCCTGAAGGGCCTTGAACAGAAAATCCCGTCACTGGTCACCTACGACAATTTTTCTTTCCTGAGCAAAGCCATTTCCGAGATCGCGCGCACTTATCACGGCGGGCTTTCTTATGTGAATGCGGTTAAACTGCCACCGGGTCAGGAAGACAGCATTCATTTCTGGGAGCTGAATGATTTCTGGCGCTACTACAAACAAGTGGAAGAGCCGGTGATGATTTACGCCACCGAGCAGGATCCGGCCGTTCCTTATGATGTGAATGCCCAGATGCTTTTGAACAAGGAATTGAAAGTTGACAGTAAAAACATCCGCGTGGTGGAGCTGCCTCAAGGAGTGCACTGCACGCTGCCTGTTCCTTATGACTGGAGTGCTTTGACGTCGCTGTTCCAATCGTATGTTTTGTCGCATTCCCCGAACTTCAAAATGACAGAACAGAAACTGGAAATGGATCTTTCTGACGAGGAATGGACGGGGTTCTTTGATTCCGGCTCCAGCGTGAAGTTTGAAGTGGAAGAGCCGGGTAAAAAACAGGGCTTTGTGACTGTCAGTTTGGAAGTGGAAAATGCCAAGGGCAAAACCAAATCCATGAACTTGAGTCTGCCGTTGTCGCAGTTTGATTTCCGTTTCTTCAACAAGGACATGACCGGATCTGAACAAGAGATGATCGTGCGCTGGTTGAATCAGAACCTGAGAGTGCGCATCGATCAAAGCAAGGGCAAGCCCCTGCTTGTGGCCTCGTGGCCGGTGGCCCTTTAATTATTTCGACAGCTCTTCTTTGAAGTAATCCGAATGCTCGGCGAGCTTTTCCATATAGCCCTGCACATCCTCTTTTGCCTCAGCCGACAGGCGGTGGAACGGAGTGATGTGCTCGTCCGGCACATAGCGGAAGGTGAAGTTGATCCGGCGGGTTTCAAAATTTGAAATCTCGTTCAACGGGAATGAATCCCCGGACTTGCGGTCCACGCGCTGAACACGGTGGAAAAGATGTTTCTTGAATTTATCCCCGCCAAAAATCTGCAGCGAACAGTCTTCCAGCCATTGTTGAAAGACGGCATTGGATTTGGATTCCGTGCCCTGGCTTGAAACAAACTGGAAGAAAGCACGTTCCCCGAAAGAAATCGACGCCACCGGGCCCGGCTCAAAATCCTTGTGCTCGCCCACGCGGGCGCAGTCATTTTTTTTACCGTCTTCACCAATCTGATCGCCGTAATAGTTGATCAGGCAGGTGTTCAAATGCCAGCCGCGTGGAATATCCCGGGGTGCATAGGTGTCATGGACCAGGGCTTCGATCTTTTGGATCAGATATTCCAAAATCGGTGGATATCCTTCAGCAGTGACACAGCGGTTGTAGATGCCTTTTGGAGGATGATAATAGTTCAGGCAGGCAAACTGCCAGTTTCCCAGCCAGTATACAGGGCGCAGAAGAGGGCGTTGCTTTTGGTTTTCCGGCGGTGGGTTGTTTTTGGAATAACGCATTTCCCAGATCGGATAAAGCGTTTTCAGATAGGCCATAATCTCGGCCTTTTCCCTCGCCGAGATATAGTTCTGCTTATAGATCAATCCATAGGGCAGGGACTTTTCGCCGCCGTCATTGCCGCCTTTTTTCGGGCCTGTGCTCGCGGAACGCGGGGCGGGTTTGGATGGGAATCTGCCTTTGGGTTTAAACATAGGTCATGGGTTCTATCACGAGGCCCCCGGGGCCGCCAAGTGCGGGGTTTTGGGGGTGACAGGCCGGGCCTTTTTGGGCTACAAGGGAAGCTCAATTGCTCCGGGAGAATGAAAAAATGACAACACCCGTAAAGGCCTCCGTGGGTCCTCAGGAAAAAGAACTTCTTCTAAATCAGATTCCTTTCCTAAAAGGCAAAAAAATCCTCATCATCGGCGATGTGGGTCTGGACGAATATGTCATGGGCCAAGTCCGCCGTATCAGCCCCGAAGCACCGGTCCCGGTTCTGGAAGTGGAAGAAGAAGACATGCGCCTGGGGCTTGCTGCCAACGTGGCTCAAAACGTGGCAAGCCTTGGCGGGGAAGCCATGCTGGTTTCTGTTGTGGGTGATGACACTGGTGCGAACCTTCTGCGTGAGCTGTTCACGAAAAGTGGTGTCAGCTGGGACTACATGATCGTCGACAAGGCTCGTCCCACCACACGTAAAACCCGGGTGATGGCCAAACACCATCACTTGGTGCGTGTGGACTATGAACTGCGCAAATATCTTTCTGCTGAAGCCGAAGCCCGCCTGATTGAGACTGTTGAAAAGAATGTGGCTAAAGCAGACTGCGTGGTGATTGAGGATTACGCCAAGGGTGTGATTTCCCGCAACGTGGTTGAAAAGGTTTCTGCGATCTGTAAAAAGCACGGCAAAAAACTGATGGTTGATCCACATCGCAACAACCACGGTTCCTTCTATCAGGGTGTGGACCTGATCAAGCCCAATTACGATGAAGCGGTTGTATTGACGGGCATGGATTTCGATGATCTGCGTGACAACCCGAACAAGGTAGTGGATGTCGCACGCGCCTTGCAAAAACTGACCGGTGCCAAAGATGTCGTTCTGACTCGTGGTAAAGACGGCATGACCATCGTTTCTGGTGATGAGATCACCGAAGTTCCAACCTATGCCCGCAAGGTCTTTGACGTGACGGGTGCGGGTGATACGGTCATTGCGGCTCTTTCCTTGGGGCTGGTTTCGGGCTTGTCTTTGGTTCATTCCTGCATGCTGGCGAACTATGCCGCCGGTGTGGTGGTGGGTAAAGTGGGCTGCGTGCCTTGCGAAATCCCGGAACTGAAGGAATACATCCAAACTGCGCACTAACGGAGCCTGCCATGCAAAAGACTTATACTGTGAACAGCAAGCTTTTGCCGGTGGGTTTTCCTCGCGAGTTTGATGCCCATATTTACTTTGAAAGTGCCAGCCTCACCAAAGCGGAGCATCTTCGCGACGAGGCCATTCGCATGTTTGAAGGCAAAAAAGTCTTCGTCGGCGAAATGATTCCGGAAGCCATCGGGCCGCATCCGGTCCCTATGTTTGAAATCAATTTTCCCAAAGAGCATTTTACGGAAGTGGTCCTGTGGCTTATGCATGAGCGCGGGGATCTTTCGGTCCTGGTCCATGAATTGACCGGGGATGACTTGTATGACCATACCCAGGCTGCCATGTGGCTGGGTCCGGCTGTTGAGCTCAAATACGACAGATTTAAGTGATCTTCTGGTTTTTTTTGATTTTCGGACTGGTACTGGGGCCTCATGATGTTATACTGGGGCTCAGGCAGCACGGAAGTCTTTGGCTGCTCGTCTTAAAATGATACTCGATTCTGTACGCTGATACTCGATATTCGTTTCCTGGTAACTACCGATACTGAACCACAGGTGATTTCGTCCCAACAATGTTTCGCCAACAAAGGACATGCTATGAACGTTCAGATTGTATCGTTTCACTGTGTTCTTAAAAACAAGCTGGGTAAGGTCATCAGTTCGACCTACAATCGTGATGTGCTGACTTCTTTGAATGGAGCTGAAGATCAGCTTCAGGCTCTTTCGAAGGGTTTGACGAACATCCGCAAGGGTGAAAAACGACAGATCGCTGTCAGGGCCGAAGAGGCCTACGGTTACTATGACACTTCCAAGGTTTTAGAGATCTCCCGTGATTCCCTGGTGGGCGGCCGCAAGCTGCGTCTGGGGGAAAGTGTGATCTTCGCCAGAGAAGGTCATAAGGCTGAAAAATTCCGAGTCACAAAGCTGTCGCCGGATCAAATCACCCTGGATGGCAATCATCCCTTGGCCGGGCAGGATCTGATTTTCGAAATTGAAGCTTTGGAAGTTCGGGAAGCGACTCCGGAGGAAATTCGCGAATCGCTGCCGGACGAGGATGATGGCATGACTCTTCACTGATACGAAAGGGCGCTGTGCGCCCTTTCTTTATTCGCAGCCCATGGCTGGGCCCAATTCGGTCTGGTAGGGAGGGCCCATTTTCCTGACCTGCTCGCAGCTGTTGTTGACCTTGTGAGCGCAGACTTTGAAGGTGGGCACACCTTGAGAACGCAGCGTTTTCAGGATTTCAACAGCGGCAGGGACACTTCGAATGTGACTTCTTAAGAACCAGTTGGTCAGACTGAGCGAACCAATGCACAGATCCATGCTGATCTTCCAGTCGTTCATCTTTTCAATGAAGGCCGGACACTCATGATCCAAAGACTTTAGGATCAGGGCGTCGATTTCAGGTCTGGCGATCATTCTGTTGAAGCGTGATTCTGAAACTGACCCGATCATCTCGCGATCACAGCGGACAATAGCTGTCTCCATGGCTGAAACCGTAATGGGATTTTCTGGCTGAAGCAGCTGCCAAAGGGCGGTGGAGTTTCTATAGTCTTCGTCAAAGATTCCCACGATTGGCAGCAGTTCGTGCAGGACCAGCAAAGTCCTTTGTTTTTCGTTCAACTTTTTCCAGGCCGTTCGCGACATGACGATCTTTGGAGGAATGGCCAGAGGCTGGTTGACGGCGGCGACTTCGCGCCCATCCAGTGTCAGGGACTCGACGGAAGAAAACACCACTGACAGTCTTGCCTGATCCAGAACTTCACGTTTGATCGCAGCACCGTTTTCCAACGGCAGATTCAAAGGCAGCCGTTCCAGAGCCGAATCCAGGGCAATCAAAAACTCTGCAACAAAAGGGTCACCGCCGTTGGTTTCCTGACCGTCGTTCAGCGGCGAGGCCCACACCGGGGAAAGCATTCCGATCAGCAGGAAAGACAAAATCAGTTTCATAGAATCTCCTCTTTAACAGGATACAGGGCGCTGCTGAAGTTATAGACGGCATTCAGTTGATGTCTTCTTTTTTCAGCCAGGCGGTGAATGCGGTGGCGGGCTTCGCGGATGATGTCTTTAATGGCGGGAATATCGTCGGTATGAATGGCGACGGTCAGAGTGCTGTTGTCGCGTTTTTCCATGGGCACTTCTTCCAGGGCTTTTTGTGCCATCTCCAGATATTTTTTCTGCAGGCCCCGGCGCAGTTCGGTGGTGTAGGGAATGGTGACAGTGGTCAGATTTGAAGGCAGGTAGTTTCCGTTATCAGTGCTTCTGTGCAGAATTTTATGACTTTCCAGATACTCGATGGTCTTTTGGATCTGTTCTTCTGTCATGCCGAAAAGATCCGCCAGCGCCGACATGTTGCGGGTGGCATTAGGCAACTTCAGCGTTTCCAGCAGAATCGGGTGAACCCAGCTGTAGGTGGATTCAAAGAACTCTGAATTCAGCGGGTTGAACGAATTGGCGCCATTCACGACGCCCTTAAGCTGTTCAGTTTCTTCCGGCGTGAGCTTCATGCAGTCCACCCACTTTTCGACGGTTTCATCTGAAGGGATGCGCAGACCGTTTAACACTTTGGATAAAGAGCTGGGGTCCGTCTTTAGCAAGCGGGCAAAGGATCTCAGAGAGAATTTGGGATTCTTCTCCTGACGTTTTTTTAACTGTAACTGCATAAACTGTTGGACTGTCATGGAGCAATTAATTCATGACTATGATTCGCTTTAAAACAAAAAAGTGAAATGAAGCGTGGAATTGTGGCTTTAACGCGAGCCACATTGTGCGTTGCGATGCGCTTGGGGAGCGGATTTGAGGGCTGGACGAAAGGCTTCTCAGTTCGTTCTCAGCTCCGTTTTAAATGCATTTCTACAACATAATGTGGCGACGAAATAGAGCAACACTGAGAAAAACCCGAACCTTTCTATAGATTTGAATGCAGTACGTTTTACGACGGAGTCAGGGATGTTTTGGGTTGTGACTTTAACAATGTCAGTTCTGATGTTTTCTGCCAGTGGATGTTCGCTGGAGGCCAACATCAGTGACTTGAACCAGCAGGTGCTGCCGGCGCCCGCAGCTGTCCGTCACGACAAAGACTATCAAAATACAGAATTGGCCGTATCAGGCCATTATCAAGTTCAAGGTCAAATTGCAGAAACAACGGAAAGACGGAATAGCGGGAACTACGTTGTAGAAGGAGTTATCGCTTATGAATAGATCCAAAATTCTGATTTTGAATCTGTTGTTGTTTTCGTCCGTGGCTTTGGCACAAACCAATGGCAACAAAGGGATCACCTTTCAGGGGGTGATCAAGGACAACTCCAATCCCTCCAGTCCCGCGTTTCCCACTGTGACCTCCAATGTGGTGGTGCAGATCCTGGGTGTTCGCAGCGATGGCAATTCCTGCATTCTGTGGGAAGAAATGCACTCGGGTGTGCAAATTGAAAAGGGTTATCTTTATCTTGTCGTCGGGCGCGGGAGTAAAACCGCTCAGCCGACTTTAAGCTTTAAAGACGTCTTTAACGACAAGCCTAAAACCAGTCTGACGTGTTCAAATGGATTTACCGATTACACGCCGCTGGCGACTGACAGTCGCAAACTGCGCGTCGTGGTCAGCAGCCTGGGTATCACTGCTGACTTTAATATGCGGTCGGCTCCGTTGGCTGTGCATTCTGAAACTGCAGGAAGTGCGGAAGCTCTGAATGGCAAAGCCAGTGCCGACTTTATTAACGTGAATACGCCAAGCGGGTTGACTCAAGCAGCAGCAGAGTCCTGGTTTGGCAGCACCATGATGGCCGATATTCTGGCGGGGACTTACGTGGCCCCCACGGCAACCACCGCCGGCAATGTGACCGGGGTTGTGGCTGTGGGTAACGGTGGAACCGGGGCCAGCACCGCCGCGGGTGCTCGGACAAACCTGGGCCTGGGACCTTTGGCAGTGATGAATCCCACAGGGACGGCGGATGCCACCACGTATCTTCGTGGAGACGGCACTTGGGCCGGGTTGCCATCAGCGCCGACTCTGGCGGGTGACGTCAGTGGGTCCGTGGGCGCAAACACCGTTGATAAGATCAAAGGCACGGCGGTGAATACAACGGCTTTGGCTGACGGCCACTTCCTGCGCTTTGAGAGCGGAGCCTGGATCAACGGCGCCTTGGTGGCGGCGGATGTCCCGGCTTTGGATTGGGCCAAGATCACCACGGGGAAACCTACGAACTTGGCAGGGTACGGGATCACTGATGCCGTCAGTAAAAACGGCGACACCATGGCCGGCGCCTTGAACATGGGTTCTAACGACGTGACTGCAACAGGCTATGTTTTGATGAGCCCGCAGCGCGCGTTGGGTTTGGGAACATACACGAATGCGCAAGAAGCCACTTTGACAGGCGGACTTTCAGCCGCTCACAAAGGTTACACTTGGTACAACAGTGAAGCTCATCAGGTGAAATTCTGGAATGGAACGACTGTGCAGGCTTTGGGTGTTGCAGGTTCCGGGATCACCAGCATTGGTGGTCAGACGGGTGGTGCGCAAGCGTTTGCGACCGGCACCGTGGGCACGGCTCCTGCCTGGTCTTCGGGTTCTGACACTCACACTTTGAATATTCCTATGGCCGCGACGGGTTCGGTGACGGCGGGTTTACTGAGCAACGCCGACTATGCGGCTTTCGCGGCGAAGCTGGGAACAGCGACCAACTTTGGCGGCGATGTCACCGGGACTTATAACGCCATCACTCTGAATACGGTGCCGATTGCCAAAGGTGGTACGGGACAAACCACAGCGACAGCGGCCTTCGGTGCGTTGTCTCCGTTAACCACCAAAGGGGATGTGCTTGTGCATGATGGAACGGCCAACCTGCGTATGGCGGTGGGTTCCGACGGCAAGGCGTTGATCGCCGACAGCGCCGAAGCTGCCGGAGTTAAATGGGGCGACATTTTCGCCACCGATTTGCTTTCTATGGTGACCACGGGAATCGTTCAGCGTAATGGGGCGGGATCTTATTCTGCGGTGACGGTGAATGGGCCGTTGACTTATTCCTCCGGAGCTTTGGGTGTGAACGTCGGCACGGGCGCTGGCAGCGTGGCTGCGGGGGATGATGCCCGCATCACAGGTGCTTTGCAGCGCAGTGGTGGCACCATGACTGGCGTCCTGGGTTTGGGAACTTACTCCAATGCGCAGGAAGCCACTTTGGTGGGGACTTTGAATGCGACCCACAAAGGTTATGCCTGGTTTAACAGTGACGCCAATCAAGTGAAAATCTGGAATGGGTCAGCGGCCCAAGCGCTGGGCATTGCCGGTTCCGGTATCACTTCCTTTGGCGGGCAATCGGGGAATTCGCAGTCCTTGGCCATTGGTGCGACCGGCACCTCGCCAGCGTGGAGTTCGGCTTCAGACACGCACACCTTGAATATCCCGATGGCTTCTGCCGCGAGTGTGACCGCGGGTCTTTTAAGCAAAACAGACTACGATGCCTTTGCAGCAAAGCAGGCCGCAGGAAATTACGTGACCGCGTTGACCGGGGATGTGACGGCGGCGGGACCTGGTTCTGCGGCGGCAACAATCGCCGCAGACGCGGTGACTTCGGCGAAGATCGCCAATGGCACTATAGTTGGTGCGGATATGGACTTTACCGGAGTCAACACGGCGACGACTTCGTTTGCAATGAAAGACGGCACCGGCAAGTTCTTTAATTTCGCGTGCGCGACGACTGGCCACGTTCCAACGTGGACCGTGGCGGGCTTTGTCTGTCAGGCGGCGGCTTCGGGGGACTTTAAAGCAGATGGCACGGTGAACATGACGGGGCCGTTAAAGGCCGTGGTCGGCTCGGCGGCAGCTCCAGGCTACACTTTTGTTGGAGACACCAACACGGGCATGTTCGGTGCGGCGGCGGATGCTCTAGGATTTTCCACTGCCGGTGTTGAGAGGATGAGGCTTGATGGCTCCGGGATGACGGTGCAGGGGCCCAGTTCGTTTCTTGTTGTTAAAGATACAGTTTCGGGTGGGGACACTGAAAGCGGTCTTTTCATTGAGGGTGATGGGGCCACTGGAGGACTGACAGCTTTGTCTGATGGGTATAGCAATCATCCGGCATGGGCCGATTCATTGATGCTGTATTCTGATACAGTCAATTCTGGTGGTTTAAGACTTCATGCTAACGCCGGAAATATCACCTTAAGTAATGGCTGGTCGCCCAATGTAGACCGGATGGTGCTTTTGCCTTCTGGAAATGTCGGTATCGGCACCTTAACTCCGGGTTCTGCCTTGGAAGTGAAAGGTGAGATCAGAACATCAGGAACAACCTCCGGCTATACGGGCTTTAGAGCTCCCGCATCCGGAAATAATATCACTTATACTCTTCCCAGCGCTGACGGCACCAATAACCAGGTTTTGACCACCAATGGTTCCGGCACGCTGTCGTGGACCAGCCCCGCAGCTGGCGGAATCACGTCCCTGGGCGGATTGACAGCAGGGACACAGACTTTTGCGATCGGCACCAGTGGAAATGCGCCGGCATTTAGTTCAGCGACCAGCACACACACATTGAATATTCCAATGGCTTCTACGGCATCGGTGACCGCGGGGCTTATTTCCAAAACAGATTATGACTCTTTCGCTGCAAAGCAGGCTGCAGGAAATTATGTGACAGCCCTGACCGGTGACGTCACGGCCACAGGTCCCGGGTCAGTAGCAGCGACAATTGCGGCAAATGCGGTGACGTCGGCCAAGATTGCCAATGGCACGATTGTCGGCGCGGATCTGGATTTCACGGGAGTGAACACCGCAACGACTTCGTTTGCCATGAAAGACAGCACTGGCAAGTTCTACAACTTCGCCTGTGCGACCACGAGCCATGTTCCGACTTGGACAGCAACTGGCTTTGTCTGCCAGGCGCCTGGGGCGAATATCACTTCAGGAAATGTGACGACGGCCTTGGGGTACACTCCGGTGAATGACGCTGGAGACACTATGACCGGGGATTTGACCTTTGATGCGACCAAAGGGATTTACTTCAAAGACTCATCGGGGCCAGAGAAAGTATATTTAAAAGCACCGACGGCTTTGGCCGCCAGTTACAATCTGACCTGGCCAGCGGCGGTGCCGACAGCGGGGCAATCCCTGCAGTCCGATGCTTCGGGGAATTTAAGCTGGTACACGCCCAGTGCTGGTGCGGGCGATTTCAAAGCTGACGGTACAGTGAATATGACCGGCACCTTGAAAGCGGTTGCGGGAACCGCCGCGGCTCCGGGTTACGCTCTGGTTGGTGACACCAACACCGGTATGTTCGGTGCGGCGGCCGACACGCTTGGTTTAGCTACGGCGGGTGTTGAAAGAATGAGGCTCGGTGCTACTGGGATGACCGTTTCGGGGACTTCCGATGACAACGTAAGCCTGAGTGTTGAAAGCCCGGATAACTTTTCCGGATATTCCACCAAGATGCAGATCACAGACTATGGTGGCGCGGGGGCCGTGGGGCTGTGGATTCAAAATGCGGGTGGCACCAAAGCTTCTCCGACAGCAACAACGGCAGGAACGATCATCGGAAGACTTTGGTATTCGGGATATGCTACTGGCTTCCGGCCGGCGGCGGGTATCAACGTCACTGCCCATCAGAATTTCACAGCAACCAATACGCCGACGAACATGCTTTTCTATACGGGCCCGGTGGGAAGTTCCACGGCCTTGGAGCGCATGAGAATTGACTACGCTGGTAACGTCGGTATCGGCACGGTAGCTCCGGGCTCCGCGTTGGATGTGAAAGGCGAAATCAGAACATCAGGAGCAACTTCTGGTTATTCAGGATTCAGGGCACCGGCTTCCGGGAACAACATCACTTACACTTTGCCCGGAGCAGATGGCAGTGCCAATCAGGTTCTGACGACGAATGGATCAGGCACACTTTCGTGGACGACTCCCGCGGCAGGAGGCATCACTTCACTGGGTGGTTTGACTGCGGCAACGCAGACATTTGCAATTGGTACTGCGGGAACAGCCCCGGCCTTCAGTTCGGCCACCAGCACGCATACTTTGAATATTCCGATGGCGTCGACAGCCACCGTGACAGCGGGTCTGATCAGTAAAACGGACTATGACAACTTCAATGGCAAGTTTGCTGCCACTGTAACCTCGCCCTTGGCAGGTCAACATATTCGTTACAATGGCTCAACCTGGGTGAACGCACTGGTGGCTTTGTCGTCAGATGTGACGGGGACTTTGTCCATTGCCAACGGCGGTACCGGCGCTACCAGCGCGGGATCGGCCCGGACAAGTTTGGGCATCGGATCTGCCGGTACAAGAGACACGGGGGCAGTTTCTGGAAATGTGCCGCTGGTGGGGGTCTCAGGGATCACGGCGAACAAGATGTGTACTTCGGATGGGACCAGTTCGATCATTTGTAACACGAACATTCCCACCAGCCAGTGGGGAGTCTCGGGTTCCGACATCTACTATAACGCGGGCAAGGTGGCCATCGGCACCACAGTTGCGGATCGCAATTTGACCGTAACGAACAACTCTTCGGGGCAGGGGCCGATCAGCGTTCAGAACAATAGCGGCAGCGGAGTAAGCTCAGTCGAGTTCTTTAATAGCAGTGGTGGGCCGGAAGGTTTCGTGGGCTGGGGGAACAGCAGTGCCAGCGGTGTTTCCAATACTGTTGTTCTTGGATCTAATGGAGTAAGACAAGTGGCTTTGTTTACCAATAACACCAAAGTTCTTACGGCTTATTCTTCGGGGAATGTCGGAATTGGCGTGGCTGGTGATCCGGACGTAAAACTGAAGGTCAATGGAACGATCGCTTCGGCTCAGGTGAATGACTTAAGCCCGATGAGCTTCGATCTTTCACTCGGAAATTTCCAGCACACTTCGACGGGCTGTTCTGGAACTTCGTGGGATCTGGTGAACATGGCGGAAGGTGCGACGTACACCATCGCCGTACAAAATAACACACACACGGGTGCCTGCAGTTTCACGAATTCAGGTTCGACGTTCCGTTACCAGCCCGCCAATGCCACACCGGGTGTGGGGCATGTGATCTATTCCTTTATGAAGGTGGGAACAGTTGTCTATGTTTCGTGGGTTGAAGGCTTTAACTAAGTGGCAGGATCCGGGGGGAGAATGCTAAAAAAAGTTACGACATTCGCAGCTCTTGTTTCTTCGTTGCTGCTGTCAATGAACGCTCTCGGATTCGGTGGTGGTTTCTGGCAGAAAAGACATGTGGGGTTGCAGCTCCTGGCTGGTCAGTTCGATGCCTCGGCGATGATCAATGGACCGCTGAGTATCGCTCGATTCAGGGAGCCTCGTGATGCGGTTGTCAATGCGGCTGGAGATATCTTTATCGTGGACAGCAACGCCTCTGTCATTCGCAAGATTTCCAATGGCGTTGTTTCAACCTTTGCCGGGAAATTTGGTGTTTTCGACCATGCGGATGGAACGGGTGACAGTGCCCGGTTTGACTACCCGACAGGGATCACCATCGATGGCAGTGGAAATCTTTTTGTTACGGAAGGAAACAACCACACCATTCGCAAAATCACTCCGGCAGCTGTCGTGACGACGGTGGCGGGGTCACCCGGGAACGCCGGCACGGCTGATGGAACCGGATCTGCGGCAAGATTCAACAATCCCGAAGACATCACCTTGGCTGCAGATGGCAACTTTTATATCACTGATAAAAATAACAACATGATCCGCAAAATGACGCCAGCCGGGGTTGTGACGACTTTTGCCGGTGACGGCACCTATGGTTGTACTGACGGAACGGGTGCTGCCGCACATTTTAATTACCCCACCGGTATTGTGGGAGACTCGGCGGGGAATCTTTTTGTAGTGTGTTCAAGCTGCAGTACGATTCGTAAAATCACACCGGCCGGGGTCGTGACGACCTTTGCGGGACTGGCCAATGCCACAGGTGCTCTTGACGGGACTGGCACCGCCGCTCGATTTAGTTGGCCCATCGGAATCACCATCGACAGCTCTGACAATCTGTATGTGGCAGACTACGGTAATTCTGCTATTAGAAAAGTGACCTCCTCGGCCGTGGTCAGCAACTTTGCAGGATCCTATGGTGATTATGGTGCGGTGGATGGCACAGGGACCGCGGCGCGATTTGCCGGGCCGGCGGGCATAGGTATTGATGCCTCCGGGGATTTGTTTGTCACCGATTCTGACAATGCGTCGATTCGCAAGATCACACCTGCGCGAGTTGTAACCCTGGTGGCAGGATCGTTGGCTGGGGACAGTGATGGGTCGGCGGATGGGACGGGGACTGCGGCTTCCTTCTTTAGCCCCGAAGGAGTTGCGGCCGATCCAGCCGGTAATCTCTATGTTGCTGATACAATGAATAGAACGATTCGAAAAATCACACCCTCTGGGAATGTAACTACGATAGCCGGAAGTCCTGGTCAGATTGGGTCTGCGGATGGAACCGGGGCGGCGGCCCGCTTCTCGTACCCCACGAAGCTGACGGTGGCGGAGGACGGCAATATCTACATAGCCGATGAGTATCGAATCAGAAAGCTCACCCCGGGTGGCGTGGTGACATCGTTGGCGGGGGACTACGACAACTCCGGTTCCGCCGATGGGACGGGGACATCGGCTCGTTTTGGCGGAGTCGCCGGCATCGCCAGCGATGGGGCTGGAAGTCTTTATGTTTCTGATTCCGGAAATTACACAGTCAGAAAAGTGACCTTGGCTGGTGTCGTGACAACTTTGGCAGGGCAAGTGGGCATTCAGGGAAGTGATGATGGAACCGGAACTGGCGCGACCTTTTCCCGCGTGGCGGGCATCACCGTCACTCCGTCGGGGAATATTTTTGTGGCGGACACTGACAATAACGTCATTCGTAAAATCACCGTCGCCGGAGTCGTGACCACTTTCGCCGGGGCTGCCGGTCAGGGCGGAAATGATGACGGCATGGGAAGCAATGCCCGCTTTTCTCAACCGCATTTTGTCGCGACGGATTCTTCAGGGAATCTCTATGTTGCCGAGTGGGGAGAAGCCACAATTCGCAAGATCACCCCAAGTGCCGTCGTCACCACGATTGCCGGGGTGCTTAGTACAAGTCCCGGTTATACGGGGTCCCTTTCAAATGGAGTTAAGCAGTCTGAGATTGGCAGCGCTTTCAGTATTTGTGTGTCGGGGCGAAAAATTATTTTTGTTGGCGAGAATATCGTGAAATGGGTCCCGCGTCCTTAGTGGACTATCTGTATTTTTTAAAAATCTTCTCCATCGTGCCGTTAGCCTTCATCTGGGCAATGGCACGATTCAGTTCAGAAATCTTCAGAGGAGAATCGCGGCGCAGCCAGCAGCGCACAGGGATTTCCTCGATGACAAGTCCACGTCTTTGGATCTTTGAACTTTTGTGGCGCTTAAGATAATAAGCCAAATGTATTTCTTCAACCACCGCATAGTTAAAGCGCGAAGCATCCAGCTTTTGCAGATTGGCATCTTCATTAGGGGAATCATCCCGTAAGAGTGTCCCTGCACTGAAACTGTCTTGCAGGGCTGGATATCGGTACTTCAGGACAGTGCCGATCCGCTGTTTTTTCAGTTGATCCAAAGATTTTACGCCAGCGGTGTTAGAAACAATCAAATTCTTTGAAGTGAAAAGAGGCTCAGACCAAAAAACGTCAGCCTCGCGGACCTGGGCCCATTCGCGGGATGTATAGCAGTTCAGATCAATCTTGTTCTTTTGCGAATTTTCCCTGATGCGAAACTTTGGCAGCACAAGAATATCAATTTTGCGGCCCAGTTCGTTCGCGAGGGCGCGCACATAATCAGCGGTGATCCCCTTTGGAGATGCCCCGGAATCCGCAAAATACCACGGGGCCGACATGTTTTCGCCTATCACAGTTGTTAAAGGCGACGAGGCCAGTGTCGGCAGACCAAAGAGAGAGACTGAAATAAGAAGAAGTGTGTTCCGGAATTGCACTCCCTATCTTAGTCACTAAAATAAGGAACTTCAACTATTGCGCGGAATCCTTTCCGAGCTGAAATGGAAGAGATAAGGGTTCGGATCGCGCCGATATTCCGTCCTTTGGATCCCAGAATTTGTCCAATGCATTCTTTTTTGCAGCCCACATGATAAACGGTGGTGCGTTCACCGATTTCGACATTGATGGACAGGCTTGAACTGTCACTGACCAGCTCTGTCAGCAACCCCAAAATCAGTTTGCGCCCGTTTTCCCGTTCCTCGTTCAGCTTGATTGGGCAGAGGGGCGTGTCCGCTGTGGATTCAGACGACGAGGCAGATCTTGTAATTACCTTAGGCAAACTCATAGGACTCCCGCAATAACAGTTGCTTCATTCAGATTATGCGGGTTTGCGGAAGCAGTGATAATTGAAACTGCCAAAACGGGACCATCGCAGGCCACAAACTGAGGCTTTTGAATTAGCCCCGACGTGATTGCTAAGGATTTTTCTCAATTGCTGAAAGCGCCGTCCAGATCAGCATCCCACCGCCAGAGAAGCTGACCAGATCCTTCGCTGAGTGCGGCAGCACGCGCACTTCCGGTTTTTGATTGCGGGGATTGTTGCGAATTTCAAGACGGGCGCGGGAATAACGTCCTGGATTTTCGGGATCGATGAACAATATTTCCTGAGACGCCGAGTCTGCGGCGACTTTCAGGACAAAGTGGAATCCGCGGATTTCGTTTTCATCCAAGATAGGAATTCCCATATCACGACCGCCATCTCGATCACCGCCAATGCGCGGGCTGCGGCCGCGTCCTATCGGTGGTTGCGCCGGGCGTGGACGGGAGTCATAGCGCAGCAGCAGAATCTGTGGTTCAGAAGACAGCAGATCAGAAACTGTCAGTTCAGTTGCGCCAAAGTGACGGCCTTTTCCACCGTAGTGGTTATTTCGTCCCGTCAGTTGATCCAGATTCTTCAAGTACTGCACCAGCTGTGGTTCGATCAGTCCCTGATTCACATCTGTGCCCTGGGCAAGACTCACACTTGCGGCCTGGGCCAGCAGGTCAACCTGCTGGGATTTGGACAGGGACTTGTTTTCAAGCTGCAACCAGTTGATCGCACTTGCGGGACCACACAAGGAACTGGGGCGGGAGTGAGGAATCACCCCGCGCAAGTAAAGTTCATCGTCGTTTTGATTCAGCATCAAAGAGGCCAGCTGGCTTTCATGCGGAAGCTCAAGCCCTGCAAAGGCCGGATTGAAGCTGAGAAGTAAAACGAAAAGAATACTTATACGCATTTGGACCTCTTAAACAGCCACGCATAACTGTTTACCATCATAAAGGAACCCACCAGGAACAACGAGCCCGCCAGAATCGCATTTTGAATCCCGATCAAGTCTGTCAGTTTGCCAATCGCAACGTGCATTACAATCAGCATCAGAGAGTCTGTCGTCATCATATAAGTGACGGCCGTATCCAGGTCTTCGGGGAACTCAGAGGAAATCCACGAAATAGCCAAAGGGTAAAACGGGGCTATTGCCAAACCGGTACCCGCCAGGAACAGAGGGTGCACGTAAATGCCTGCCAGCAAGACAATCAAACTTGCCACCAAAGAAGCCGACAGAAGAAACTTTGCACTTTGTTTGAAATGAATGACAGCAAACGCCAATCGACCCAGCATCATGCAAACAAAGAAGTAGGTCACATAAATGCTGGAGGACTCCATTGAAAAGTTCCAGGTTCTTTGCATGTAAAGCGCTAGGCGGGAAGACACCATGATTTCGGCGGCGACAGCAAAGCTCAGCATGATCGCCAGGAACAACTGTGGCTTCAGGTTCTTCTTTTTATTGGCGCGGTGTTGATCATCCGTAACGGTCGAACGGGTGTGCAGCGACTTGTGGCTGGGATGAAGAGTGTAAATGAAAAGACTCAACGGCCCCACGGTGGCAATGGCGAACGTCCAGCGCCAGCTGCCAGTCAGATACTCGACGGAGGCGGCAAGAAGTGGCGCCAGCAAACTGGCCAGGCCATACATGGTGTGCAGTCCGGCCAGCATTTGTTGTTTGCGCTCGGGGCTTGAACCCATGGGGACCAGCACGTTGGGTACCAAGCCCAGAATACCCATGCTGAAGCCAAAGCCAAAACTGAAGATCAAGAACATCGGGAAGACCGGGGACACCGCAAGCCCCAGCAAAGAGACAATCAGTCCCACCGTCCCGGCCTGCAAAACAGTCAGGCGGTCATAGCGGCGCAAAAGATAGCGGCAGGCATAACTGGAAATCAGACCTGAGATATTGGAAAAGGCAAACATCAGCGAACCCGTGCCGTCGCTGACTCCAAATTGGCGCAGAATTTCGGGAAAGAGCGGCCCACGAATGTTGTCGGTCAGGCCGAAAACAAACAAACTTGCATAAGACAGGAAAATAAAGGGCCAAATCATGCGCCCACTATAAGGGCGCCGTAGGAAAAAAAGAAGGAGGGACTGGGGAGGCTGGATTCTTTCCAAGGCCCTGTGTCTGGAAAACCCGGTTTAAACACAGACGAGGGTGGTCACTGACTGGGCAGAGAGTGTAAGAATTCCTGAAAAAGACTCTGAAGCCCCCTTAATGGGCCCCCAATTATATGAAATCCCTAGGAAAAGGGGGGTGCTTGTGCTACAAACGCCGCACACATAATCCTTTAACCAACGGGATCAGCCTTAGTGAAGGTAAGGTCCCAGCTGTAACAAGCACGGCTGTAAAAAGCCAAGGAGCCCGAAGATGGAAGCAAACGCCGGCAGCACTCTTGCGCCCGTTAATTATTCTGACGACAACGTCGCCAAACCCCTTGAAAATCAACCTGTCAATTTTTACTCCCTGACACTGGAAGATCTGAAAGCCTATATCAAAAGCAAAGGCAAAGAGCAGTTCCGTGCTCAGCAGATTTTCAAATGGGTTTACGAACAGCGTGTGACTGATCCGGAGCAGATGACCAATCTGTCCAAGGAATTCCGCCAGGATCTTCCATCCATGCTTTCTTTCGAGCTGCCTCCGGTTCTTCAGCACTTGAAGTCGGTTGACGGCACCCAGAAATTCCTGTTCGACATGAAAGACGGCATGTCCGTTGAAGCGGTTGTGATTCCGTCTGAAGACCGTCTGACTTTGTGTATTTCCTCTGAAGTGGGCTGTAACATGGCCTGCAAATTCTGCTTCACGGGCAAACAGAAATTGAAACGCCGTTTGCGCACAGAAGACATCGTGGGTCAGTTCATGCAGGTTCACGACCGTCTGGCTGAAGGCCAGCGCATCACCAATATCGTATTCATGGGCATGGGCGAGCCGCTGGACAATCCGGAAGCAGTTTTCAAAACGATCGACGTGATTCATTCCCCATGGGGTATCAATCTGTCCCGTAAAAAGATCACGGTATCCACTTCCGGTATCGTGCCGGAAATGTGGCGTGTGGCTGATGCGAAGGTCCGCCTGGCAGTCAGCTTGAACGGTCCTAACGATGAGATCCGCACTCAGGTGATGCCAATCAATAAACGCTGGGACACCAAGACATTGTTGGAAGCTTGTAAAGAGCACTACCGTGTTTCCAAAGACAAGATCACTTTCGAATACGTACTGCTGAAAGGTATCACTGATCAGTTGGAGCACGCTCGTCAGCTGGTGAAACTGGTGAAAGACGTTCCGTGCAAAATCAACATCATTCCGTTCAATGAACACCCGGGTTCTGGTTACGAGCGTCCTGATGACGACACGATCCAGGCGTTCCACACTGAATTGATGAATCTGGGCGCGCATGTTCTTCTTCGTCGCTCCATGGGTCGTGACATCTTCGCGGCTTGCGGTCAGTTGACGACGGTGAAAGAGCGTCCTCAGACGATGGATATTTCCAACTCTCGTCTCGCGGGTCTTCCTAAATACAAACGTGAACTTTTGGCTGCGCAAGAAGCAGAACAAAACAATCAACAATAGAGGTAACATTATGTCTGAAATTCTTGTTGTCGGCAGTCTGGCTTACGATTCCATTGAAACTCCATCCGGTAAAGTGGACCGTGCTTTGGGCGGTTCTGCGAACTATTTCTCTTTGGCAGCATCACTGTTTTCCAAAGTCCGTGTTGTTGGTGTGGTTGGTGAAGACTATGACCAGAAGGACTATGATCTTTTGAACAACCGTGGTGTGGACCTGGCGGGTCTTTCCAAGGTTCCGGGCAAAACCTTCCATTGGGCGGGTTCCTATGAAGGTGACCTGAACGAAGCAAAAACTTTGAAAACCGATCTGAATGTATTTGCGGACTTCAATCCGCAACTGCCAGAGCATTTCAAAGATTCTTCTTTCGTGTTTCTGGCAAACATCGCCCCTGAACTGCAATTGCAGGTTCTGGAGCAGGTGAAATCCCCTAAGTTTGTTGGCATGGACACCATGAACTTCTGGATCTCCATCAAAAAGGACAAGCTGATTGATGTTCTTAAAAAGGTGGATCTGGTTTTGATCAATGAAGGTGAAGCCAAGATGCTGACAGGCGCTGCCAATGCGATCTCTGCAGCTCCGATGATCACTGCTATGGGCCCTAAGGCTGTTGTTATCAAACGCGGTGAGTACGGTTTTGCGATGTACACGAAGGACGAAGGCTACTTCATCCTTCCAGCAATGCCGATCCCGACAGTTGTTGATCCAACGGGCGCGGGTGACACCTTTGCTGGTGGTTTCTTCGGTTATCTGGCAGCTCAGAAGGAAGTTCCAACTATCGCGAATTTGAAACAAGCCTGCATCATGGGTTCCATGATGGCTTCCCATACGATCCAGGATTTCTCTGTAAAAGCCTTGGCGAATGTGACTTTGGGCGATCTTGAAAAACGCCTGACTGAATACAAAAAAGTCATCACTGTTTAAGATCCTGTCAAAGGCCTCCACCCTGGAGGCCTTTTTTCTTTGTTAAGATGTTTTGTGAATTGAAGATAAATTGAACATTGTTTGTTACTGAAAGTCTGGTTTTTAGGCAAGAAGCAAACAATTCTTGTTTATGCCTCTGTTGCCCGTTGCTGCGCTTCCGATGTTTAAGGCATGAAAACAGCAGTATATTTACTATTGGCATTCTTGTTTTTGGCAGTATCTGTGATTTCTTGTTCAGAAGAGCCGAAGGCTCTTATACCGACGGATTTACCAAGCACGGAAACACCGACGACACCCACCACGCCGACAACGCCTCTGCCAGATGGCGTGCCAGCTGGGAGTTATGTTTACCTGCAGGTGGGCACTCGCTGGGAGTCAGCGGCTGAAACCGCTGAGTTTCAGAACTGGAAAACCTGCTCGATAAATCCAAATTCCCCCAGCACAGACCTTCTTTGTGAAGTCTCGATTCCAGAGGCGCAGCTTTACTATAGTGAGGTGCAGTTTAAAATGGGTTCTCTTCAGCCTGCCTATTGTCCGATTCTTAGCTTTACGCCGTACTATTATCTTCGCTCGGATGATGCGCCCCAGGACAGCCCTGGTCCGCCCGATGCTCAAGGCAACCCAACGACAGTGACAACTGGAGGCTATGTGCCTCCTGGTGCCGAGCCCACCTCATCTCCACTAAACTGTGAATCTGGCACATTGCCCTCCCTTTGTTTTGGCGGGGCAGCTCCGATCATGGTTGAGGATTTTCCGAAAAATAATGGCAATTACTTTTTGACCAGCGTTCAGGAAAGCCATGGTTATGTTCTGGAATCGTCCAATTCGCTGCGATATTACGGTTCTGCCAAAGTGAATTACACGACGACGAATAATCTGAGCGAGGTCAACCGCGCAATTCCTGTGGTGGGTGGATTGAAAGAGCGTGCGGCAAATTCATTCCAGGATTATGAAATTACCTGCAAAAGCTATTGGGGTGAAAAACTGTTTGGAATCAAGTTGATTCTTTCGGATGAAAACTGGGATGACAGCGGTGGTCTGGATCACTACACCGACTGGAACTGATTCGACAAAACGATTTTGAAACAACAAAGAGACCTAGGCTTCCTGGGTCTCTTTGCTTTTTGTGGTTACTTTGTTTGGAATCTGCTCAGCGATGTATTCGGCGACCGCGGCAATGGTCAGTGAAGGGTTGGGGCCAGTGGAAGAGGGCAGGATGCTGCCGTCTACGACGAACAAACCTTTATATCCGTACACTTCGCCCAGTGGATTTACGAAGCCCGTGTCAGAGGTTTCCCCCATCGGGCAACCGCCCAGAGGGTGAACGGCCACGACTTTATTCAAGTGAGTCAGCGGGTTGTCGACAAAAACTCCACCAATACGCTCGGCGATTTTCTTCATTTGCGTGCGCAGGCGATCAAAGTGCAATTTGCTGCCGTCCATTTTCCATTTGATGATGGCCTGATTGTCCGAGCGCAGACGGATTTCTCCGTCGGGTTTGTCACGACCCATGCCCAAAAGCACAAAGCAGCGCTTGGTGAAGTCCGCGCGATCAATGGCCTGGGCGAACTCTTCACCGACGTTGACCTGGTCGCGGCTTTCGAGATTCAGAATCTTAAAGACGTATTTCTTGATACTGCGGGCAAACAGCGTCCCTAGTCCGCGAATGCCCGGCAGCTGAGGGATTTTTCCGGAAAGATACCAGGCAAAGCCCACCGGGAATCCGGCCTCCTGCAGGTACATTCCATGGTGATAACCATCGTCATAGTCCTTGAAGTTATATTCAATTGCACCGGTAATAACCGGACCATTGGTGGCGTCGATATTTTCGCGGGATCCAAAAATCAATCCCAGCAAATCACCATTGCCGCTCCACTTTTTTCCCAGCCAGATGTTCAATTTTGGCAGGTGCCCCTGTTTTTTCATTTTCAACAGCAGGGAAGTCGATCCGATAGACCCGGCTGACAGCACCACATTTTTCGCAGTAAAAGTGGTTTCTTGTTGTGGGAATTCCGGAATGACATAAGTCACTTTATAATAGTCACCAAAGTGCTCGATACGCACCACATCCGCGTGAGTGCGAATGTCGGCAGGATGTTCAGATGTCTTCAAATTCCGGGCGCGGAAAATATAATTCAAATCCAAAGAGTTCTTGGCATTGATGTTACAACCGATGTCGCAATCACCGCATTTGTTGCACTTGGATTGCAAGGCCCCATGCATGTTGTGGGTTTGATGTCCGGGAAAGCTGCCTTCAAAACGTACCCCCAAGGGCGGCAGATTAAAGCTGGGTTTTCCGACCGAATCCGGCGGTGGCGGCATTTCTTCCGCCAACCTTTTTAAAAGCGCGGTTTTTGGAGTGGCCTTGTAGTAGTTTTGCGTTTCATAAGGGTAGGGCTTGGCCTCCATCATATGTAGAACCCGGTCGTAAAATGGATCAAGACTTTTACGGTTGTAGATCTGCGGCCAGCCCTGGAAGAATCTGTCGGGCATTCGGTAAAGAACATTGGCATAAATCAGACTGCCACCACCCAGTCCGCTGGCTGTCAGCGACAGGACATCACTTTCCGGCGTATCCCGCATTTCCATCAGACCGTATTTCTGGTCTTCGGGATCCCAGAACATACGCTGTTGCACATCGTGGGGGCGACGTGGAAATTGACCTATCTTCCACTGACGGCCACGTTCCATCAGGCAGACTTTATAGCCTTTTTCAACCAAGCGGCAGGTCATGACCGATCCGCCAAAACCAGAACCGATCACGATATAGTCATAGTCCAATTTCATAGTGCCTCAGGCAATGCGAAGTTTCGGCTTTTCGGCAGCCGGTGTTTGTTGCAAAGAGTTTTGCTTCAGGAACTCCACCAGTTGGGGGAAGACCTCTGTGTGGCAGTATTGTCCCATGAAAACATCCTGATGTCCGTACTGGGCAAATTCCTTGTACTGGATCCGGCCCGCGTTCTTGGTGGTTTTCAGTTCGTCATAGGTTTTTTTGTTTGAGCCCGGGAAAATATGATTGTCGCTGCCGGAAATCAGCAGTGTCGGCGGCATGTCCAGCAGCTTCATTTTCTCCAGATAGTTGATCTGGCCATCAAAGGAAAGCGAGTGCTGAGCCATCAGCATTTTGCGGATGTGTTTGTGATAGTGAAAACTGGTTCCCCCAAACAGATCCATCAGGCGACGGTGAGTCGCTGGATGCAGGTTGCGATGATTGTAAACTGCCGGGAAGCCCCAGCCCCACATGAAGCTGACCATGTGGCAGGCTGGTTCGCGGCATTCACTGCGCAGAGACCGCTCCATCCAGTACAGCCATTTACCAAAGGCGCGCCCGGGCATATAGGGGATTCGCGGGCTGACATAGGCATAACCAAAAACTTTTTCAAAGATTTCCGGACCCACCATCATTTTCAGCTTCGACTGCCAGCGCACTTGCGGAGTTAAAGACACACTGTTTGAAATGACACTGGCGATATCAGTGATATAGCCGGCAGCCAGCGATGCCATGAATGCCAGTGAACCCACACAGTGGGCTACCACATGAATGCGCACGTCATTGCCGCATTGCTCGCGAATGAATTCCACGGCGCGGGGGATATCGTATTTGGCGATATCATCAATGGTGTAGCCATGCGGGGAAAGATTGTAATTAAAACGTCCGCTGCCCCGCCAGTCCAGCGACCACACATCGGTGTACCCGGCGCCGTGCAGATGATTCACCAGATTTTCGTGCTCAGGCATGATGAACATGTCAGTTGAAGTGGTCAGCCCGTGCAATAGCAGTACGACATCTTTTTGAGGGGCGCAGTGGAATCTTTGAATGGATATACTTAAGCCGTCGCGCGTATCAAGCGGGTGCAGTGTCTTTTCCCCCAAAGCCACCCCTTGTGTGGTGTGTGGTGGATAAATATGTTCATTCCAGCGCGCGGAGGAGGTGGTGAAGATAAATGGGGCATAGACCTCCCAAAGATTTCCCAGGAAGGCTTTGAAATATTTCAAGATGGCTTCCTTGTCCTCCATCGAATTGGCGGCATTGGTCTTGAAAGTGCCCATCTGCTTGATAAAGTCCTTCAAAGAAATTCGCAGAACCCCGACACCCTGGACCTTTTTTTCACCAAAGTTTTCATAGGTGGAATGCCCTTCCCACAGATAGAAATACAACGTCGTGGTCTGTTGCCAGATCTCAGAGGTGTCTTCTTTGATCACGTCCTTAAAGCCAAACAGGGTCCATTTTTTTTCTTCGCGGTCCTGAAAGAAAAGCGTGTAGTGCATTTCTTTGGCGGTGTCCATGTTGGGGCTGGCGGCAGGTCGGGTGAATAAATGAAAGTGGCCTTCAAGAATGGGCAGTTCATCGCCAAAACGGATGTCGGTCACGGTGCCTGAAACTTTGGAAGGGGTGCTGTTGTCAGCATGAAACTTTGCCAGATCCGGGACATGAATCTGCAAATTGAATTCAAACGGCAGTTTGTCAAAACGTTCGGACTCTTTTTGAAATTCCGATTGTGGCAGCGGTGCGGAAGGGCGCAGTGTGAATTTTTTTGCGACAAAAAAGCCAGCCATTCTTTCGCTGAACTCTAGTGAAGTCACTGTTGCTGTCATTTAACTATCCTTTGTTTATATCTACATTACGGAGTTTTGTGAAAAACATGAATATGTCTCAGGCCCAGAAAAATTGGACGCAACTGTAATTTGTCGGACGCATGGATTGCTTGAATGCCATTAACAAGAGTTGATCAAATATCGGACTGCATACAACCGGCTTTGGTGGACAAAATTTATGGGTTCGTTTACGATGAAAACAACTGAATAGTTTCATCGGGTTCCGCGATTTTTGCGGAAGTTTATCGAGGGTAGGGTCGCCCTCACTAAGGAGACCCTATGGAACTTCCACAGAAGTTTTTGAATCTTTTGGTTATCATCATCCCCCTTATATTTTTTGTTTCCGTCTTTTTCTTTATGGAATGGCGCCAGAGAAAAGCCCGTCAGCGCACGGAGCCGTCGCAGAATGAGACACCCCGGACCTAGATCCTGATATTGATCCGGCTTTGTTTTATACTTAAAGGGAAGTCCGGAAAATTCCGATATTTCCCTTAGACATGAGCAAAAAGAAAAAGAAATCTTCAGCCGCAGAGAATCTGATTGAGTCATTGATGGATGATCTCAAGGAGATTCAATCCGAGTCCTCGTATCGTGCAAGCGATGCGAGCGAGGAGTATGACGGTCTGCCTGCTCTTGCCACAGACGAAAACCGTCTGGATGCGACTGCCGTGGGCGGGAACATCTGGGACAGTCTGGAACAGGGACTTGGGAAAGATGCTGCCAAAGACATCGACTCTTCAGAGTTTGTCGGTGGCGCAGAATATTCTGCAGAGTCCAATGAAAGTTCTTACGATGGTTCTTACAATCCACCTGCAATTCCAGAGGTGGAGGCTTCTGAATCTGAAGACTTTGAAATGCCCGAGGGCTTTGGCGATTTGCCGCCTTCCGAGCGCTTCATGATGGGTCCGTCCGTGGGTGAAGAGGAACGTTACGACGGTCCTTCCGCGGATGCAGGCTATCAGTCGGCGGATGACCTGGATTCGATGCCAGTGTCGGCGATGGATGACGATTCCACTCGTCCGGTTTTCAGCTCCCAGCCAGTTGCTGAAGACAAAACCGTTTCCATTCAACAGGATTTCAACGCCACCAGTTCAGCTGTGGGCGGCACTGATGCGGATAAAACTGTCGCAGTGGAAGGCTTTGCCAATGCCCGTGTGGGTTCGCGCAAATCCCAGCCTGAAGTGGATGTCAAAGTCAGCGTCGGAAACTTCCGTGGCAGCCGTGGGGCCGCCAATGTGATGACTTCTGTGGATGCCAGTCTGGCTCAGGCCGAAAACCTGAAGCTGGCGCAACAGCGCATCCTGGAGCTTGAGCGGGAAGTGGAGCATCTGCGTGGTGAAAATGAAGAACTGGCTTCTGCCGGTGAAATCATCCGTTCCCGCACCGATGACCTGACCGTTCGCATTTCTGAAATCGAAAAAGAGAAAACCGAGATGCAGGAATCCGCACAAAGCGAGATCCTGATCCTGAAAGGGAACCTTCAGTACAAAGAGAACGAGGTTGCCAAGGCGCGCATCAAGGTTGAAGAACTTGAAACTAGACTAAAATCCGACTTCAAAAAGATCCGTGTCCGCGAACGCGAGCTGGAAAACCGCCTGGAATTGCTCCGTGCAGAAAAATCCGCTCTTGTTCGGTCCAAAGATGAGTATATTTTAGAACAAAAAAGAAAGATTGATCAGCTCTCTCAGGAACTCGATAATTACCGTAAGAAATGTCTTGAGCTTAACAAGACGATCGAGGCCAATCAGGATCAAGTCAAACGAACCGAGCGCGCACTGCGTTTGGCTTTGACGAACCTGGAGGCGAAAGAAGAGAATCTCGTTCCGTTGAAGAAAGCTGAGTAGTATGGAGTCCGCTTCCCAGGTAGAAAGTAGCGAAGGCGCCGCCCTTGCGAAACCTGCTCCCGTGAAAAAAATCAAGATCATCGTCAGTGATCTCCATTTGGGGAAGGGCCGCCTGTTGGAAAAAGGCGGAATCAATTCACTCGAAGAATTCTATTACGGGGAAAAGCTGGTGGAATTCATCCACTTCTATTCCACCGGTGTCTATCGCGACTATGAAGTCGAACTGATCATCAACGGCGATTTCCTGAACTTCCTGCAGTGTGATTACAAAGGCCACTTCCTGTCAGTGATCACTGAATCCGTGACTTTGGAGATTCTGAAAGACTGCGTGAACGGGCATAAAGCCGTCTTTACCGCGCTGTCTGAATTCGCCGCAAAACCCGGTAACACCATCACCTACATCGTCGGCAACCACGATCAGGGGATGCTGTGGCCTGCCTGCCGCGCCTACCTGAATCAGGTCATCGGCACGCCGATTCGCTTTAAAAACATCGTTTATTTCTTTGATGGAGTTCATATCGAGCACGGCCATATGCATGAAGCCGCCAATCGTATGGATCCCAAAAAGTTCTTCCTGAAAAAGGATCTGGTGGAACCGATCCTGAATCTGCCGTTTGGATCCCATTTCTTCCTGGAAGTGGTGTTGAAAATCAAACAACATTATCCCCATGTCGATAAGATCCGTCCTTTTGGCAAAATGGTCCGCTGGGCTTTCCTGAACGAAACCGGAACAATGATTCGCGCGTTCTTTATGGCCATGGGATACTTCCTGAAAAGCATCCTGGTGAAGGATCCGCGCCGTCACTGGCCTTTGAAGCGAATCATCCAGGTGATCGCGGAAAGCGCCATCTTTCCGGATTTAAGTGAATCAGCGCGTAAAATTCTGGGGGATGACCGCGTGCACACCGTGATCTTTGGTCACACGCACGTTTATCAGTATCGCCAGTGGTCAGAGAATAAAGAATATTTCAATACGGGAACATGGACTGAGATCACTTCTTTGGATATTGTGTCCTTGGGAAAGATCACGAAACTAACCTATGTTCTTATCGAATACCCTGAAGACGGAGGTCGGCCGCGAGGCAGACTGAAGGAGTGGAAGGGTTATCACAAAATCGAAGAAGACGTAGCCATCTCGTGAGCGGGCGATGAAAACGGCCCATCCGACTGCGTTGTCGGACAGCCTTCTCGCTTCGACGTGCTTGGAGCACGCCTGCACTGCGAGGGCTGTCCTCCGCCTTGCGGCTGGACCGTTTTGATCACCCTTTAAATCCCAGTAGTTTTCTGGCTGGCCCTTCGGGCGCCGCGTGGGGGCTGGCTCCCTTTGGGAGCGCCGCGGGTGGGATCGGTTTTTAACTTAGAAAGAGATGCACGTATGTTGGAGATTTCGCATTCGTTTCATAGGATTGATGAATCTGTTTTGGTGAAGTGTCAGGAGTCTTTGAAGTTGTTTTTGCAACGTAAAGAGATTGGCTTTCCTCAGGTGATGGAGCGTGTTTCTTTGTGGCAGCAGTCTTATAAAGTGGGGACTGAACTGGCGGAGAAGTTTAAGAAGATTGTTATCGTTGGGCTTGGTGGGTCTTCTTTGGGGACTCGTGTGATTGCCGAGGTTTTCTGTGCTCGCAACATGTACTTTGTCGACAATGTGGATGCTCTGGAATTTGAAACTTTGATTGAAGAGCTGGGGGATCTGAAAGAGGTTGCCTGGGTTTTCATTTCCAAGAGTGGAACTACGATTGAGTCTTTGTGTGCGCTTGAGCTTGTGGATCAGATTTACACTGAAGAAAAGTTGGATCTTCCCAAGCACAGTGTGGTTATTTCTGAAACCAAAGACAGCAGTTTGATGGCTTGGGCTCGCAAGCATTCTATTCCTACTTGTGAAATTCCTTTGGATGTTGGGGGGCGCTTCTCGGTGCTTTCTCCGGTGGGGATGATGCCGGCGGCGTTTTTGGGTCTGGATCTTGAAAAATTCCGTGTGGGGGCGATGCGTGCTTTGAATGACACGGCGGTTGTGACTCAGACGATGGCTCAGGTGGCGCAAAGCTATAAGCGTGAAGAATGGATCACTCTGCTTTGGATTTATAATTCTCGTATGAAGTCTTTCGGGGCTTGGTATCAGCAGCTTTGGGCCGAGTCTTTGGGGAAACCTGAAACTCGTGCGGGGAAACCGGCTCCGCGTGTGAGTACGCCAATGTCTGCGGTGGGGGCTTCGGATCAGCATTCGATTTTGCAGCAGGTGATGGAAGGAACCAAAGACAAGTTCGTTGTGTTCCAGCGTGTGGAAGAATCCGAGGCGGGTTCTTTGCGTATCAATAAAGCTCAGTTCAAAGAAACCCAGGACCTTGAAGGTCGCACGATGGGTGAACTGCTGCGGGCAGAAGGTTTGGCCACGCAGGAGGCATTGAATCAGAGTGGTGTGTCCACGATGACTCTTAAGACTAAAGTCCTAGACGAACACAGCCTGGGTTACATGTTCATGTTCTGGCAGCTTGTGGTTGCGGGCTTGGGCGATTACCTGGAAATCGACGCCTTCAATCAACCGGGTGTCGAGCTGGGCAAGAGACTAGCGAAAGAGAAATTGAAGAAAGCATGATTGTCAGGTGACGGGGGGAAGTTTTATACTTTTCCCTATGGCTCACAACGATGACAACTCAGACAACTTAGAAAAAACCAGTATTGTTGCCAGCGACACTTTCAAGGGTCGTCTTAAAGAGGCGGATGATGTTCCGCCGGCAATTGTTGTTTTGATCGGCCCTCCGGGCTACGTCGGCAAACAATATCCTATCACGGCCAGTGACATCGTCATCGGCCGCTCTGTGGAAAGCCAAGTTTACATTGATGATAAAAGTTTGAGCCGTTCGCACGCGAAGTTTGCTGTCAATGGCAGTGAAGTATCCGTGATCGACCTGGGATCCACGAATAAAACCATCGTGAATGGTCAGGTGATCCCACCACTGGCTTCGTGCCTTTTGAAGAATAATGATCAGATTAAAACCGGCAACGTGATCTTCAAGTTCCTTGAAAAAGGCAGCATTGAAGCCATGACCAATGCGGCGATGTACGATCGTGCGCAGAAGGATGCGTTGACGGGCGCTCATTCCAAAGGGGCGCTTTTGGACAAGGGCCCTGAGGCGATGAAACGCGCCGAAGTGCTGAACGAGCCATTCAGTCTTGTGACTTTCGATATCGATCATTTTAAAAAGATCAACGACAGCTACGGGCATCCGGGCGGTGACTATGTTCTGAAAGAGCTGTGCCGTATCGTGATCACCAAGCTGATCCGCTCCAACGACTTCTTTGCCCGTTATGGTGGTGAAGAGTTCGTGCTGCTGCTTTCCGGTTCTCCATCCAAAACGGCCGGCGAAGTGGGTGAGCGTATCCGTCAGACGATTGAAGCTCATGATTTTACATTTGAAGGCAAGAAGATCCAGGTGACCATTTCTGTGGGCGTGGCGACCAAGCTTCCAAATGAAACCGAATGGACTCAAGTGTATGACCGTGCCGATAAGGCGCTGTACCAGTCCAAACAGGGTGGCCGTAACCGCACGACCATCGTAGCTTAATATTAGTTTTTATCCCGGGGTTGGCTTCTTACAAGACTTTACTGAAGAACCTCCAAACCTGGGAATCTTGAAAAGCCGCATCTATATTATAGGTGCGGCTTTTGTTTTTCTGCGTCGCTGACGTAATAGATGTCCCTACCCTTATGGTCTAGGGCCGCTTTGGCCATTTTTACAGTCCTCTATATATGGATGTGATTTTCATGTTAGCCGTCAGTTCTGCTTAAAATTTAGTAGGGGTTTTGACCCATAAGAAATGATTATGGGTGTCATAACGAAATGCGTAATTCCTAAGTTGTTTCATATATTTAGGGCCACTTCGACTCTTCAAAATCAGGCATCATCGTTGCATTAGTGAAAGAGAGTAAGCATCGCGGGTTTGGGGGCGAATTTACCGGGTGCTGGGGGGAGCAGAATGGCTCTTCTGGGAAAAAAATTCAGAACGTTAACCGAATTTAGACAGAAACGAGTCAAAGTATGGAGAGAGATCTAAACGTAACGGATCTTGAACTGGTAGAAAAAGTAAAGTCTGGCGACAGACGCTCTTTTTCCGAACTCGTGAAACGACATCAGAGAAGTGTGCTGCGTATGAGTTTGCGGTTCGTAAAGGACATGGACACAGCTGAGGACGTGACGCAAGAAGCGTTCATCAAGGCTTACGAAAAGCTGAACACCTTCGAAGGTCGTTCTTCTTTCAAAAGCTGGTTGTTCCAGATCGCAGTGAACACCGCACGCAACAAACTTCGTGAGTGGAAACGTGACACCGTGGATATCGACGATGTGCAATTGGCTGTAGATGCGGAGGCCGAAACTACACTCGTCCATACGGCGGTTTCTGACATACTTAAAAATGAAGTAGAGAAGCTGCCGTTCAAGCAGAAAACAGCCCTGGTTCTTCGTGTGTACGAGGATCTGAGCTTTAACGAAATCGCTGATATCATGGAATGCCCATACGATACGGCGAAGGCGAACTACAGACATGCTCTGATGAAACTTCGTCAGACATTCGAACAGCAGGCTGAATTGAAAAACTGGACGGAAGAAGTAGGTGGCTTCTTCCTCGAGGTTAACCAAAGATTTGCGGAAGCAGAAGGATAAGAATCGATGGACAACGTGGACCGTATGGATCGCATGGATAAAGTGCGCAAAGGCCTAAAAGCCGCCGACGATATGGAACTGCCCATGAACGATGATTTCTTCGATCGCCTGCATGATAAAATCATGGCAGAGGTGGAAATGGTCGAAATCAAACCGGCTCCGGTATTGATGACGCCGCGAAATCTGCTTCGCTCTCACTGGCGAGGATGGCTTTATCCCGTCAGCGGCGTAGCTTCGCTGATGGCCTTCGCTGTTCTTTTGATGCCGCAGGTGTCAAAAGTAAACCAGTCGATGACCAGAGCCGGGCTTCTGAGCGACGGGCATGAACGTATTGTCTCTGAGGCACTTTTGTCCCCAGAGGAGATTTCCCAGACCTTGATCATCACGCAGAGCGAATCTGACTTTTTTATGGACGTAGCTCGCGAATCATTCGAAAATTTATCTGTAGATAAATTCAATAAAATCATGGGTGAAAGCGGACGCTGATCACCCTGACTCGGGTGAGACAACGTGTTGCTGAAGACTCTGTTCCCAATATTCCTAATATGTCTAAATTCGGCTTTCTCCGTGGCTGTGGCTGCGGAGAAACGCAATCAGCTTGAAGAGCTTCTGATCTGGAAGATGAGTGATGAGCTAAAGCTGAATACCACTGACGAAAAGAAATTCACTGAAATCGTCCGGGACATCAATAAACGCAAAGCCCAGTTCAACCTGGAGCTGCAGGCTTCCGTCGATAAAATGAACAAAGCCACCACGGCAAAATCCAAGGATGAAGAGCTGACCCGCTATCGCAAGTCTTTGCAAAGCTATGGTCGAATGAATGAAGAGGAGTTCGACAAGCTAAAGCCTCTTTTGGGGCCTGAGCGCATGGTGCAGTACCTGATGATCAAGCAGGATCTGACCAACAGGATTAAAACGATGCTGGCTAATCCCGAAGTGGCCCCGGGTAAAACGGCCAAGCCTTTGCCTTCTCCGAAACTGATCGAAGAAAAATAAAAAAAAGCCGTCATGAAGACGGCTTTTTTCGTTTAGAAGATCTCCCAGCCGGAGATGACGTCAACTCCAGAATCACAGGGCTGAAACTGATAAGGACAATGAATCAGCGCCTTGAAGCGCTCGTCATTGCCGTCGTCAAAGACAAACACCCCTTGAGATGTGCCATCGTTGGCCCGGTACATACCCTTGACGGCAGCATAGCGGCCTTTGGAATCACGGGCGATGATAGAGTTCGGGCACTGATCCAGATTGTACTGTTCAATTTTGAAGTCATAGCTTTCAAACTGAGAAACCTGGTTGCGGGCCAGAGTGGTGATACGACCATCCTGGATCTGCAGCGGCTGCAGGATCTTGTAGTTGTTCACATTGTCACGGGATTGGGCCGGTCCATAAACCACACAAGCCATAACCAAAGCACTTGTCACTAGCGACATTGTTGACCTCCATAGCGGGATGATTCGCCCCAGCGAACAGCCGGGCTCCAGCGGGCATCAGCGACCAGATGGCCGTCGATCATCTTTAAAAACAAATCCCAGGCGTTGTTGGCGGCAAAGCCTGTCATCACATGACAGCTCATCAGAACCTCTTTGGCGTCCTTGATGTCGCCAATGGCGTCCGGCACGTCATAGTTGTTCTTGCGCCAGTACATCAGATCGTTCAATTGCCCATAAGCTTCGCGCAGGCGGGCATCGCGGCGGTTGGTGGAATGTTCATCCAGAAGCCCCGCTGATGGGCAGCGTCCACCGGCATCACGCACGGCCTTCCATGCGGCATTCACCGCGTCCACGCGGCCCTGCCACAGGTTGCAGATGCTTTCCACGACCACGTCAATACGCTCGTCAATTGTCGGAGGTCTAAGGCGCAGTTCTTTTCTGATGCCTTCATGCCATTGATAGATTTGCTTGCGGGTGGGACGACCATAAGATGTCCATCCCGCCATTTCAAACTGCTGGTTGTTCGCAGCCGGTGACACCGCGGTTTTCCAGATACGGAATCCCCCCAGACGGCTGATGGGCCAGGTGTAAGGATTACGGGTGGTGATCAGTTCGCGCACTTTGGAAGGTGTCGTGGAATACAGCGAGCGAATGAAACCATTTTCGTTCACATCGATGATCATTTCGGTATGTCCACCACGGGTGCCGACGATGTTTTCTTCTTCAGGTGTCAGGGTCGGATTCAGAAAGATTGTGCCAGGACGAACGAATTCACGTTGGATCGCTACCGGAATTGTATCATGTCCCAGCGTTTGAGTGCTGGTCAGGTCCGACACAAGCTGGATGAATTTGCGAACGCGGTCTTTTTCCGCCAGGCGATCCCAGTTGGTCATGGATTGGGTCAGGCTGCGCTTCATGTTTTCGATGTTTGTGAAGGCCACCGGTAAAGAGTTTTCGTAAGCAAAGATGATCCTTGCCGCATAGACCGCGTCAGCGCAGTCGGTGGAAATACCGTACCAGGGATTCTGGGGATTCGAAAAAATATCCGCCTTGAAGCTTTCAACCACCCACTGGGAATAGCGGTCTTCCTGAGCCTGAGACCACACGTTCTGGGCATTCCAGACCGCAGCTTCGGCCATCAGTCCGGTTGACATGATCAAAGTAAAAATCAGAGTCTTCACGCTCACACCTAGAATATATCGACGGACAGTTCGATTTCATTATCCGTCAAAACATTGGAACGCGCAGCTGCAGAGGCCTCTTTGAATTCAAAAACAATTTCGCAGAACTTCGGAACACGCTGGGGCCAGTTGGCGTTAAGCACCATCACATTGTCCCGGAAAGTGCCGTCAAACGCCGCCCAGTTCGTGGTGTAAGAATAGTCCACCTGCATGCTGTCGCCGGGGCTGATCTGATTTTCCTGGCGGGTGTCCGTGCGGCCCGAGCGTAAATCACAGGACGTCGTCACGCGATAGTACAGGCTGGCTGCCGTGGTATAGGTGTTGGCAGAGTTTCGCACGTTGGCCGCCAAAGAATAAATTCTTTCGCTGAAGTCTTCTTCCACGGTATTCCCGTTACCAACACCGTTGCCGTTGTTGCCATTGTTTTTGCAGTTGCCATAGCCATGACCACCGCCATTGCCGTTGTTGCCTTTGCACTGAGCCAGCGGTCCCAGGTAACAGACGTGAACTTTGTAACCCACACCCATGGTTTCATAGGAAAAAGACATATTCAGCCGGGTGATACGGGACAACCACTGATTGCCAAAAGAAAACAGCTTGTCAGAGTCCTCATTCAACGCCAGTCCCACACTGCGGTTGCGCCACGGTGAAGTCACCGGAGAGCTCAGGTCCTCATAGTTCACGCTGCCCGAGAACGACCCCGGAGAGGGGGCCAATGGTGAAGCTGTGCGGGTCAGGTTGCAGACGAAAATATCCTCCGAGCTGGATGAAACTGTGACATCCACCTGGGCAAAAGCGGGGCCGGAAAAAACAGCAAGCAGGGTGATAAGAAGTGCTTTCATTCTTACGGCTCACATCTGTAGCGAGGCAGGGTTTTCACCTGCTTGTTCATTACCACGCCTGCCGGGGATTCTTTGATCACGCGGATATCATTCAGGTCGAAGTTGCCGCCATTACCCACGTCACCCACGGTGAATTCAGCAGAGAAGCGGTTCCAGAATTTTTGTTTTCCGGAAAGATAGCACTGACCATGGCTTGGGTCGCAAAGGCGCTCATAGTAAGTCGGCCACAGGCGGGTGGAGCCCAGTTTCTTGAAATAGCTTAGTGACATGTCCAGATCTGAATTCAGGTCGCCGGAAGAAATATGCGGCAAGCCCGTCAAACGTGGCAGGCCCAGCAGGTCAGACAATGGCTGAATGGACTGGATTTGATCCAAGCCTGCAACGCCATTGGCTGCTTTCAGATCGATCAGGAACTGTTCGGCTCTGTTCAGATAGATATAGAAATCTTCAAACGGGTCGATCATGGTGACGACGACTTTGTAGCGTTCGCCTTTCACAAAGTTCAAGCCATCGATGCTTTGTTGCGGGAAGCGCATCAGACCCTGCCAGTTCCCCTGAATGGTGCCACCGCTGGTCCAGCCGTCGATGAATACTGATTTTTGCGAGCCGACTTTAAAGACTTCAACTTCGGCGGCCACCGGGATGTTATAAGCAGACGGTGCCGTGCAAAGTCCCGCCTGGTTGCAGAACAAGGGCTGTCGGTTGTCCACAGAAAGATACATGTTCAAATCAACGCGTTCCTCGCCGGCTTGGCGGAACTGAAGGTCACCCATGTTGAATTCTGCATTGTAAGTGGTCGGGAAGCGGGGTGCTTCCAGGCCGACGTCTTCACTCAACTCCATCATTCCGGCCGGGGCTTGCAGCGTGAAGCGGTAGCGGGAAGAACCAATGGCCGTCACATCAGGGCTAAGGCCAGAATCATCACCTGCAACATAAGAATTCAAAGCGGCTTCGATGTCACCGAACTCAAGTCCCAGTTCTTTCATTTTTTCCGGGGTTGCGCACTCAGGCTTCAATCCCATGGTGATAGAAAGATTGTAGCTTGGGTTGATGGTCAGGAAGCAGTATTCGCCTTCCATCTGAACCATGCTTGCACCCTGCGGGGTGGTTTTGCAGTATTCCTGGTTGGATTTGTAGCGCAGAGGGCGACCGTTGACTTCAGCCACCGTCACAAACGCGCATTGCTGCAGGAATTTGTGCTGTCTTTTAACCAGAGATTTCTTTTGATTGTGATCCATCGGCTTGCTGAAAATCGGATTTTCAATTTTGCAGATGTTTTCATCCGGTAGGTCACCATCAAGGGAAATATCAGCCACGTCAGAAACATCACTCGGCATATAGACGCCCTTGGAAAGCATCAGGAAGCTGCCGGCACTTTCGGTGCACTTGTCGATCATTTGCGGAAGAATTGTGGACCCTTCACCATCGCCATAGATACGGATCGGTGGAGCGGATTCAAAATTGATCGCGAAGTTGTGTTTCATATCGCGAGAAGCGCGGCAGGCGAAAGCTTCGCCTGCCAGCATAAATACAACCCCTGAAAGGACCAGAACCGTAAGATTTTTGAATTTCATAGATCGATCCTTTCAGAGACCAAAGAGGGGCGATTAGTTCGCAGCGCCTTCTTCAATTTTAGTGTAAGTACACATTTCAGCACCGTGACGTTGCCATTTTCTCAAGTTTTTGATGGCAGCAGCATGGTTTGTCTCTTTGAACACATAACGTACACGGCAGAAGCGTGGAGTTTTTGTGTTTTGGTTGATCCATGTGTTGTAAAGGTCTTTAGCCGCGCCAACAGAAGTAGCTTGGTTAGTACCAGTGAAGAAGTCACCACCACCGTTTTGTGGAGCATTCCAGTCAGAGAATTTCGCTTCGTTATCCAGCATGTTGTACTGGTTAGCGTTGTTGCGAGCGTATTTGAATGTGTTCATACCTTGAAGGTCGCACACAGTGTAAGACTCAACAGTCAAGCCAGACAAAGTCGTGTACTTGATGTTTGGAGTCATGTTCAAACCATCACGACCGTGGTTGAAACCTGGACCGTCTGGGTTGTTGTCGCCTGGGTTCACGCCAGTAGCAACGAAGTCAGTTGCAGAAACTTGAGCCAACAAGCTGAAGTTAGCAACTACGTTGTCTTCCCAGTATTCAATCTGAGGGCCACGGTAGCAGATATCAACGAAGTATTCAGCGCCGTAAAGCTCGGAACCAAGGTTGAAGCTAAGTTCTTTGATACGGTTAGCGAAAGCGTCTTCGTGGTTAACCAAAGTTGCGAAAGAACCCTGACCAGCTTGACGAGTCGTCGCTGTCCAGTTTGTGTTCCATTTGGAATCACCAGTGTTCCAAGAGCTGTATTGACCTTTCATGTAGTCCATCAGGTACTCACCACCGTTGTCGTTAGTACAAACGCAACGAGTGTGGCAGGTAGCATCAGTACAAGTACCAGCAGTACAAGCGATCTGAGTGTCTTCGAAGTAGCACGCTTTGTGAGCGGATGCATTGTGCTTCAAACCAGCATTACAAGCGTAGATGTCTGGACCAGAGCTGAAGGTTTTGAATTTGAAACGCAAAGAAATTGCGTTCGCGCTTTGTGCAGAGATCAATAGCATAGCTACTGCTGCAAATTTCATCAAGTTAGTCATTGTTTTCTCCTTTTGATCTAACGTTCTGTTTTTAAGGTTTACTGTTCACTTTAATTTCGTTGTTCGTTCCGGTTTCCACTTGAGGGTTGTACTCTAAAACGTACATTCCCTGGTTGTATTGGCCGGTCCCTTCGCAAACTATGAATTTGATCCGGGAAGGTTCCTGAAACTTGTTCTTTTCCAGGACGATCAGTGGTTGGCCGGTTCCTGTCGGGCAAAGCCCCTGGAATCTGGCGATCACTTCCTGATTGTCGATGGCGGAATAGAAGTTATAGATGCTTTTGGCTGCCACAAAGATGTGATCCTTTGTGAACACCTTGGCCACTTCCGCAGCAGGCAACACACGCTGGCTGTTGCGGTACAGACGGTCGATCTCTGTGAATACGGTGCGCAGGATCGGATTGGTCGTGCCCAGGCAGTTGAAGCAAAGCTCCTGCTCTTTCCAGCAGGAATTCTGGGACTTGCACACTTCCTGGCACAGAGTTTCGTCAGGACGGCAGTAAAGCGTCACAGTGTCCTGGAACTCACCACGCGGGCCGGTGCCCACAGCGGACTCTACAGACCAGGCCATAGCTGTTTGTACGTTCAGCAAAAGGGTCAGGGACAACAAAATGGATTTCATTATTTCCCCATCGCTCTTCTGCAGGATTTGTGGAATCCGTACATGGAATGTGTTCTGAAGTTTTCAACTCTGCGTTCGTTGCAGGTGAAGCGAATGACCGCTTCACCTTTGCACAGATCAGATTTGATCCACGCTTCTTTTGTGTCGGACGGTGGCCATTGGCTGTCGTCGTCTTCGCGGATGTAAACTTCGTGAACCTTGGTGTTGTAGGCCTTTTCGAAGACATCAGCAGCTTTCGCGGCACAGCTGTCTCTGAAACATTTCAAACCTTTGCTCAGCTGATCCACACAGTGGGTCGGGATCTGTCCGTACTTTTTGTAAACTTCAGCCGCGTAAGCTGCGTTCACTTCCCAGGATTTCGGGATATTTACTTTGTCTTTTTTTGCCGAGAAATACTTCTGGAAGGTGCGGAACAGGTACACAACAAATTTCGCCGGATTCACAACGCCGAACGTGGAAGTGGAGGCGGCAGCCACCGCAGTGAAGTTCAGGGTGCAACCACCGCAGAAAGAACGGGCGGTTTTCGCACCGGTCGCGAAGTCACTTGGATTGTTGGAAACAACTTCGTTGGACTGTTTGGAATCACAGTAATTCACTGTCAAACCAGAGAAAGAATAGAAGTTGTAGTTCTTGATACCGTTGCTATTCAGGGAAACCGCGCACGGCGCACCCAGCAAAGGACCGAAATCCGCCACCAGGGATGTTTGCATTTTGGATTTTTCAACACGCGGGTCGAACTTGATTTTGCCCTCTTTCACCAGTTGGTTGAAAGAAGCCACTTTCGGAGCGGTGAAGTTCACATCCACATAGATCGGCAGGATATTCCAGCCGAACAATGCCGTATTCGCCAGGTCCACCATCAGCACTTTGTTCATGCGCTGGGTTTGGAACCAGGGATCGTACATTTTGCAGGTTTTAAGTTCAGAGTAAGGATTGAACAGGTTTGGATCTGACGTTTTGCCCGCCAGGGGAACCAAAGCGTCCGCATAGGTGGAAACCGCATAAAGGTCCACCATGCTTTTCACCATCAGACGGGTGCAATCCACAGAGCTGTAGCAGATCGCCTGTGCGCCGGAAACGGATTGATTGTTCCAGGACAGAAGTGCCTGGTTGTTGAAAGCTGTCGGGATGAATTTCGCTTCTTCAGGATTGGCCTGAAGCTGCATCATTTCTTTCGCCCATGGTGCGAAGCCGGACTTGTTCACGGTGTAACCGGATTTGTTCCAGTAATTTTGTTTTTCAAGTTCGTTACAGAATGGCAGCACCTGGGAAGAAACCGCTTTGAAGAAGTTCACGTGCTCTTGCAGTGAGCGACGGTCAGAATACTGCATCTGAGTCATATTCTTCAGCTGGGCGATGCGCTCGATGTCCGTTTTCAGGAAGTCCAGAGTTTCGTCACCGGCCAGGCGGATCTCGGTACACATATAGTAAAGTTCGTTCATCATGGCTTCGTTGCCACGGTGAGCGCTGATGTCTTTGGAAACCACAGTGCTCAACACCGCTGAACCCAGTTGATCCTGCAGCAGGTTCAGATTGGTGATCGCGGCCTGATACTTGGTTTTCATCAGGGCGCGGGACTGGATCACGTTTTTGCGGAAATTCGCCAGCCATTCCTGAGCACTGTCGAAGGACTGAGTCCCCAGGAAGTCATTGTTGACGCCACGAACGCCTTTTTCCAGCATTTCCGCGTCAGTGCCGCCGGGAACGGTGTCGAAGTGTTCTGGTGTCGGGCCGCTGATTTTAGCCAGCTCTCGGATGCTGTTGGCAGAAAGGTATTCACTGTCACAGGAAGGTTTAGTCATGGACTTGCAACCGTTCGGAGTGAACATGATGGATTCTTCAAGAGCGATAGAGCGGAAGATACGGCCGAAGTTAGGGCTTAGCTGTTCAACTTCGTTGGTGTGTCTCCACGCCCAGGACAGATAGATTTTCAGACTGTTCCAGAAATCGAAGCCTTGCTGAGCCAAAGAGTTTGCATTGGTTTCCCAGTCAATTTGCAAAGTCACGAAACGGTTGTTCAGGCTGTCATCGGCATTAAAGCAGCCGGTCAGATAGTCCGCTTCGTTCAGGTAAGCCAGGGCGATGTCCTGCAGGTTGGCTTGGTTGACTTCCGGGTTTTGCAGGTGTCCCTGCAGAGCCGAGAATTTTTTGATGTAATAGCAGCCCAGGCGGTCTTTGGAAGAATGCAGAGGGAAGTTTGCTTGAGTGAAACGGTCAAAGGCCAGCAGATCAGCGCGTTTTCCGGCGCGGGCCCAGATTTGGGAAAGATAATCGTTCAGCTCGGAGCAGTTACCACCACTGGCTTCACAGCTGTGGTTGGCCTGCAGATACTTCGGTAGGTCTGCAGTTTTCAGATTCATAGGCAGCACCGGAAGCTGCCCACGGATCATTTTGTTCATGATGTTCAGGGTCATGTAGGCCACAGAAAGACGGAATTCCTTCATGGCCTTGTTGCTGTATTCTTCCGTGTTCAGGCCGCGCAGTTTGGCGACGGAGTTCGCGGTTTTACCGGCATTGTAACCATCAATCATGATCATGATGGAAGATGTCGGCTTTTCAGAATCCAGCGCGCACTGAGCGCGGTTGGTGAACTTCAGAGGACTCAGGAGACTTGTCTGATGCGCAGGCACCTCTGCACGGCTTAGCGCTGGCAGGGTGAGGGCAATCAGTAAAGTGACCAAAGTGATTTTATTCATGAGTCCTCTTGAGTTTCGTTGACCGGATTTAGTTCAGTGCTTTGCAGTTATCGACTTTGTTCAGCATCGTTGTGTAGAACAGAATCACAGTTTGGTCTGCAGGGGAGAAGTTACGCTTCGTGGAACCGTCCGCGTTCACCATGTTGTACATGTATGTGTTCACGAAACGATAAACAGAAGGAGTCACACGCAGAGTGGAGTTACAAGAGTAGTTTTTGTAAGTCACAGTGATGCCTGCGTAGTAGTCGCCACCGTTGTTGTTGCGGGAGCCACTGTCACCGATGTAGAAGTTGTTGCCGCCGCTGTTTGGGTTGTCGCCGTAACCAACCTGGAAGCTTACTGTCCAGCCTTCGCCGTGACCGTCAGTGCCTACGATAGAGCAAAGGTTGCCTCTGCAAGCCACGGCCATTTCGTTTTCGATCTTTCTTTGGATCTCTGCCTCTGTGTAGTGTGGATTTGGACGAGGATCATAGTCAGGGCTGCCACCATCGAATTCGTCAGCGTGGACAGTCAGGGACATTGCCAGTGCTACAAGGGCAGCACTAAGGAACTTCAATTTCATGTTCTCTCCGGTTTTTGTGGCTTGTCAGGGTTCAGTTACGTTCGGTTGTTTCCTGACAGCATTTTTTTTGAGTGGCCGAGTTTTAATCGTGTTTTTTTGATTTCGCCAGCGCAGACACGCTGCGCATGTAAAGAATTCTTCAATGATTTCAAATAGTAACATCACCCGAATGGGTTATGCTTTAGTTGAGTGATTTCGCATTGTTAGCTTCTTAACAGCGCTCCACTGCTTCCTAAACTGAATTTTGACCGTGGTTTTACGTGTTTAGCGGGACATTACAAAATCGGCATGAATTTTCGCTGAATTTTGCGTAAACAGAACAATGTGGAACAGGCCTGTTTTTGGGGGGGTAACCCTTACGGGTGACTAAGCAGTTTTTTGAGTTCTGCGGACGGATCTTTAGCTTTTTCAAGACCGCGACAGGCTTCAATGAACGAAAAATAGTTGCGGTCCCTTGCTTCGTACAGCTTTTCGAAGTCACTCAAGTCCTGCATGTACGTGCGATACACCAGCAATCTTGCATTGTTCAGCTTCGCTTCGGCGAATCTTTTGTAGCTGTCCGTCTTCAGTCGCGGCACGACTTCAGAGGAGAATTTGCTCTGAATCTGCTGAATTCGCTGCGCGCGTTTTTCTTCCGATCTTTCACTGGCAGGAAGCTCTTTGTACCATTTTTCAAGTGCATCCAGCTCGGCTGAAATGAATTGCGAAAACACTTTGCTGTCGTCATTTTCCGACTGAATCAGCTTCAGTGTCGGAGATTCCGCACCTTCTTTTTTGTGATAGAAAAGTTCAGCCCCTTTGTTGCCCAGAAAAGTGGCCAGGCGTTCGTTGAAGTCAGCAGAGTTTTTAATATACAAAGTGGCGTGCACGGTTTCGTGAATGATGGTGTTCACAAGGTCATAATCATCATAACGAAGCATGGAGCTTAAAATCGGATCATTGAACCAGCCCAGCGTGCTGTAAGCGGAAACACCCCGCATGTAGGTGTCAAGGTTGTCCTGTTGCAGGGATTTTTCCTCTGCCTTGGCATCGTCTTCGTTAAAATAACCTTTGTAAGGCATTTTGCCCATGAACGGGTAAGACCACTGATGGTGCTTCAGTTCCCACTTCGGTGCCGCGCTGACGACATAGGTGACATAGGGGCGGCCCAGCTCAACGTACGAGGTATAGTTTTTGGTGGGTTTCAAATGCAGTTCGGTTTCGGCAAAGGCGCGGGCTTCCTGCGCCAGAAGCAGCTTTTTCTTTTTGCCTTCATCAAGACCCGGATCTTTCAGCGCTTCGTCGATGGGGACGCGGCTGTTCAGCAGCTTCATCTGTCCATAGCCGGACTTCATCAGATAGCCCATCTGGCATCCGCTGTTCAGGGTGGCTACGGCAAGAAGTATCAGGCCAGGTTTCAGCCTCATAGTGCCCAAGTCACGCCGGCACGGATAGAGCTGTCGTCTGTTTGCAGACCATCGCCGATCGGTGTTTTCCACACGTCATAGCTCAGCTTGATACCCAAAGACTCGGTGACTTTGATTTTTAAGCCTACACCATAGCTGGGAACAGTGACGGATTCAGGTTCGATAGTGTAGGTGTCCTGACCTTCGATCTTGATCTGCTGGTAACGGCTGATCTGGGCGCCGCCGCCTTTGATGTATGGCTGGAACAGGGCGGTCTTGTCCGCGAAAACCAGAATCAAATCCGCGCCCAGAATTTGAGATTTTTGTGTCGTCGTACGGCGCGCATCCGATGGGCTGGCTTTTTCTTCGCGCAGGCCTGTCGCATCGGTGTAACTTAGCTCCAAAGCCAGGCGCTCCAGGAAATATAGGGACAGCGACCCTGTGATGGATTCAGAGTCGAAAGAGTTGTCTTTGTCAAAGGTGGTGGTTTTTCTTCCGTAGGACAGGCCCAGTTCTGTGAACATCGCATAAGCGGGCAAAGAGGTCGAAATCAGAACGGCCAGTAGGGTCAGGGATAAAAACTTCTTCATTCTCACATAGTAGCAAGGTTGAGTGGCGAACAACATGAAATCGGCCACACTCTGGACTAAAGCTCCTGGACCGGGTACAACCAAAGTATGGCTGACAAAGTTTTAAAATGCGGGCTGCCCTCAGACGAAGGGGAGCTTAAAAAGATTCTGACCCCTGAACAATATCGCATCATGGTCGAAAACGGCACCGAGCGTCCGTTCCAGAATGCATATTGGAATCATCATGAACACGGCATCTATGTGGATGCTATTTCGGGCGTGCCGCTTTTTTCCAGTGACGACAAGTTTGAATCCGGCTCGGGCTGGCCCAGTTTCACCCGTCCGATTTCTGCGGACGCGGTGACTGAGATCGCTGATTATTCTCACGGGATGACTCGGGTTGAAGTGCGGGCGTCTTCGTCGAATTCTCATTTGGGGCATGTGTTTGATGATGGGCCGGCACCCACGGGGCTGCGTTACTGCATCAACTCGGCGTCGCTGAAATTTATTCCGCGCAAAGGATGAGTCCTGAGCAGACCTCAGCATTTAATCCCGCAAAAAAATAAAAATTAGTCCATACTGGTGAAATGAAATTCATCGGATCTTTTATTGCTTTCATGTTGTTGGGAGTTCAATCACAGGCGCAGGATTGGCGGACGGCCACGCGGGACAGCGCTCATCTGGCGCCGACTCCACAGGAAGAAAAAGGCGCGGTGGTGCAGGTGTACGCCGCACGCACCGTCAGCTGGCGTGGATACTTCGCAGTTCATTCCTGGATTGCGACCAAGGCCAAAGATGCCGATCACTACATGACCTACCACGTGATTGGCTGGCGTGTGAAACGAGGCCTTGAATCCGTGCGTATCGAATCGGACATTCCGGATCGTCATTGGTTTGGTGCGAAGCCCGAGTTGATTGAAGATCTGCGTGGTGCCGAAGCTGAAGCCGCAATCCCCCAGATCGACAGGCTGGCAAAAGATTATGCTTACAAGAGCACCTATCGCGCCTATCCGGGCCCGAACAGCAACACGTTCATTTCCCATATCATCCGCAATGTGCCCGAGCTGAAGGTGGAACTGCCGCCGCACGCCATCGGCAAGGACTGGATCAATCAGGCCGATATCGTTGGCTGGAGCGAATCCAAAACCGGCGTGCAGTTTTCGTTGTTTGGAATGCTCGGGCTGACCGTGGGACTGGGTGAGGGAGTTGAACTGAATCTGCTGGGGCTTAACTTCGGAGTTGATTTCATGCGCCCGGCATTGAAGCTGCCGATGGTCGGTCGGGTCGGAATGAGCGACAAGCCCTAGTCGTGACTTTTAGTTGCGGTTCACCAGGGCTGGTGGGCTGTAGCGCACGGTGAAAGAAAACACCAGATGGATGTAGCCATCCTCTTTCACCATCTCTTGCGGGGGGTTCGGGAAGATGCGGGCTTCTTTGAAAGCATTCACCGCTGCCATGTCAAAGTTTTTGATTCCTGAACTTTTCATGATCAAAGCCGAACGCAGATTGCCGTTGCGATCCAGAATAAACTCAGCCTGAGTCACCCAGTTGCGGTTGCCAGCATTGATGCGGTCAATGCGATCGAACTGATCGATGGCCTGCTGCACGCGGGTTTCCCAGCGGTAGCGGATCAATTCTTCCACGCGCGCATAGAAAGTATAAAACAAATAGCGATCGGTGTTCAGCGCCGTGAAGGATCCAACCTTCACATCTGTTGGCAGGGATTCGCCGACGGAAGAAAAGCCGTCGTCGTAGCGTTTCATCTCGGCCAGTTCTTTGGAAATATCCACATTGCGATAGCCGTCTTTGTCGACATCTTCGGTGTTGTGCTGCTGTTTTTTCTGTTCAGCCACTTTTGGCGGGGCCGACTCTGGTTTGTTCACCGCACTTTCGCGGTTGCTGCGATTTTGGGTCATGCCTGATTTTGCCGCCTGAGTTTCTTCTTTCACGCGCTGTTTTTGTTCGGACAGGAAGCGCGCCAGAGTTTCATCTTCGGGCAGTTTCATTTTTTCCGGCACCACGGCCTGGCGCACGACTGAGCGGTCTTTGGGTTTTAAGGCGTTGAAGATCTTTTGTTCTTCGGAAAGCGTGACTTCGATCACTTCGGGTTCGGGCAGATGCAGTTTGGGCGCAAGCCAGATCAGGCCCACGATGACCAAAAAATGGAACATAAAACTGCAGAGAATCGCCCTAAGGACTGCCATTGTCTCATTTTAAGCCGAAACTGGACCTTTGGGCAAGACGGCTAAAGTTGAAACACATTCTGCCGATAAGAAATGAGTCAACAGGGGGAAAAATGGGGAAAGTTCTCGATATTACGCCACGCCTAAGAGCTCAGAATTCTTTGGAAATCAAAGAAATTGAGGTCCGCGCAGAGGTTCTCGACATTACAGAGGCCCGCCAGGAAATTTTAAGCCGTGACCGTCGTGACGTAAAAAGAACAATTTTAACTGAGTTTGTGGGAGCTTTTGTCGTACTTCCTGAGAAGGGTCTTTTGAAGGCCGCACTTTACGACATTTCTGAAAACGGTTTGGCTTTCGATCTGGAGCTGGCTGAAGGTGGATTTGTGACCGGCGACGAAGTGGCGATGCGAGTGTATTTGAATCACTCCACGTACTTCCCATTCACGATCACTGTGTCCAACAGCCGTGCTATCGAAGACGAGGGCGTTGTTCGTCATGGTGCTGGTTTTGTCAAAGGCACGATGAATGATGTAGCGCTTCATCACTTTGTGAAGTTCATTGAAAACGTCAGTGCCAGTCTGAAAACAGATTCCGGCGACGTTCTTGTTTCTCACATTTCCTAAATTGTCCTGACATTTTGAAAGTTGCAAAGGCCCGGTGATTTTTTTCGCCGGGTCTTTTTATTTTTTGGGACGCCGTTTTGCGTGGACTTTGGTCCTGCGATTTGTTGCAATTTAGCTGTGGAGTATCTGCAGCTAACAAGCGGGCAGATCGCATGGACTATAACTACGGAGGGTGTCCATTGAGCAAATCTAAGCGCAGAAAAATTGTTGTCGATACGAACGTGATCCTTTTCGACTCCCAGGCGATCCTGAGATTCGGTGAGGCCGATGTTCATATTCCTATCTCTGTGATCGAGGAAGTCGACAAGTTCAAACGTGACCAGGGTGAAAACGGTCGAAATGCGCGTCAGTTCAGCCGCTTTATCGATGTGCTGCGCTCCAAGGGCTCTTTGGCCAGTGGTGTTCAGATCGACAACTCCGAAACCATGGTTTACATCAACACGGATCTGATGCTGGCAGGTATGCCGTCAGAGCTGGATCATCAGAAAGCGGACAACCGTATTCTGAACACTGCTTTGGCTTTGCAAAAGCAGCACCCGCGCTACAAAGTTGAGCTGATCACCAAAGATATCAATCTGCGTATCAAAGCCGACGTTTACGGCGTTGTTGCCAATGACTATGATGCCAACGACATCAACCGTGACGATCTTTACGAAGGTTATCAGGAGATCATGGTGTCTCCAGAACAGATCGATGCTTTCTATCGCGAAAAGCGCTTCATCACCGATGTAAAGCTTTACGGTAATCAGTACGTGATCATGAAGGATGCGGCGAACCCGAATCATTCTGCGATCGGTCGTTACAGCCTGGCGGATAAGGCCATCGTTCCTTTGATGCAGGCCGCTGATTCAATCTGGGGTATTCACGCACGAAATGTCGAGCAAGCCTTCGCATTGGACTGCTTGCTGAATGACGAAATCATGTTTGTATCCCTGGTGGGTAAAGCCGGTACGGGTAAAACTTTGATGGCGATTGCTGCGGGTCTTCATAAAACTTTGGATCAAGGGCAGTTCCAGCGTTTGCTGGTTTCCCGTCCGATTTTCCCTATGGGACGCGATATTGGTTATCTTCCTGGTGACATCGAGCAGAAATTGAATCCTTGGATGCAGCCTATCTTCGATAACGTAGAGTTTTTGATGGGTGCGGACAAAAAAGCTGCCGGTCGTGCGCAAGAATTGATCAATCAGGGGATGTTGAATATTGAACCTCTGACTTACATTCGCGGTCGCAGCATTCCGAAGCAGTACCTGATCGTCGATGAAGCACAAAACTTGACTCCGCACGAGATCAAGACAATTGTTACGCGTGCCGGTCGAGGGACGAAGGTTGTCCTTACGGGCGACGTCTATCAGATCGATAATCCATACGTGGATTCCGCGAACAGCGGTTTGACCTATGCGGTAGAGAGATTCAAAGGCCATCCAATTGCGGCCCATGTGACTCTGACCAAAGGTGAAAGATCTGAGCTGGCCGAGCTGGCAGCAAATATCTTGTAGGTTTTTAGGAGTTTTTTCATGGCTGAAGTGATTGATGTAGGATTTGAAGCAAAGGTAACTGTGCAAGTGACGGACAAAATGATCCAGCAATTTGCGGAGCTATCCGGAGATCACAATCCAATTCATTTGAATGATGAATACGCATCAAAAACCCGTTTTGGTCGCCGTATTGCCCACGGTATGATCGTTGGCGCTCTGATTTCCAGAGCGCTTGTTGATGGTATCGGTCAGGGTGGTATTTACCTTGCTCAAAATATGAAATTCGTAAACCCGGTATTCGTTGATGATACAATTGTTATCACCATCAAAATCACGGGTTTGAGAAAAGAAAAAGGCATCGCTACAGTTGAAACCAACGTGGCGAAGGTCAATGGTGATGTCGTGGTTAAGGGTGATGCCGTGATCATGATGTCAACGACTGGCCCTGCCGGCATATGAGCGGAGTCTTCCATCTGGTCTACTTCAGCAAGGCGGCCGAGGATCTAAGCTACACGGACATCCGTGAGATCCTCGAAGTCTCGCGCCGGAACAATGCCCGTCTGGGTATTACGGGCCTGCTGATTTTCCGTGATGGATATTTCGTGCAGCTCCTTGAGGGTGAAGAAGCTCCCGTGCGCAAAGTGCTGGACGCCATCCGCGAGGATGATCGCAACTATTCCGTCAAAGTTTTGATTGAAACCATCGGGGAAGAACGTCTTTTCCCGGATTGGTCCATGGCTTTTCACGACGGTGATATCACCACATCCTCAACCAACCATCTGATTGAGCTTTTCGAATCGGTCGTATCCAGCGATCTGAGTCGCCGTGGTCTTATCATGCCGATCCTGAAAAAGTTCCGCGCATCCGCCCCCGAATTGAAATAAAAGGTTCCCGGTTCTTTTTTAGGCCCACATTGCGTTATGGATGAACATCATAGAAAGGATTCACTGATGAAAACCCTGCTGAATAAACTGATTGCCCCACGAAATTTCAATACCAAGATGGATGACTTTGCGCTGACGGTCTTGCGCGTGTTCATCGGCCTGACCATGGCTTTCTCTCATGGGTTGGGAAAAATTCCTCCTCCGGAAATGCTGGTGGAAGGTGTGCGTTCAATGGGCTTCCCAGCGCCGGAGCTGTTTGCTTGGTGTGCTGGATTGGCTGAATTTGCCGGCGGTATTTTGCTGGCGTTGGGTCTGTTGACCCGTCCCGCAGCTGCGTTCATGGTATTCACCATGATGGTGGCGGTGTTCGGTGTTCATGCGGCGGATCCGTTTGGTCAAAAGGAAATGGGCCTGTTGTATCTGTTCACCGGTTTGTTCTTTGTTCTGCACGGAGCTGGCCGCTGGTCAGTGGATCACCTGATCACGAAAAAGAAATAGTTCCTTGCACACGTTAAAATGAAAAAGGAGCCGGAAGGCTCCTTTTTTTATTTGGATCTGCAGAAATTTCAATTGGCTCTATAGAACGTCCAGCAGACGGCGTTTCAGCTTTTCTTTGAATTCACTGACATTCACTTTCGCCCCCGTCAGTTGTTCAAGGCTGATCATCACTTCCGGTGGGAAACCGCAGGGACGAAGTCCTTGGAAAGCTTTTTCATCATGGGTCAGATTGATGGCGGCCCCATGGAAGGCCACCCATTTGCGCACACCCACGCCGACAGAGGCAATCTTGTGATCCTTGACCCACACACCAGTGTCATCGGCATCCGTGCGGTTGAAGCTGCTTTTGGATGAAGAGCGTGCCTCGATACCCGACAGGCCATAGGTTTTCAGTACGTCGACAATGGCGTCTTCAAACACTTTCAAGTAAGGATTGATCTCGCGGTCTTTGCGGCCCTTGCGGGTGTGGGCCAGATTCAAAATTGGATAGATCACAAGCTGGCTGGGACCGTGATAAGTGGCGCGGCCCCCGCGAGTGACCTCCACCAGCGGGCCCTGCCAGGCAAAGACATCTTCGGCCTGAGTGGCGCGACCCACAGTCACCACCGGAGGATGTGTGCAGAACACCAGAACGCCCGGAAGGTCTTCGGTGTGCACCTTTTCCACCAGGTCATTTTGTTTTTTCAGAGCCTCATCATAGTTGATAAGTCCCCAATCCTGAAAAATCAGATCAGCCATGATTTGTTTGTGCCACCGATTTAAGTCCAAGTCATTCTTTCTCTTCAAAGGTCCAATTCAGAGGGCAGTGTGCAATCTTTGGACAGCAATTTCATTCGAGGTGTAAACGCACTAGTCACAAAAATTTCAAAATGAGATTCGTTTGAAAAGCCACGGAACATGCCCCCAAAATGGTTTCAGGAACACAAAGAAGCAGGGAGAGGGTATGAAGAATCTAGGACTGATGAGCACATTGATCGCCGCGATCGCTCTGACAGGATGTCTGGACAACGGCGGTGGCACTGAGGTGAAGCAAGACCTCAATAACGGTGACTTCAGCGTTATCACTGAGCCGGAAACAGGCTCTGGTGGCGGATCCAGCGGTGGCAGCACCGAAGAAGGCAGCACCGGTTCAGGTGGTGACAACGGTGGCAGTGTGCCGGCTCCATCAGACCCTGAAGGTTTTGATATCAACAAAGGCGCAGTTCTGACGGCGTCCACAAACCTCAGTCTTGATTTCTATCCTCCTTTCCACACGGCTTACACCAAGGTTTCTGAAAATGAATCCTGCGGTGGCGGCACTTGGGTGGACTATGCGGACTCTGGGGTTCTGCTAAGCTCCAAGACCAATCAGAATGTTCCAGTCAGTGTGCAGTTCCGCGATCATGATGGTCGCACCAGTTCCTGCTATGTTCGCCGTATCTATATTGACCAGGTCGGTCCGGACATTGTGTTTGCAAAATACCCATCCGCTCCGGTTGAAGAAGGCCTGGATGTGGAGCTTATCTTCACAGTGACTGACGCAGGTGCCGGTGTGGCTTCCGTGACTTGTTCCATGGGTGCTTCCACCAAGGCATGTGCTGCCGGACAGAACAAGATCGTTTTGCCAAAACTTGCCGGTGGTGACTACACCCTGAAAGTTTCCGCGACAGATAAATTGGGTCATGCTTCTGAAAAATCCATCTCGTTCAAAGTTTCCTCCATGTACAAACAAATGGTGAACAACGTGAAAGTGAACGAATACCAGAAAGTGGATATTTTGTTCGTGATCGATAACTCGGGATCCATGGAGTACGAACAGAAATCCATGGCGTCCCGTGTGCGCAACTTCCTGGATGTGGTGAAAGGTCTGGACTGGCAGATTGCCGTGACCACCACCGATCCGGTACACAAAACTTTGGGGGACGGCCGTTTGGTTCCTCTTTATAACAAGCCCGGCCAGTACATTCTGACATCTTCCATGAACGACGCCGAAGCCCGCACAACTTTGAGCAACACTTTGCAAAGATCAGAAACCGGTTCCGGCAGTGAGCAAGGTATCTTCGCCGCTTACCGCGCGATTGAACGCTCGATGACGGCATCCGGTGGCAACGCGAACTTCATCCGTAACGATTCCCAGCTGGCTGTCGTGGTGATCTCGGACGAAGATGAATCTGCCAACGGTGCGAAAAATGATCCTGCGAACTTTGTGAAGTTCGTGGCTGACAGCTTCGGTTCCCAGAAAGCCATGAGCTTCCATTCCATCATCGCCCGCCCTGACGATCAGGCGTGCTTGAAGGGTGAAGGTTATTCAGCAGGCTTCCGTTACGAACAGATTTCCAAACTGACCGGCGGTGTGATCGGTGACGTGTGTGCATCTGATTATGCAGCTCAAGTTCAGGGGATCGCCGAAGGTGTGCGCAAGACTTTGAAGTCCATCACTCTGACTTGTGCGCCAGTTGTGGATGCCATGAGATCCATCCTGGTTCTGAAAGATGGGCAGGTGTATGATGGCACTCGCAAGATGGAAGGGCTTAATCTAGTCTTTGACCAAATGCTGCCTCAGGGGAATTACGAAGTTTACTACTCTTGTATCAAGTAAGCTTCGGTTGGTGAAAAAGGCCCATCTGACTTCGTTGTCGGGCCTTTTGCTTCTCTCCGACGTGCTTGGAGCACGCCTCCGTTTCGCAAAAAGCCCTCCGCCTTGCATCTGGACCTTTTTGACCAACCGCCTTTCTAGGGGTTGGTTTGGTTTTAGAACCAGTATTTATATCCGAGACTGAAACCAGTCATACTTCCGCGACCGTAATCAATAGAACTAGTGCCAGATGTCTGTGTCATGTTTAAGGCCACCGATCGGATTATAAAATCGATGGATGAGTTTTCAGTTAGAAGAACGCCTGCGCCAAAGTAGGCACCCAATCCACCATAAATTTCAACTGAAGAACCGTCTGTGTCAGTTAGGGTTGGGATACTTAGGTTTAAGCCGAACGGAATATAAAAGGTATTCCATCGATAAGCTAACCCAGCCTCTCCAATCAGAAATGAAAGTTTCGGCTTAGTTCCGGTAAAGTTACCAGAAGCTGTGCCACCACTACCTGTGAATTTAATAGTGTTGATTTTACGACCGACTTCTAAAAGAAGGCTCGTTGAAATTCCCCAGTTTTGAGGTTTCATTCTGGCGAATGTTAGTCCAATGCCAACTGAAGAATCCGTACCAAATTCTGCATTCAGATTACCGCTCCCACTTGATGTGGTGGCATATACATCTTCAAAATTAGCCTGGTTTGCTGAAGCATAGTAAACTGAAAAGCCGAGTCTTGGACCGGATGCCCATCTTTCCTCCAAAGAACTTGGAAGCTCGTCCATAGCTACCTGTGGAGTTGATGGAGTATGTTGAGAATTGCTTTCTTCTTCGATCAGAGCCAACTCTATAGGAAGATCTTTCGTGATTTCTTCGCGATTTAGACACTCTTTCGAACTGAGAGTGAGCAATGAATCCTTTTTGCCTTTAAGTATAAGAGAGCATTGTTTGTTGTTCGGAAACGTAACAAGAAAAGTTTTGCCGGGGCTCAGTGTTTCAAGGGAATTGGAAGTTTCTGCAACAACTAAGTTTTGAGAGGGAATTACCTGCTTTATTGTATATGCCGATGTTTTAGGAGTTTCGGCAGCTTCGGTGGAGGTTGCTTGGTTTTTGTCCGCTTCTTGCGCCGAAGAATTTTGAGCGGCGAAAAGCAAAGTCATTGCGAAAATAAGAATTGCGCTATTCATAGGGATCCTTTGTGTTGGGATCCTTATCTTTTTATTTTGTTTGAAAGTAAGCAAATTTATATTTGTTTTCAGTCCATTGGTCTAGAGTACAAATTTAATTCTGTAGGATGCGGTTTAGGGCTTTGGCTACTTCGGCGGATTCGTTGATGACTCTTTGGCTGATGGCTGGGTTTTCCATGAAATAGCCGAAGGCGCGGATGATTTGGGTGTTTTTTTGGTCGGGGCTTACGTTTGTTAAGTCATAAGCTGGGTTTTTATAGGCGTGAGCGTTCCACAGGCTTTCTAGATTTAGATCTGTGCGGTTTCTTTCCAGCCATACTCTTGCTGGCTGGGCTACGTGGCAGCTGGCGCAGTCCATGTTTTCTGGGTTGAAGCTGTGCGGGTCTTCGGCGCGGTGGATGGCGCGCAGTTCTTTTCTTAGCAGGTCTTCGTTGCCTGTTTTCATGCGGGCGGAATTGCCGATGACCTTGTTGAATGAATCTTCGCCGGTGGCTTCTGGGGAAATAAGGCCGCGTTCGAAGTGGTCTGATGGGACTGCGAAGTTGACGAAGGCTTGGGCTGATCTGTCCAGGCGTGGGATCTTCATCAGTTTTAGCTGACCATTGCGCACTTCAAAGCCCGAGAAAGACCACATGTCGCCAGCGCCTCGGACCACCATCGCGGTGATGCGGGTCAGGTTTGCGGGGCCTGCGTATTTGCGCACGATTTGGTTGAACTCTAACAACGCCGGGGATTTGTCGGCTTGTACGGCCCAAGCGGGGTGCACTTGCAGAGGCAGACCTTTGGTTTCGACTTTGTTGCGAAGTTTCCACGCCATTAGATCTTTTGTCAGGGAATCAAAGTCAGCATCGCTTAGCACATAGAAGCTGTGCAGGGCTGCATCGACGGATTGCACGCGGTTGCGGAAGCCTGGTTCCAGCGGTTGCCATACCAGGCGGATTTGTTTTTGGCAGGACTGTGGGGTTGGCAGTGGGAAGCACGGATCGATGCGCACGGCGATCACACGCAGGGATTCGGCCACGTCGTTTTCGCTCATCACCGGAGTCAGCGGAGGAATCGTTCCCATAAATGCCGGGTTCAGCAGCGGACCGCCACGGCCGGGGGTGGTGATGCCCATCAGATTGTCGTCGCCAAAACGGGCCGGCAAAGGCATCAGGTAAGAGACGTCATTCAGGTCCCAGGCGGCGTTGGCCTGAAGACCCAGAAACAGGGCAAGGGCAAATGCGAATGTGGCTTTCATGCGACGCAAATTTCCATTTTTGATGCGCCAATTCAACAAGATTCCCATAAAACGCCGGGCCAAGGACCTAATTGAAAATGAATTAAACGCGCTTCGTGTTATCATGGGTTTTTACGGAAAGGCGTGGAATGAAACTGCAGGGCGGAATCAATTTCAGAGACATGGGTGGGTATCTGACAACGGACGGCAGACGGGTTAAAAAGAACCGTCTTTATCGTTCCGGCTCCCTGTCTCGTTTGACGGCTGAAGACTGTGCTCAGCTGGAAGCCCTAGGGGTCAGTGAGATCCATGATTATCGTGATCTGAAGGAATCCGCTGCCGATAAGGACGTTGTCTGGAACGGCGCGGTCTATGAATGTCATCCGGCGAATCCGGATTCTCACGCTGTGAAAAATGACAACCACGATTTCTGGGCGGATGAAAATCTGCGCGTGGTTCCCAGCGATTTTATGGAAACTCTGTACAAACAGCTGCCGTTCGCCAATCGCTCCTATCAAAGACTGTTTGAACGCGTGCAGCCTTTGGAAAAAGGCGCACTGGTTCAACACTGTGCTGTCGGAAAGGACCGCACTGGCGTCGGATCAGCGCTGACATTGTTGTCTTTGGGAGTTTCGCGAGACGCTGTTGTTGAAGACTATCTGCGTACAGAGCAGACATTGCAGCCATTCCGCGAACAGGTCTTGAATAAAGTTGAAAATAAACTTTCCAGCAAAGGCCTTGAAAACCTGCATTATCTGATGTCAGTGAAAGAACATTTCCTGAGCGCAGCCTTGGATGCCATTCACGAACGCTACGGCAGCCTTGAGCGCTACTTCGCCGTGGAATTCTCACTGACCCCGGAAAAGCTGTCCGCTTTGAAAAGCAACTACCTGGAGTAAATCCCCCTTTTTCGACTTTTAGTTTACTGGAATTCGATCTTAAAAATAAGAAAACCTGATGATGCGAAGACTAAGGCTGAAAACAAGAAACTTCACTATGGACTTGCGCTAGGTACTGGAGCTGCTGCCATTTTGAGTTTGGTTGATTACCTTAAGGCAGCAGGTGTTTTTTAGTTCTATTTCAAGATCACCACAATATTAGGTTCGCTGACGACGATCAGTTTTCCGTCTTTGGCGAATGTCATGCCTTCATATTGCTGGGCCACCGCCGGCAGATCCAATGTGCTGACGGCTTGTCCCTGGCGGTTCACGCGCATCACACGGGAAGACTCATGACTGAGCAATAGCAGTTGATCGTTGGCATCGTCGTAGACACAGGCGGAAAGATCGCTCATTACATGTTTCAAAAGGCGTTCTGTATCGAACGGTTCTTTCAATCCCAGTGCAGTGGAATCCAGAATGTCATTGCCATGAGTGGGGCGGTTCCATTCAAAGATGCGTTTCGGTTTCTTTTCCTGAACCGCGAAAAGCACGTTGCGGTTCTTGGAATAACAAACGCCTTCCAAGCCCATGTTGTTTTTTAATGGTGCCGGCAGTTGCATCAACTGAACATCTGCGCGTGATTCACGCGCATCAACAGTTGTTTGGCTTTCATTGATCTTAATAATCAACACGTGATTGGATTCCGTGCTGATGGCGTATTCGTTTTTCCCCAGATACACGATGTCTTCGGTGTCGTCATCCAGCAGGTTGGTGACACGAATGATGCGCACAGGTTTTGCGAAGTCCTCTTTGTATTCAAAGATGGTTCCGGAATTATTCTGAATCAGAAAATAAGAATCACTGTCGGGGTTGTATGTGATCCCGGACAGATTGCCGCCCACCTCGGGCAGGGTCTTCTGTAACGTAATAGCTTCTTGGGCAAAAGCATTTGTGGATAACAACAGCAATGCAGTTAGAACGACTTGGATTTTCATTAAATTCCCCCGGGCTGAATTCTTAACCTGAGACAGAAGCCACTGAAACAATAATCTAATTCTGTGTCTGTTTTGTAAAGATTTGGCAAGCTCCCCTTTAGTCTAGGTCGCATTTTCCGAAACTGGTGGGGTCCGTCAACGTCTACATCCAGGAGAACGTTTCAATGATTTCATCCACGATACAAAAACTGATGCTTTCCACGGTGGCGGTGCTAAGCCTTGCCGCCTGTTCTCAAGAGGGTCTTATCAAGGGCGCCGCCCTATCCACCAAAATCACCCAAGGCGACGTGTATGTTTCGCTAAAAACCCAGGTGGACTCCAACAACCTGCAGATCATGAGTGTGCAGTTGCCGATTTATAATCCGGAAAATCCAGTGGAGATGCTGGGAATGCTCAATGTCTCGTCCCTAGTGCCGGGGATTACCGATATCGATCTGGTATTGAACTTTTCCCGAATCACCAAGATTCCGGCCCTGCAGGCTGAAAAAGGCCTGCCCAACGGAACTCTGTTTCCGGTCATGGGGGTGAAGGCGGAAGAATGGTATTCGATCCCGCTGAGTGACAGCCGTGTCTCAAAGTTGTATCTGAATCTGGATTTGCAGACACCCAAAGTGGTGTTGGGATGTGCGCTAGGTACAGATTCACTCAGTGCCGGGATCGTGGCCAACCTCTTCACCGGCTTTAGTGCTCAAGGGGTGACGGGTTATGGCGGCGTTTACAGCGGCTTGCTGCCGGGACAAAGCGGGGTGGCTGTGTTTGCTGATGTGACGTCGGTGCTGAAAACTTCCAGCGCAGGAGTCAGCTTTTTGGATCGCACCACAAAGAGTCGCCAGAGCCGGGTCGTCGAACGTTTGCAGCAGTTGAACCAGAAGCGTTCGGTACTGCGATTTCGTTAAAAAGCCTGCTTTGAAAATAAAAAAGCCGACCTGTTAAGGGGTCGGCTTTTTGTTTTATTGATTTGCGGAAGTCTTAGTAGTGAATCACTTCAAAAACCGCACGGCAACCGCGGTTCACCCAAACACGGTCGTTATAGATACCGAATGTATTATTGTATAGGCACGCATCGTAAGAGATCACGTTGTACAGGCGCACGGACTGAACGTTGTACGGGCTGAAGTAGCACTCTTGATAGTAATAGTTCCAGGATTCGCAAGTGATGTATTCAACGCGAGGACCGGCTGGTGGGTAAGGATTCGGATACGGAGCCGGAGGACGTGGATTTGGGCGCGGATATGGATCTGGGCGCGGGTTGCCTGGATAAGGCGCTGGGCGCGGTCCTGGGCGGATGTAGCTTGTTTCTGCGTCTTGGTACTGGCTTTCCAAAATATCTGCCTGAGCCCATGGTGCCAGGCCAAAGACAATTAGCATTGCAAAGAATAGGTTTTTCATCGTTTCCCCCAAAAAAGGTGTCATTGTGACTACAAAAATCTTGTACCCCGCAATTATGCAGGAATGGTGCCGACGTTTTTCGGTGTCAGAATGGCTAAAATTTCCAGTCTTCGATCAAAAGGGCCGCCTGCAGCTTTCCCTGGCGGGTCAAGGCGCTCAGGGATTTGATACGATAATCAAATGAGAACTCATTGGCCGAGTTGATCTCGGTCACCCGATGAAACGGGAAGCTTAGACGCAGTTTTGTGAACTGCACGATCTTCAAAGCGGTGGCCGCCAATCCAAAGCATGCGTAGTAAAACAGGCTGTCGCGCTCCCAAAGGTCGAACCAAGTGTGGGTCGTCAGTTGCTCCAGTGTGAACGAACAGCGGTCATAACAGCTTAACGAACGGAAGATCTGGAATTGATCGGCATTATAGATCTGGATGTACTTTTCCTTGTCCAAAGTGTCGTGCAGATCCGACGGCGGAACGATGCCCATGCGAAACAGAAACTGCAGAACAAAACGCTCGTTCGAAAAACTATTTTCCAAATATTCCGAACGCAGGGCGCCCACATAGGCTTCCAGTGCCTGGGTTACGGCAGCTTGCCTGGCCGGGGGCAACTTGGTGAAGTAAAGCAGCTGGGGATTGTCGTAGGCGCGCATTTCAATGTCCATGCACTTAAGCAGGGACGCCAGCTCAACAAGGTGTGAGCGATAGATGGATGTCTGTGTGTTTAAAGCTAATTCCATAATCTAATCCGTATTTAGGTATATTTCATACTGGATATGGACTGAAAGTGGGTGCACTTTTGAACTTACTTACAGATTTGTAAGGCAAATGTGCGGGGAGCAGGCAAAAAGCTCACGATGGCCTGTAGGAATTATCGATCATATGTACGGTGTCTGTTGGTCGATGGCAGAAATGAAAAAGGCCGGCTTGCGGCCGGCCTTTTTACAGAAAGCTTAGGCTTTCAAAGGTTTTTGAATGATATGGATCGCGTGACCCAAAGTCGCCTCAGCGGCTTCCATCATGGTTTCACCCAGAGTTGGGTGAGGGTGGATGGAAAGAGCCAGGTCTTCGATACGAGCGCCCATTTCAATCGCCAGAACTGCTTCAGAGATCAAGTTGGAAGCTTCCGGACCGACGATGTGAACGCCCAACAATACGTGGGTTTTCTTATCAGCGATCATTTTCACGAAACCGTCTGTTTCCATCATGCTCACCGCGCGGCCGTTGGCTGCGAACGGGAACTTGCTGATCAGAAGATCTGTGTGACCTTTGGCTTTTGCTTCAGCTTCAGTCATGCCGGCTGCTGCGATTTCAGGATCCGTGAAGACAACAGCTGGAACTGTTTTCGCATCGTAAACACGGTTATGGCCCGCGATCACTTCAGCAACAAGGACACCTTCATGGGATGCTTTGTGCGCCAGCATTGGCTGACCACAGATATCACCGATAGCGAAGATGTTTGAAACATTCGTGCGGCGTTGAGCATCGACTTTCACGAAGCCACGCTCGTCAACAGCAATGCCAGCCGCTTTCAGATTCGCCTGATCGCCATTTGGACGACGGCCTACGGTTACAAGGATTTTGTCGCATTTAACAACTTCGTCTTTGCCGTTGATCTCGACAGTGACTTCGTAACCGTCTTTGACTTTTTTCTGACCTTTGGCTTTTGCTCCGTAAAGAACATTCACGCCCGCTTTAGTCAGTTTGCGAGTCACGATCTGAGCGCAATCCGGATCAACCACGCCCGCTAGCAATGCTGTCTGAGCTTCAATCACAGTCACTTCAGTGCCCAACTTACGCAGGTAAGAAGAGATTTCCAGACCGATGTAACCACCACCGATAACCGCCACGCGCTTAGGGATGGTGTCGAACGCCAATGCGCCCGTGGAAGAACAGATATCTTTTTCGTCGAATTTGAAACCAGGGATTTCAATCGGACGGGAACCTGTTGCCACGATGAAGTATTTCGCCTGAACTGCTTCAGTGCCGGCAGAAGACTTCACAGAGATTTCTTTGGAGGTCTTGAATTCAGCTTCACCCTTGATGATGGTGACGCCATAACCTTTAAGAAGCTGGTTCACACCGCCGGACATCTTGTCAGAAACGGATTGTTTCCATTTCACAAGTTGTTTCATGTCCACGTCGATGCCACCTTTGATGTTCAAGCCCATTTCTTTGAAATTGTGCTGAGCTTTGTGCAAAAGGTGAGTCGCAGTGATCATGGCTTTGGACGGGATACAACCCACGTTCAAGCACACGCCACCCAGGAATTCACGTTCGATAACTGCTGTTTTAAAACCAAGTTGTGCGGAACGGATCGCAGCCACATAACCGCCCGGACCCGCACCAATAACTACTACGTCAAAATTTTGCATAATAAATCTCCAATTAAGTCCAGCTGAAACACCTGCCGGTGCCTCAGCCTCCTCCGGCGAGCCGGCTTAAATCAGCTCCACCAATAGTTTGCCTGGATTTTCGATGCGGCCGATGAAGGCAGCAAGGAATCTTGCAGCCACAGCGCCGTCGATCAAACGGTGATCGGCAGTCATTGTGTAGTTCATAACTTTAATCGCGGAAACCTGGCCGTTTTTCAGAACCACTTTTTCGTCGATTTTGTACATGCCCAGGATCGCCACTTCAGGGTGGTTGATCACAGGAGTCGCATAAGTGCCACCGATAGAACCGATGTTCGTCACAGTGATGGTTGCACCCTTCATTTCATCCGGTTTCAACTTGCCGTCACGAGCACGCTTGGAAAGATCCAGGATCTCTTTGGAGATTTCCAGGATGGATTTCTGGTCTGCGTTTTTGATCACTGGAACGACAAGGCCGTTTGGAGTGTCGGCTGCGAAGCCCAGGTTGAAGTACTTTTTGTAAACGATTTCGCCAGCTGCATCGTCGATGGATGCATTGAACATCGGGAATTCGCGGATCGTTGCAATCAAGGCCTTCATAACGATAGGAAGGTAAGTGATCTTCGTGCCGTTTTTCTCTGCGTGTTCTTTCAGGCTTTCGCGAAGAGCAACCATCGCATCCACTTTCGCTTCATCCATGATGGTGAAGTGCGGGATCACGTGCTTGGAACGCTGCATGTTTTCAGCGATTTTCTTACGGATACCGATCAGAGGAACGCGCTCTTCAGCTGCGCCCGCCGGGCCCTGGTAAGAAGGCTTAGGAATAGACATGGTGGCGGAAGCCGCGGATTGCTGAGGTTTCGCCGCAGCTGAACCAGCGCCGCCGTTGGAAGACATGACATCTTCACGAGTCACGCGACCTGCAAGACCAGTACCGGAAAGGGAATTGATATCAACGCCCATTTCACGAGCCAGACGACGAGTCGCCGGAGTCGCCAATACTTTGGAGTCTGCCACAGGTGGGAAGATGTCGCTGGAAGCAGTCGCCACTGGTGCTGCTTTGGCGGCGGGAGCCGCGGAGTGTGCAGGCGCAGACTGCACTGGACCAGCACTTGGAGCCGCTTTCGGAGCTGCCGCGCCACCTGCACCCTCAAGGATGATCATGGTGGAACCGACTTTGACTACGTCGCCGGATTTGAATTTCAATTCTTTTACAACACCAGCCACTGGAGTCGGAACTTCCACAGTCGCTTTGTCAGTCAGAACTTCAGCAATCGCCTGATCCGCTTTTACAGAGTCACCTGGTTTTACCAACCATTTAACAAGTTCGCCTTCAGTCACGCCCTCGCCCAGTTCAGGCAATTTCACGTCTTGAGCTTTACCACCACCACCTGCAGCCGGAGCTGGAGTGGAAGCTGCAGGAGCCGGAGCCGCCGCCGCTGGTTGAGCGGCTGCCGGTTTTGCAGCGCCTGCACCATCAAGAGTGATCATAGTCGCGCCGACTTTTACTACGTCGCCGGATTTGAATTTAAGATCTTTTACGACACCCGCAACCGGTGACGGAACCTCTACCGTTGCTTTGTCAGTCAATACTTCTGCGATAGCCTGGTCAGCTTTGACCGCATCGCCTGGTTTTACCAACCATTTTACCAATTCACCTTCAGTAACGCCTTCTCCAAGCTCGGGCAGTTTCACATCAGTTGCCATGTTGCGAGAGTTCCTTTCGTTGTTCATATCTAAATCTAAAACACCTCGTTCTAGACGCACCCTAGAGCATTTGCACGGGATAACACGCAGCATAAACGGTATTGAAAATCAGCTGTCACAGGATGCCACGTAACAGTGTGATTTTTCCACGGTTTCCAATAGGTTGCGGGTCGGGGAGGGGGGCTTTGAAAGGGGTCGACAAAAGGCCCTTTCAGGGACTAATTTCAGGGTGTTGATTTTGACTTGAAGATTGGGGTTCCTATGAAGTTTCACAGCAAGCTGCAAGAAGGTATTTTTCTAAAGCGTTATAAACGCTTCTTTGCGGATATCGAGTTCCAGGGGCAGCAGGTGACCGCTCACGTTCCCAACACCGGCAGTTTGAAAAGCGTGAACAATCCAGGACAGCACTGTCTGTTCTCTGAAAGCACCAATCCGGAACGAAAACTGAAATACACTCTGGAAATGATCAAGTCTCCGGGGGGCTCTTGGGTGGGCGTGAACACAGCGACTCCAAATACAGTTGTACGTGAAACCCTTCATCATGTTGTCGGCCACAAAAAAGAAGTGGTGGGTGGCTTTGCTCACTGGGCGGCCTTTGACGAAGTGAAGCCGGAATACAAAATCAGCGCTGAAACCCGCCTGGATTTCGCCCTGAAGAAAAACAACAGCGACAAAATGCACTTCATCGAAGTTAAAAACGTGACCCTGGCAGAAGAAAACACAGCCAAGTTCCCAGATGCCGTGACTGAACGCGGGCAAAAGCACTTGCGCGAGCTGATGGCGCTGATGGAACAAGGTCACACGGCTGAAATCGTTTTCACCATCCAGCGCCACGACTGCGGCACGTTCTCTCCGGCAGATGACATTGATCCTGAATACGGGCGTTTGCTGCGTGAGGCTCATCAAAAAGGCCTGCGCGTGTCTCCGTTCGTTGTGGATCTGACTCCAGAATCTGTAGAGCTTTCAGAGACAGTTTTGCCCCTGAAAATGTAATTTCCTGCAGCCCCACATTGTTTGTGGGGCAAAGTTTTTATCTCAGGGTCATGGGTTGTCATGACCTCAATACGAGCCTAACCTCATCTCTTGTGAAGGAGAACTCGTATGATTCCAGTCAATGCCTATGCGGCTTATCAATCCAAAGAACCACTGAAACCTTTTAAATTTGAGCGCCGTGATCCCGGTGTCGACGATGTTCAGATCGACATCCACTATTGTGGAGTCTGTCATTCGGATCTGCATCAGGTGCGTGACGAGTGGGGCGGTTCCAAGTTCCCGATGGTGCCGGGGCATGAGATCGTCGGTAAGGTTGTCAAAGTCGGCAGCAACGTGAAGAAATTCAAAGTCGGTGATGCCGTGGGTGTGGGTTGTCTGGTGGATTCCTGCCGTCACTGCAGCTCTTGTGATGAGGGGCTTGAACAATACTGTGAAAACGGTTCTGTCGGTACGTACAATTCTTTGGAAAAAGACGGCAAGACCGTCACGCAAGGCGGGTATTCCACACAAATCGTGGTGAATCAGGATTTTGTCCTGAGCATTTCACCAAAACTTCCTTTGGATAAAGCGGCACCTTTGTTGTGCGCAGGGATCACCACGTATTCACCACTTCGCCATTGGAAAGTGGGCCCGGGCAGCAAGGTCGCGGTCATGGGATTGGGCGGCCTTGGTCACATGGCGGTCAAGCTGGCGGCTGCGATGGGGGCTGAAGTCACAGTGCTCAGTTCTTCGAACAAGAAAAAAGACGATGCTCGCCGTTTGGGGGCCCATGACTATGCGGCGACCTCGGAAAAAGAAACTTTCAAAAAGTACAATCGCAAATTTGATCTGATCATCAACACCGTGTCAGCACCGATTGATCTGGGCGCGCATCTGCAGTTGCTGAAACGTGATGGCACGATGGTGCTATTGGGTGTGCCAGACAAGCCGGAAGCGATTCACGCGTTTCCGCTGATTGGCGCCCGTCGCAGTCTTGCGGGTTCGTTGATCGGCGGCATCGCGGAAACTCAGGAGATGCTGGATTTCTGTGCTGCCAAAGGTGTCACGTCAGACATTGAACTGATTGCCATCGACAAGATCAATGAAGCTTACGAAAGAATGTTGAAGGGGGATGTGCGCTATCGCTTTGTCATCGACATTGCGTCGCTGAAGTAAGGCCAGCAGAGCATCTGTTCGACAGTTTTTCTGGACCTGTTTTTTGGTCGGGAAAGTGTCAATAAAGCTGACACTTTCCCTCTGAAACGCTGATAAATATTCAGCCAATTCAACAGTCTTTAAAGTTTTGAATATGAGTGACCGATTTCCTCTGTGAACAACCAACGGAGGATCGGCACGATGTCTTTCTTACGCACTAAAACACTCGCGGTACTTACCACAACACTTCTGCTGGCAGCCTGCGGACCTGGAATTCCGGTTCTGCCAGATGACCCTAACAATGAACCCTCGGCGCAACAGCCAAGCGATGGGAATTCCGCTCAAGGGGGCACTGAACTGCCAAGCACTGAAACGCCAGGCATCGTAGAGCCTGAAACTCCACCACCAGTGGCGACCAACTCGAACGACGATGTGCTAAGCCAGTATCAGCATCTGGATCCAAATCACATTGTTCCGACCAAAGCTTTGGAAACAGCGGTTTTGTACTTCCACGAAAACAAGGCGAAGTTCAAAAATCAGGCGGTGATGTCGATTTTGGATTTCAGTCAGAAGTCCACACAGAAACGCTGGTACTTCATTGATATGAAGACGGGCGCAGTGTGGAACGTTCACGTGTCCCACGGAAAAGGTTCTGACAGCAATCACGACGGCTTCGCAGAAAAATTCAGCAACGTTGAAGGCTCCAACGCATCCTCTTTGGGCTTCTATAAAACGGCAGAGACCTATCAGGGCAGCAACGGTTATTCCCTGCGCCTGGATGGTCTGTCCACGACGAATTCCAATGCCCGCTCGCGCGCGATTGTCGTGCATGGGGCAAGTTACGTTCAGGACTCCAACGTGATCCAAGGGCGCAGCTGGGGTTGCCCGGCGGTTTCCCAGGCCAACCGCGATAAGGTTATCAACCTGATCAAGGGTGGCAGTCTGCTTTACGCCTTCAAATAACAATTTAGTTCGTTTTCTGTTTTGCGCTCATAGGACTTCGGCATTCCTCCGATAAGAAGTCCTATGAGCTTTCTGTATTCAGTCCTTCTGCCATCTCTGCTTTTCGTCTTTGTGGTTTCTGCGCAAGCCAAAGAAACCGACAATCTGACCGGACGAAACAAGAATCTTGCTGACAGCACTGAAATTTTTGATCGCGAGATGAACAAACGTCTGCAGGAATTGCAGGCCGAAGCAAGCTCTGAAGGCATTTCCTGCAACGATCCACGCAAATTGCGTATTTTGTTTCATGACCTTAACGACGCCCGGTTTTTTATCGGTTCGTTGGAGTCCTGGGCGGAAGACAACAGTCAGGTCGCCAAGCGCGAGCTGACGGCACAGCAATCGGCCTATGATGGCGTACTGGACAACGGCTGGATTTTCAATCGTCTGAAGCTGGCCTCCACGGTGAAAGTAAACGGCCAACTGGTGGGTACGGATAAGTTCGGCCACTTCATTGATCAGGGTTTTGAGTTTTACACACCTTATCGCCAAAGCGGCTATCGCATGTCCACGGCCCTGCATTCCAGTCTGGGATCTGAAAAAGGTTATTCAGGCGGTGGGTCCACGGGCACCATTTCCTATGCCGATGCCATGGCCAACTATCAGGGTATTTTGTTTTATCATGCACTGGCCGAGGGGCCGAATCCGTACTTCCGCTGTTCTGAAGGCAAGTGGACCCAAATTCGTGAATTCCGCTGGGCTGACTATGTCGATGCGGGGTGGGACGAAGGCATCAATTGCAGCGTGATGGCATCGCCTGAAGCACAAGCCAAGTTCAACGCCAATCTGGCGAAGCAGGGGCAGACTTGTCCTGCCGACACCAGCGCTTGTGCCCAGTTGAACACGCGGTACGCGGTCTTTGATGAATATGTGCTTTCGCCGGAATGCCGTAAAGTGGCTAAGGCGCCCGTGGGATCGTATGGTGCCGGAAAATCATCTTCCGGAAAATCCTCGCTGGGCAAAAGCGGAAAGGGGACACGCTAATGGAGCTGTTGTCATTGCTGGAGGCTCAAAAATCTTTGGACACTTTGCTTAAGTGTCCGGGTTTGCGTTGTGTGCTGGATTCCTTCGCCGTGGATCTGTCTAAAAATACCCGGGAAGACATTTACGTGTACTTGAAAGACGGCGGCAGTCCGCAAGTGCAGCGTCTGTGTCTGCCGATGGAGCGCCCGCGCAGAGCCGAAGCTAATGAAGTCTGTTATATGGTAAAGCTGAAGCGTGCGGGGGAAACTCAGGTGTTGTGGCGAAATGAACGGGGGATGTGGAAGCTCAGCAACGCCTCTAAAAGGCCTCTCACGGCTGGTGAAAAGGCCCCTTCCGGCAACGCTGTCGGCAAATAGCTAAAGAAGGCGAAGCTGTTCGCCAACCAGTTTTTTCAAGTTCTCGACGTAACCCATGTACTCTTCCATGTCCAGGCGCTCGTCTTTGCGGATGTGGGCGCTGGGGGAGTTGTAAGGGGTCAGTTCAATGACGTCCGCGTGGGATGAAATGGCAGAAAAATTGCCTTCTTCCAGAACCTGCATCAAGGCATCCAGATCGTGGCCCTCATCATCGTGAGGGTATTCCAGACCGCGCATTTCACACAAAGCTTTCAGAAACTTTTCGCAGGCTTGCGCCAGATTGTAACCCACCAAATCGTGCTGGGTATCGTCGGACAAATGTTTCTTGGCCGTATCGAGGTCGTCCTGGGCCTTAAGAATCATTGATTTTGCGTGTGCGCTCATAGGAGCTCCTTGGTGTAGTTACGATTACTTTAGTGGCTGGACCTGTACGGCGCAAATAAAAAAACCCACAGTTTTTTCAAACTGTGGGTTTTTGAAGTTCGATCTTTAAAAAAGATTACTTCGCTTCAGCCAAGTGACGGTCGATGATTTCTTTGAAATCAGCGAACGGATAAGCGCCACGCAGGGAAACGCCATTGATCAGGAAGCCTGGAGTACCGGAGAAGTTGAATTTACGAGCTTCTTCCATGTCAGCTTCGATACGTTTCTTAACCACTTCAGAGTTAAGATCTTTTTCAAGCTTCTTCATGTCCGCGCCAGCTTTTTTAGCTGCATCTTTCAATGCGCCTTCTTTTTTAGTTCTCAACTCACCTTGGTTTTCGAATACCAGGTTGTAGAACTTTTCAGCTTTAGCAGCGTCTTGCAAAGCGATCGCTTCGAAGTACTGAGCTGCAGGCATTGCCATTGGGTGGAAATCCAAAGGAAGGTGCTTGTAAACAACGCGAACGTCCTTAGGGTAAGCTTTCATCACTTCATCAACAGTTGCGTGACCTTTAGCGCAGTATGGGCACTCGAAGTCAGAGTATTCAATGATAGTAACTTTAGCGTCTTTAGGGCCAAAGATAACGCGGCCTTCTTCGATAGCCGGTTTCAATGGGTTTTTGAATTCGTCGTCACGCTTTTTGCCTTCTTCGGCAACAGCTTTTTCCTGAGCTTTACGTTGAGCGTTTTGAGCGGCTTTGTTCACCACTTCAATGAATTGCTCTGGATCTTTTTCGATCGCCGCGAACACGATGCTCGGATCTTTTTCTACTGCTTCCTTGAGTTGTTTAGCTGAAGGGGCACAGTTTACCAATGTAAGTGCCAGTGCTGAAATTCCAAATAACTTAAGTGCTTTCAATGTCTTCCTCCAAGATGGATGATTGTAATTTTTTGAGCCCCTTTATATTGACATCATTTTCAGTTTAGAGGGAAGGAAAAAATCCCGGTCCAAGGTCCTGCTAATTAGGACTTGTCTCACTCTAAGACCCCTTTAAACTGACTTCTATGAATAAATCAAATTTCCTTTTAACAATGTTCGCAGTTATGTTTCTTGGCGGTACGGCGCATGCTGGCCTGCTGTTTAACTATTCTCAATTGGCACTGAAGGATCTGGATCAGATGAATCAGCTGGTCAGTGAGAAGGTTAAAGAATCGAAAAAGTCTTCCAGCGGCAAAGCTGTGCCACTGAAAGAGGCACTACAGGCAGTGTATGCACGCCCAAATGATGACGAGATGATCGAGAAAGTTGTGTCTCCTTTGCGTTCAAATCTAGATGAACTGGAGTCCTGGGAAAAAACGATCAGTCAACTTACTGACGAAGCGATCAATGCCCTGAAGAATCCTCGTGCTTTTAAGCCGGTCGTACAAGTGACGTACGTCATTTTCCTCGAGAATCTGCTGGCGGAAATCAAGCCCCATGCGAAAAATGACGGATTTGAAAGGAAGATTGCTGAACGTATTCGTGACGCAAAAATCGAAGTCACCAAGGACGCTGTCAGTGAAAGAAAGCTGCGCATGATGAAGGACACGACATCCCCTTCTGAGATCGCTGGCAGCATTCTGACCCATAAAAACGAAACTCCGTCTGAAAAACCGGCAGATTCTGCCGCCTCCGAACAGTAATTTCCCTCGACCGGACCGGGCCCAGGTCTGTTTCGACTCTGGGCCAGCGTCAAACGATAGATCTCCTCAAGTCTTCAAAAATCGCCTCAAATTGACTCAAGTTCTAATGAACTCCTACCGATAGAAACACCATGTGGGCTGGATGCCCTTGAGCAATTAGGAGGATTCGATGTTTCTGCAAGGCGATTTGCAATTAGTGTTCGATGCTCTCTACACAGTAGGGGCGATTGACCCTGTATTGAAACTTGATTGGTCCGAAGTGACGCGGGAGATGATGGCAAACCCACAAATCCTGAGTGACGCTTTCCAGACAATCAACGGCTGCCGTGGCAACAAAGACCTTCTGGTTCAGAAGCTCCACATGATGGATCCAAGATCCGTGAATTATATCGCTATGGAGGTGGCCCGTGAGTTTTGTGAGTTCCAGGATCGCACAGAGTTGCACTAAGGTTCTTTGCCTGTTGTTGCTGACTTCTGTCGCGAATGCGTGGGAAGTGGATTTTTCCCGCCGTCAGGTAGAGTTCAACAAGGTTAAAAACGAAGATCGTCTGCCCGCCAGCGTGCAGGAGGATCAGTCCGTCAATATTCTCAGCAAGGTGTTTGATTCGGTTGAACCGACTCAGGATATCGTCATCATGAATACGGAAAAAGGTTTCGTTCCTGCGCAGGTGCGCCTTAAAAAGGGTGGCAACTATCGCATTCATGTGGTGAACGTGAACAACAAGGAAAAAAACGTCAGCTTCGTGCTGGATGCTTTCTCTGAGCATCACAATACGGTGTTTGGCGAACAGAAGACTTTCCATGTGACACCAAAGACAGATGGAATTTTCTCCTACCAGTGCCCGGAAACGGCAGTGCAGGGGAAGTTCATCATCTATTCCGATGCGGCAGCGCCTGATCGCATGCCGGCATCCAAGTAATTTTTTATCTGAGGAAAGGCACCCATGTCTGACCAGTCGAACGTTTTCAAACAGACCATTCAGCAGAATCTCGGTCCTGTTGCGAAATACCTGGAAGACAAGGGTGTGTCCGAAATTCTTATCAATGGCCATAAGGAAATCTTCGTGGAAAGAAAGGGTAAGCTCGAAAGAGTTTCCGAGTCCTTCCCGTCTGAAGACGATCTGCGTGCAGCGGTGAACAGCATCGCGCAAAGCGTGGGTCGCCGTATCGATGACGAATCGCCTCGTCTGGATGCGCGTCTTCCGGATGGTTCACGTATTGCGGCGGTGATTCCGCCAATGTCCCGCAAGGGCACGACACTTTCCATTCGTAAATTCACGAACAACAAAATCACTTTTGCTGACTATATCCGCTTCGGTGCGATCACCGAGGATGGTGCGCGTTTCCTGGACATCTGCATGTTCCTGGGGAAAAACATCATCGTCAGCGGTGGTACCGGTTCCGGTAAGACGACATTGCTTTCGCTTTTGTGCACGCGCATTCCGAAAGGGCAGCGTGTGATGGTGATTGAAGACTCCTCCGAGCTGCAGGTGGATTACGAGCACGTGGTGATGTTTGAAACCCGTCAGGCCGATGCCATGGGTAAGGGTGAAGTCACGATCAAGGATCTTTTGAAGTCCGCTCTGCGTTTGCGTCCCGACCGAATTATTGTCGGGGAGGTTCGTTCCAGCGAAGCCATGGAACTGCTGAACGCCATGAATACCGGTCACAAGGGATGTATGGGAACGGTCCACGCCAACACGCCGGAAGATGCGATTGTGCGTTTGGAAGCCCTTGCTCAAGGTGGCGATGCGAAGATCAGTGAGAAGGCTTTGCGCTCTCAAGTGTCTTCGGCGATTGAAATTATTATCCAGGTCTCACGTTTTTCGGACGGATCTCGCCGTATCGCAGCAATCAGCGAAGTGCGCGGATTCAGTGCGGATGGTTCATACAACGTGATCCCGATCTTTGAAATGTCCCGCCTAACACGCCGTCCCGATGGAACCCTGGAAGGAAAGCTCCAGCCCACAGGCAACGTACCGTCGTTTATGGAAGAAATCATCGACAACAACCTCCCATTCCCAAAATCCAAGTTCGCAAAAGCAGCCTAAAGCGGTGAAAACCGGGCGTTCGACTGCGTTGTCGGGCAACCTGCTCGCTCCGACGTGCTTGGAGCACGCCTGCGCTGTGCGGGTCACCCTCCGCCTTGCGCCCACCCAGTTTTGACCGCTTCCCCTTAAAAGGTGCCTGGTTGTTTCTTCTGGCTATACCGCGTCATCCGGACGCTAAAATCGTTCGTTTTTTTGTGTTTAAAGAGTGGAAAAACTAGGCTAAGACCTTCTTCGTGCACTTTAGTTGTAAGATTTCAAACGCAGTTCTAACCGTTCTGGAGCAGCAAGGCGAAGACCTCAGCCCGCTGTATGAGCAGATCCATCTTCCGATGGAATTGCTCAAGGACTCGTCGTATTGGATGACTGCGCCTGAAATGGAAAACTTTCTGGAAACCGTCCTGCGCCTTCCGCTGAAGCGCGAAGAAAATATCCTGCAGCGTGCGGGACATGAAGGGCCGGAGTTGCGTGCGTGGGGAGTGCTCGACAGCGTCCTGCGCATGATGCCGCATCCTCAGGAAATCTTTAATCAACCAGAGCAGTTCCTTTCTTACTTTATCTCTCCAAAACCACCGATTGAAAATCTTCGCCGTGATGAAGCCAGCATCTCGTTTGATCTGCCTTTGCCGGCAGAACAATACCCGCTGGTGACGACTTACCTGAAGGCGGCGTTTGAGTCCCTGCCGGTTTACGTCGGTCAGCCTGCGGCAGTCTGTAACTGGGAAGGCATCACCATTCAGCTGAACTGGTCCACCCAGCAAAGTTCGATCTTCAGCGAGTCGGTCGGCCACCAGGTCAGCCCGGCATTGTTCCAAAGTCTGATCGATGATCTTCAGCGCACCCAGCGTGAACGTGAAGATCTGCAGAAATATGTCGGTGACCTTGAAGAAAGAATCCGTACAATTGAAAAGCAGAATCTGAAGTCCGCCACCGGCGTTCAGGCGGAAGCGCCCGAGAATGCAGCGTCCTCGCTGCTGCCTCATGAAGGCTCTTTGTCCCACCTGAATTTCGACAGCGAAACTCCGGGTTATGTTTTGAGTCAGAATCTGGCGCGCCTGCATGACTACATGGTGCGCGCCCAGCAGCTGATCACCATGCTTGCGGCCCAGGGGAAAATGACCCCGGCGGTGAAAGAGGCCATGAGACGCGTTGACTGGGAGTTCGTAAAAACCCAGTACCCGCGCACGGTCTTTGAAAGCATGGATCTGGTTAAGAAAACGATGAATAAAAACGCCGACAAAGAAGGAAATCAACATGTCTGAAATCATCAGTGTCATCTCTCGTGAAATCCTGGACAGCCGTGGAAACCCGACTGTAGAGGTTGAAGTTACAACAGCTGACGGCAACATGGGCCGCGCCGCAGTTCCATCCGGTGCCTCCACAGGCGCACACGAAGCCTGCGAGCTTCGCGACGGCGACAAAAACCGTTTCCTGGGTAAAGGCGTTTACAAAGCTGTCGACAATGTTCGTGAAAAAATCGCTCCGGAAATCGTGGGCCTTCAGGCAACTGAACAGGTTTACATCGATAAAATCCTTCGCGACATCGATGGCACTGAAAACAAATCCAACCTGGGTGCGAATGCGATCCTGGGTGTGTCTTTGGCGGTTGCAAAAGCAGCAGCTCAGGACTGTCGTTTGCCGCTTTACCGTTACGTTGGTGGTTCCCAGGCTTCTCGCTTGCCGGTTCCATTGATGAACGTTCTGAACGGTGGCGCGCACGCAAATAACGGTTTGGACATTCAGGAATTCATGATCGTTCCAACTGTGAACAACTCTTACGCTGAGTCCCTGCGTGCAGGTACTGAGATCTTCCACACTCTGAAAAAGATCCTGGCGAAAAAAGGTCTTTCCACGGCAGTAGGTGACGAAGGTGGCTTCGCTCCGAAATTGGGCTCCAATCAGGAAGCTCTTGATTTGCTGATGAACGCGATCGTGGACGCTGGTTACGATCCAGGTCAGAACGTGTTCCTGGCGTTGGACGTTGCTGCAACTGAAATGTTCAAAGAAGGCAAATACGAATGGCAGGGTGGTCATATCAGCCCAACCGAACTTCTTGGCATCTACAAATCCTGGGCAGAGAAATATCCTCTTGTTTCCATCGAAGACGGCTTCGCGGAAGACGACTGGGATTCCTGGGTTCAGTCCACAGCTCAAATGGGCTCGACTATGCAGTTGATCGGTGATGACTTGTTCGTGACCAATCCAAAACGTCTGCGCATGGGTCTTGAGAAAAAAGCGGGTAATGCTTTGCTGGTGAAAGTAAACCAAATCGGTACTTTGACTGAAACTTACGAAGCTGTGAATCTGGCTCAACGTAATAAATTCCGCACTATCATGTCCCACCGCTCTGGTGAAACTGAAGACGTGACGATCGCAGATCTGGCTGTAGGCCTGAACTGTCATCAGATCAAAACAGGCAGCTTGTGCCGTGGTGAAAGAACCGCGAAATACAACCAGCTTCTGAGAATCGAAGAAGACTTGGGTGGTATGGGTATGTACTGGGATAAAGCCGCCTTCCGATAGGCGCGGTCGCTGAAAAGGGTCCGACTGACTTCGTTGTCGGACTCTCTCCTTCTCTCCGACGTGCTTGGAGCACGCCTCCGTTTCGGAGAGAACCCTCCGCCTTGCATTCGAACCCTTTTGAGCGACCTTGGTTATGGGGGTGCTTTGGGGGACTGGCTCAAAAGCCCGCTTTCGCGGGCTTTTTTGCGTTTTGGGGCGGGGGCTTGTGAGTCTGCTGAGCAGACTCACAAGCTGGGTTAGGTGTGGCCTAGTTTTGAGGCGATTCTTGCGCCGTAGTCAGCGTCGCATTTTTTGAAGTGTTCTATGTTTTTGGTTTGCAGGTACTCTGAGATGGTTTTCATGGTGCCTGCGATGTTTGTGGTTAAGCGGTCTTTTTCTTCTTCGCTGAGCATTCGATACAGGTTTCCGGCTTGTGTGAAATCGTCATTGTCCTTGTGGGAGTCATGGCGATCCAAAGTGCCTGATAAACTCAGGGCAGGCTCTTTGAAGCTTTCGTTTTGTACGGGGCCACCAAAACCATTGGGTTCATAGTTGTCCTGTCGTCCTCCGTTGCCGTCGAATCTCATGCTGCCATCGCGGTGATAACTGTTTACTTCCGAATGCGGGCGATTCACTGGCAGATACTGATAGTTTACTCCCAGACGATAGCGTTGAGCATCCGGATAGGCGAACAGTCTTCCTTGCAGCATCTTGTCCGGTGAAAAACCCACGCCTGGTGGCACATTGCTTGGGGAAAAGGCGGCTTGTTCGACTTCCGCAAAGTAGTTTTCTGGATTGCGGTTTAGTTCCAGCACACCCACATCCAACAAAGGGAACTCGCTGTGTGGCCACACCTTGGTTAAGTCAAACGGATCATATTTGAATTGTTCCGCCTGGCGTTCGGTCATGATCTGAACTTTCAAAGCCCAGCGCGGGAACTCTTTGCGTTCGATGGCTTCAAACAAGTCACGACCTGCATAGTCCGGATCAGATCCTGCCAGTTCGACAGCTTTGGCGACGGAAAGATTTTTAATCCCTTGCATGGATTTGAAATGGAATTTCACCCAAACGCGTTCGTTCTTGTCGTTGATAAAACTGAACGTGTGGCTGCCGTATCCATTCATAAAGCGATAGCCATCGGGAATGCCGCGGTCACTGAACAAGATCGTGATCTGGTGCAAAGCCTCGGGCGCTTTCGACCAGTAATCCCACATGCGCGCCGGGTTCTTGTATCCTGTCTGCGGATCGCGTTTTTGCGAGTGGATAAAGTCGGGGAACTTCAATGGATCACGTTCAAAGAACACCGGCGTGTTGTTTCCGACGATGTCCCAGTTGCCTTCTTCGGTGTAAAACTTCAAAGCAAAGCCACGGGGATCGCGTTCCGTGTCGGCAGATCCTTTTTCGCCGGCGACGGTTGAAAAGCGCAGGAAGGCTTCCGTCTTTTTGCCAATCTTTGCAAAGATCGCGGCTTTGGTGAAGCGGGTGATGTCATGGGTGACCGTAAAGGTGCCATAGGCGCCAGAACCCTTGGCGTGCACTACGCGTTCAGGAATGCGTTCACGGTTGAAATGGGCAAGCTTTTCAATCAGGTGATAATCCTGTAAAGCCACCGGACCACGCGGGCCGGAAGTAAGGCTATGCTGGTTTTCAGAAACGGGAATGCCTGCGGATGTTGTTAGTGTCTTTTTCATAAATTAACCTCGTGCGGGGATGAAGAATTGGGACAAAGCCTGCAGACGGCGCCAGAAACGCGATCCTTGGGCGGGTGGTTCAGATTGAAGTTCGTTGAACAGGCGCACCAGATCGTCGCGCCCAAAGGCCTCGGCAAAGCTCAGGGCCGTTTGACCCTTGGGGTTGCGGGCATTCAAATCCGCGCCTGCGCGTAGCAACTGACGGGCGACCTTGTCATGGCCCTTGAAAGCCACACCCATCAAAATGGTATTGCCGCTTTGGTCGCGCGAATTGACGTCCGCGTGACAAGAGATCAGCAGGCTCACCAGGGAAAGGTGGCCGTTATAGGCTGCCAGCATCAGCAGCGAGTGACCCTTGTGGTTTTTCAGATTGGGATTTCCCAGGTTCTTCAGATAAGTCATGACCTCGTTATAGTCATTGTGGCGAACGGCCTCAAAAACCGGGTTTTCGGTTTGTGCCGTCTTAAGATAGTCTGCCCACGCTCTCATAACACCTCTCTTGCTTTCATTAAGATCGGCGAAATTGATGTATAAATCGAATCGATATTAAATATGAGAACTATCAATAAAAACTATAAAGAGAAGGCTGGACCTAGGCTTCGGTCCTGTAGCCTTCGTCTGGGTATATAGCTAGAATGAATTCATGTCTTACACACAGTTTGCGGTTGGTTTACGTCGATTTCTGAACAGTCCCACGAAGGTGGCGCTGGTTTGTTTGCTGATCTTTTCCATTTCCATTGTGGTGAATGGGAATGCCTTCCGCCTGTGGGGTTTGCACCGTGATTTCGAAAGAATAACATTTGAGATCCAACAGACGCGTCAAAACATTGCAGCGTTGTCCGGCCAACTTAAGCAGGCTAAGGATCCTTCATTTATTGAGCGCCAGGCTCGCGATAAATTGGATCTGGCGGGCGAACACGACCTGGTTTTCGTTTTCCCAGAGCAATAGTCCATAGCTCATCGCATTATCTGGTGTTTTCCGGGTATAATACAAATAGTATTCCTGCTCTATAAAGGGATACTTTTTTAAGTGATCCCAGGGGTTTATATGCTAGATAATACTCAGCAGCTTGATTGGAATAAAGAATCTCTCCGTGACCTACGCCTGCGTTTGGGCTGGAGCCGATCCGATCTTGCCCGTCGTTTGCATTGTTCAATTGGTGACATCGAAGCTTGGGAAGAAGGACGCCGTTCTGTCGAGTCTTCCATCCGTGGTGATTTGGAAATCATTCTTCGTCAGGCGGAAGCTTGCAGTGACGAGGTCAAATACACTCCGGCTGCGGAAAACGAGCTGGATAAAAATGCCCTGGAACAAATCGATTTCACTCGCGTGAAAGCCGAATTGAAATAGGCATCAATCATCGACAATCAGGCCTGTGCGGTGTAGACCTTTGGTTTACATCCGGAGGCCTTCATGAAGAAAATCTACCTTATTGACGTCAGTGCCATGTTCTTTCGCGCTTTCTACGCGATTCGTTCGCTGTCGTCTCCAAGCGGAGTCCCGGTCAACGCCGTCTACGGCTTCCTTTCCATGATGATCAAGCTTTTGAAAGAGGAAAAGCCCGAGTATCTGGTGTTCTGTTACGATCGCAAAGAGCCTTCTTTCCGTAAAGCGATGTACGACGGTTATAAAGCTCATCGCACAGAAATGCCGGATGAACTGGCTCAACAAATTCCTTACATCAAAAGACTGGCCGATCTTCTGGGAGTTCCTGCATTTGAAGTCGAATCCTTCGAGGCCGATGACATTATCGGCACAGTCACTAAATGGGGTCGTCGCAATGGCATGGAAGTGTTCATCGTCAGCGGCGATAAAGACTTTGGCCAGTTGATCGAAGACAACGTCACTATGTACGACACCATGAAGGGTGTTCGCTACAATGCCGAAGGTGTTCTTGAAAAATGGGGTGTTCGCCCGGATCAGTTTATCGATTATCTGGCCATTGTAGGGGATACTTCGGACAACGTTCCTGGTGTGAAAGGTGTCGGAGAAAAGGGCGCCATCAAACTTCTGGAGCAGTTCAAACACATCGAAGACATCTATGAAAACATCGACAAAGTTGAAAGTAAAAGCGTTCGCGAAAAACTGATTGCTTCCAAAGACAATGCCATTTTGTCCAAAAAGCTGGTGACGATTTCTTGCGATGTGCCGATGCCGGATGATCTGGAAGCGTACAAGTTGAAGCCTTTCAAGGCAGACGAGCTGCGTGCCTTCCTGCACGAGCTGAATTTCAAATCTTTCGAAAAAAGTCTGTTCGGAACGGTGGACACAACTCCGGCAGCGCCTTCAGCTTCCGCGCCTGCGGCTCCGGCGGGACCACTGATAAAGGCCGCCGCACCGGCGATGCCTTTAAGTATTGCCGATGACGTGGCACCAACGATCGTGATTGCCAAAGAAGAGCGTCAGTTCACCGAAAAGAGCATGACGACCCGTGAACTTGCCGACTTCCTGGCCGAGCACCAAAGCCTTTGGGGCTTTAGCGACATGCGTGGGGTGTTCATCGGAACTGAATCGCAAATCATCCAGGTTTCTGATCACGAGTACCTTGGTAAACTGACTGATACTTTCCAGGTTCAATGGCATGGCTATGACCTGAAGTCGTTCTGGCACAAGATTGGCGCGAAAGCTCCGGTGGCGGCTTGGGATTCCCAGTTGGCTGCTTATGTTTTGAAAGCCGGGGACACCTCCGACTTTGGCAAGATTTATACTCGCTTTATGGCAGATGTTTTGCCGGATCTGGCTTCACCCGCACAGCTTTACAATGCCCATTTGAACTTCGCCACGACTTTGAAATCCCAGTTGCAGACGGTGCAGGGTGAAAAGGTCTATCAAGAGCTGGATTTGCCATTGGCAAGAGTGCTGCTGTCCATGGAACGTTTGGGCGTTCGTATCGACAAGGACCTTTTGGCCAAGCAAAGCGAGGACCTTGCGAAAGACATCGCAGAAATCGAAAAACAAATTCATGAAGCCGCTGGCGAGGCCTTCAATGTCGGAAGTCCGAAGCAGCTGGGTGTGATCCTGTTTGAAAAGCTGGGTCTGCCCGCGGGCAAAAAAACCAAAACCGGTTATTCCACAGATGAAGAAGTTCTGTTGGGACTGGAACATCCGATCGCAAAGCTGGTTTTGCAATGGCGTGAGATGTCCAAGCTGAAATCCACTTACGTGGACGCTTTGCCAACCATGATTGATCCTAAAGACGAGCGTGTGCACACAAGCTTTAATCAGGCTCTGACCACCACGGGCCGTCTTTCCAGCACGCAGCCAAATCTTCAGAACATCCCGATTCGTACCGCGCGCGGCCAGCAGGTGCGTAAGGCATTCATTGCGGCTCCTCGCATGAAGCTTTTGTCGGTGGATTATTCCCAGATCGAATTGCGTATTCTGGCGCATATTTCTGAAGACCCGAATTTGTGCAAAGCCTTTGCTGAAGACCTGGATATTCACGCGGCCACAGCAGCGGAAGTGTTTGGGGTGGCTTTGAAAGATGTGACTGCTGAACACCGTCGTTCTGCCAAGGCCGTGAACTTTGGTATTGCTTACGGGCAGGGGGCTTTCGGTCTGGCAGAAAACCTGGGCATTTCACGCACGGAAGCCAAGGATATTATCGATCGCTATTTCAACCGTTTTAAAAACGTGCGGGAATATATCGATGGCACGGTAAAAACGGCTCACGAAAAAGGCTATGTTGAAACTTTGTTCGGTCGCCGTCGTTACATCGACGAGCTTCAGTCCAAGAACATGGCTTTGAAAAAGTTCGGCGAGCGCGCTGCGATTAATGCCCCGATTCAGGGAACTGCCAGTGATCTGGTGAAAAAGGCGATGATTGAGGTGTTCGAAAAAGTGCCGGTGCGCATGCTGTTACAAGTGCACGATGAATTGATTTTTGAGGATTTCGAGGAGAATCTGCAGAAGCATTCCCCTCAGTTGGTTTCAATCATGGAAAACGTGATGAAACTGAAAGTGCCGTTGAAGGTCAACTATGCAATCGGGAACAACTGGGACGAAGCGCACTAGGGGCTTCGTCTTATTCAGTTTCCCAGCCGACCACACGTCCGCCTTCGAAGTACACAAAACGTGTTTCTTTGCGGTAGCCTTCCGGGGCGGATACAAACTTCTGATATTTCCAGCGCTCATTCTTGTAAAGCGGATTGCCCGAGACTTCGACGCTCATCGGGTCCCCCCAGGATCTTTTGACATAATCCTGCGGCATGCCCACGGCAATGTCCTGGGATTCAATCAAGCCCTTCATTTCTTCCTGCGGAGCCTGTGATCTGTTCCACACACTGTTGCGGTTCACCCAGGCCTGACGGCCTTCGATGGACGGGATGGACAGAACTTCGATTTTTTCTGCATCATTTTTAAGCCAGGGCAGGATCTTGGAGTACTGTTCGCGCTCTTTGCGCGAGGACAAGCTGCGTTCCAACTGGCGCAGTTGCTGACGTTCGCGGACGGCCTGCAGGTCACGGCCGCTCAATGAACCTGGGTCCAAACCCAGTTCGTAAGCCGTCTGACGGGTTTGGCGGTCATAAATACCGCGGTTGGAGTTGTCGCTATAGCGGACATCTTCCGGCGCCGGTGCATATCCGCTGTCCGCGGAACGATGAAGGTGGGAACAACCACTTAAGGCCCCCAGGGCCACAATGACGGATACAAGGACTTTCATTAAAGATCTCTCCTGCAGTCTTAATGCTAGCCGATGGACTTCTGTTTATAAATTGTTCTTGCGACGTATTTGATTCCTTCCTTACAATCGTCTTGGGGGAATCCGATTGGCTGAACAGGAAAACACGACCAAGGTAGAGGAAGATATCAAGGACGGCGCTCCGGAAGGGGAAGCTGAAGATTTGATGTCCCTTGAGTCCTTGGACTCTGCACTGGCGGAAGCAGACCCCGAGTTTGCTCAGTCCCTGAATGAAATCGGTCCCGATGTGGCCGGTGGTGCCTTGATTTATGAAGAAGGCATCGAGCTTGAGTACACCCTCGCAGAAGAAGAAAAGTTGTGGCAATCCGCGACCGGATTCCGCAAGAGGATTTTAAAGATTCTCCCGTTCCTTCCGCGCATTTCCTACAAAGTTAAAATGAAGCGCACCGTGATGCGCTTAAGCTGGAGAAAATTCAAAGAGCAGCTTCGCCATCGCATTGTGAATGCCGGGCCGCTTTTGCTGGCTTGGGCGAAAAGAACCGCTCTGGGGTTCAAAGCCGGCCTTGGCAGGGGCATGGCGACCTTCAAGTCATTCTCGCTGGTGAAAAAGCTCGCGTTGGTGGGTTTGCTGGTGGTGACGGCAGGTGCGAGTGTGGTGATTTATCGTATGGCCACGAAGGGTTTGATCCCTCAACACGAAGATTTGTTCATTCACTCGATGGCGGACTGGGCATCGCAAAAATATCAATACGATCCCAAAACCGAAGTGGAGTCCTTCTATGATTCCACTCGTGCCGCGCAAAATGTGTTCCTGATGCAAAGAATGGTTGTGAATCTGCGCCGTTCAGCCGAATCCGGCACCAATCCCATGGGGGCTTTTGAGTTCTATGTGGAAGGCGCGGCCTCTGATGTCGTTGTCGAAATCAAAGACCGCGAAGCGGAAGTGGAAGACTTGTTCCTGAGAACGATCGAGGAGATGACTTTCGATCAGGCAGCCTCAGGGGCGGGCAAACAAGAGCTTTGCGAACGTCTGCGCAAAGAGGTGAACAAGATCCTGACCAAGGGTTACGTGCGCCGGATCTTTATCAAAACCGCGATCGTTAAACCTTAAAGCTCGTGATATCGATGTCATAGTATTTTAAACGGTCATGCAGGGTGCTTTTAGGCATGCCCAGATCCTGAGCCGTTCGGCGCTGATTTCCTTTGTTCGCCTGCAGGCGCTTGATGATCATCTGTTTTTCAATCTCTTTAATCACCGGCATGTCGTTACTGACGCGCTCTTCGGATTTTTCCAAAAGTGTCTTATCCAGCAGCTTTTCGATGTGGTTTTCGGTGATGTGAGTGCGCGGGTAAAGCGCGGCAGCGCGGCTGACCAGATTTTTCAATTCACGAATATTCCCGGGCCATGGGTGCTTTTTCATACGGGCAATCGCGCCGAATGAAAAACGCACACGCATTTTGCGGGCAAAGGTGTAAAGCAGCTCTTCAAAGTCCTCCATGCGCAACGCCAAAGCAGGTGGCGCCACCGACACCACATTCAGACGGAAGTAAAGATCCGAACGGAACAGGCCTTCGCGGATTTTTTCAGACAGGTTTTGGTGAGTCGCTGCGATAATACGAACATCGGTGCGCACGTTACGATCCGCACCCACTGGGCGGATTTCGTTGTTTTCCAGGGCGCGCAGCAGTTTAGCCTGCAGGCTGTAGGAAAGATCACCGATTTCATCCAGGAACAGCGTGCCGCCGCGGGCCGCTTCGAAGGCTCCTTTGCGGTCGTTGATGGCGCCGGTAAAGCTGCCTTTTACGTGACCGAAAAGTTCACTTTCAATCAGGGTTTCGCTGAGGGCGCTGCAGTTCACGCTGACGAACGGTCCCTTGTCGCGAAGGCTGTTTTCATGCAGGGCTTGGGCAATGACATCCTTACCGGTTCCGGAAGGGCCCAGGATCAGCACCGGGAACTCGGTTTTGGCGACATTGGAAAGGGTCTGCAGTTCTTCGTTCCAGACGTCATTGCGGCTTTTGATCGGGAAGGGAGTGTTTTCTTCCTGCTGGGTCAGGAACAGGAATTCTTGTTCTCCCAAACGGATGACGTCGCCTTCTTGCAGGAAGGCTTCCATCACGCGGGCATCATTCACATAGGTGCCCTGCGGGGTGCGCAGGTCGCGGATCAAATATGATTGATCTTTCTTTTCGATACGGGCGTGGCGTTCGGCCACTTGTTCACCTTGGACCTGAATCTGGCATTGCGAATCTTTGCCAAGAGTAACGAACTCATGCAAAGTCAGGGTTTTTGGGTTTTCGTCCATTGTTTTCAAGAATGCTTGTGACATGGGGTCTCCTGCTTAAAAAGTACCCACCTTTGTGGTGGGGAATGCGATGACCCACCACTTCAAGACTTTGACCGGGCTGGATTCAAATATAAGTGGGGCTCGGGCTTTTCGACTCGCCAAATTATCCTGCGACGGACTAGGTTCTCGGAATTGAGAAATGGGTGGAGCTCTGATAGTCTTGGCTATGCCAAAGACGATTCAATTTATCAAAAGCGCCGTTCTGGAAAAGGACTTCCCCGTACACAAGAAAGTTGAAGTAGCCATCGCCGGCCGCTCCAATGCCGGAAAGTCGTCTTTTATCAATGCCCTGACCAAAAACAAGATCGCGAAAGTCAGTTCCACGCCGGGTAAAACCCGTTTGTTGAACTTCTTTGAGCTGGATCAGTCCTATGTGATGGTGGATATGCCGGGTTACGGCTTTGCCGCGCGTTCCGGGGATGAAATGCGTGAATGGCACCGCATGATTGAAACTTATCTTATGAACCGTGAACAACTTCGTGGACTGCTTCTGGTGATGGACATCCGTCGCTCGTGGACAGAAGACGAAGAGCTTTTGAAAGAGTTCTCTGAACGTCGTGGCTTCCCCCTGGCGGTGGTGCTGACCAAGGCCGACAAAATGTCGCGCAGTCAGATGCTGCAGGCAGTGGCGAAAGTGAAGAAGGCCTCGGGCCTGAGTGCCGTGTTCGGTGTGTCCTCGCTTAAAAAAGAAGGCCAGGACGCGGTTGAAGACTACATCTATGAAAACTGGGTAAAAGAATGAAAATTGTCGGTGTGATCCCCGCTCGCTTTGGCTCTACACGCTTCCCCGGAAAACCTCTGGTGAACTTGAAAGGCCGCCCCCTGATTCAGTGGACGGTTGAAGGAGCCAGGAAGTCGAAACTTCTGAGCGAGGTGATTGTCGCCACCGACCACGAAGGCATCAAAGCCGCCGCCGAAGCTGTCGGTGTTAAAGTCGTCATGACGGACAGCGATCTTCCCACTGGAAGTGACCGAATCAATGCTGCTATTAAAGATATTGCCTGTGATGTTGTCGTTAACATCCAGGGTGATGAGCCACTGGTGACCGGCGAGCTTATTGATCGTCTGGCGCAGGTGTTTGTCGATGATCCGAAAATAGACATGGCCACGCTGGCTCATCCGATCAGTGCTGAAGAGCTGCAATCCATGAATTCCGTCAAAGTGGTCACAAACTGCCGCGACGAGGCTCTTTATTTCAGCCGTTATCCAATGCCTTATTCTCGTTTGTCGGCCCAAGAGGCCGGCACCATGGATGGCTGCCTGAAACATATTGGCATGTATGCCTATTCCAGAAGTTTTTTAAAGCAGTTCTGCGAAGCTCCTCCGGCTCTCATTGAAAAAGCCGAGAGTCTGGAGCAGCTGCGCGCTCTGTATTTGGGTGCAAAAATCAAAGTAATCAGAGTCAAGGAAGCCAGTGTCGGGGTGGATACTCCCGAAGATCTGGCGCGACTCGAAAAACTCTTAAGCTCACAGGGGATGTAATGGCAAAGAGAAAGACCACGAAGAAAGTGTCGACAGCGAAGTCGACCAAGAAGACGTTGAAGCAAAAGTTTATTTTTGTCACCGGGGGCGTTGTTTCCTCGATTGGCAAAGGACTGACAGCAGCCAGCCTTGGTGCTTTGCTGGAAGGCCGCGGTCACAAAGTGACCATCATGAAATTTGATCCTTATCTGAACGTGGATCCGGGCACGATGTCCCCTTTGCAACACGGTGAAGTTTATGTGACCGAAGACGGCGCAGAAACGGATCTGGATCTGGGCCACTATGAGCGTTTTACATCCGCTTTGATGAACCGTTCGAACTCTGTTTCCACCGGTCAGATCTATGACACGGTTTTGAACCGCGAGCGTCGCGGGGACTATCTGGGGGGAACTGTGCAGGTGATCCCGCACATTACGGAAGAAATCAAAGCCCGTATCTATGAAGCGGCTCAGGGCAGTGAAATCATTCTGGTTGAAATCGGCGGAACGGTCGGGGATATCGAATCCCAGCCGTTCCTGGAAGCCATCCGTCAGATGCGCATCGATGTGGGTCATGAAAACTCTGTTTTGGTGCACGTGACTTATGTGCCGTACATCGCGGCGGCGGGTGAACTGAAATCCAAGCCGACTCAGCACTCGGTGAAAGAGCTGCGTGAAATCGGTTTGCAGCCGGACTTCCTGGTCTGCCGCAGTGAAAAAGTCATCGACGACAACTTAAAGGCTAAAATCGGCCTGTTTTGTTCCGTGAAACCGGAAAATGTTATCGCCGCTCAAGACAGCCGCTTCATTTACGAAGTGCCTTCAGCATTGCACAAAGAAAAACTGGACGAGCTGATCGTGGCACGTCTGGGTCTTTCTGCTGGCAAGTTGAACATGAAAGGCTGGCAGAATCTGGTGAAGATTCTGGGGAACCCAAGTCACACCGTGAAAATCGGTGTGGTCGGCAAGTATGTGGATTTGAAAGAATCCTACAAGTCCCTGCATGAAGCCCTGGTTCACGGTGGGGTTGCCAATAGTGCCCGCGTGGAAATCATTTACGTGGATTCTGAAAAAGTCACCGACAAGACAGTGAATTCGCTGTTGGGTAAAGTGGACGGTATTCTGGTTCCAGGGGGCTTCGGTACTCGTGGGGTGGAAGGTAAAATCACGGCCATCAAGTTTGCCCGTGAAAAGCGTGTTCCATTCTTCGGTATCTGCTTTGGCATGCAGTTGTCGGCGATCGAGTTCGCACGCAACGTGTGCGGTATCAAAGATGCCACCAGCCGTGAATTCCATGCTGAAAACAAACGCACGGGCAATTTCGTGATTGATTCCATGGTTGAACAGCGTGGAGTCATCAACAAGGGCGGCACCATGCGCCTGGGTGGATTCCCGTGCGCGATTGCTTCCGGCACTCGGGCTCATCAGGTGTACAAGGCGTCCTCCATTATGGAACGTCACCGTCACCGTTTTGAGTTCAACAATAAATATAAAGACCTGTTTGAAAAGAACGGGATGAAAGCTTCCGGTATTTGCAAAGAACGTGACCTGGTAGAGATCGTGGAACTTCCTGATCACCCATGGTTTGTCGGCGTGCAGTTCCACCCGGAATTCAAGTCAAAACCCTTGGCTCCGCATCCGCTCTTCGTGCATTTTGTTAAAGCAAGCCTGAAGAAGAAGTAAGAAAGGTTCGTTAGAATATGTCCAAAGTTATTCAACAGGGTCTGAAAGTTCTAGAGGTCGAGGCCCAGGCCATTCTGGCATTGAAAGAGCGCCTTGGCGACTCTTTCGAACAGGTGGTAAAGATGATCACAGCCTGTGACGGCAAAATCGTTCTGACGGGCATGGGTAAATCCGGCCAGATCGCCAGAAAGCTTGCCAGCACTTTTTCTTCCACGGGAACTCCGGCGGTGTTTCTGCATCCGGCGGAAAGTTCGCACGGGGATTTGGGCCTTGTTGAAAACAACGACGTGGTGATTGCGCTGTCTTATGGCGGCGAGTCCCCTGAGTTCGCAGGTATCTTAAGGTTTGTTTCCCGCAAGGGCATTCCTTTGATCGCGATCACCGGCAAGCCAGAGTCCTCTTTGGCCAAAGCTGCTCAGGTCACTTTGAATGTTCATGTTTCTGAAGAAGCTTGTCCCTTGGGTCTTGCACCCACCGCCAGCAGCACCGCGACCCTGGCCATGGGTGACGCTGTCGCGATGGCCGTGATGGCAGAAAAAGGCTTCAGTTCTGAAGATTTTGCTGAATTTCATCCCGGCGGCAGTCTGGGCTATCGCCTGTTGACCCGCGTGCGCGATGTTATGCATGGTGGGGATGCCCTGCCGACGGTGACTTTGGATACGCCGATTCGTCAGGTGTTCTCGATCATGACCCATAAGGATGTTCGTGGCGCTGCCGGTATCGTCGATGAAAAAGGCGATTTGGTCGGGGTGATCACGGATGGTGATATCCGTCGTCGTCTGGAAAAGTCCAATGACCCGTTGACGGGTCTTGCGAAAGATTTGATGACCACCAATCCAAGAACCATTGATGCGAACGAATTGGCTGAAAAAGCCTTATTCGTCATGGAGCAGTTCCAGATTCAGATGGTCTTTGTGCTGGATAAGGAATCCGCAAATCCGCGCAAACCAGTGGGCATCCTGCACATCCAGGATCTATTGCGCGCCAAAGTACGTTAATTTATGAGGCCGCCTTTGTTTGTCACAAAAGGCGGCTTTGATTCCTAATACCTGCAAACAGGCAAAACGCAGGAGTCTGATATGTCTCTAAAGAAATCATTGTTGGTATTTGTAATGGGTGTGTTTGTCATTCTTGCAGGAATGATCAGTCCGGCCAAAGCTGCTGAAACCTTGGAAATCGTACCGAATCAAAAAGTCTGCATGGTGACCAATATGGTTTTCCCGCGTGATCAGATTCCGGTAAAACAGGGCGGCAAAACTTATTATGGCTGCTGTGAAAACTGCAAAAAGACCCTGGCTGAAGATGCCACGGCCCGTGTGGCGATCGACCCGGTATCCGGCAAGTCTGTCGACAAGGCGACGGCGGTGATTGCGGCTCGTGCCGATGGTTCTGTGGTTTATTTCCAGAACAAAAAGAACTTCGAAAAATTCCGCACGCGCAAATAATTTCAGGAGATCCCGTGACCCATTCCTTCACACAAAAAACAGATATCAAGATTATCGGAATTTCAGTTCGCACCAGCAACGGCGCTGAAATGCAAGGAAGTGGTAAGATCGGGTCCCAGTGGCAGAAGTTCTTCAGCGAAGGGGTGATGCAAAAGATCCCGAATCAAATCGCTGATGGACCGATTTATGCAATTTACACCGATTATGAAAGCGATGTGAACGGCGAGTATTCGTTTGTTCTGGGTAAAGAGGTTTCTTCTTTTGATAATCTGCCTGAGGGATTGATTGCGAAAGTATTGCCAGCTTCCAGATATGCTGCTTTCACTTCCCAACAGGGGCAGATGCCCAATGTTGTGATCGAGCTTTGGCAGCACATTTGGGGCTTGAGCCCAGCGGACCTGGGGGCTGAGCGCGCCTACAAGGCAGACTTTGAGATTTACGATCAGCGCAGTGCAGATCCTCAAAACTGCCAGGTCGATGTGTTTTTGTCGGTTCGTTAAATTTTGTCGCTGCGGTCCTGAACTTTGTCGATCAGGCCTTCGATGGCGTCTTCCAGAATATCCAGAACGTGATCAAATCCGTCGACGCCCCCATAGTAAGGGTCTGGTACGCCTTTGACTTTGAATTCCGAACAGTAGTCAGTGACCAATGAAATCTTGTCCAGCAGGGTTTTGTCCGGGCAGCGCTGGCGCAGATTTTCAAGATTGCTGGCATCCATCGCCAGTATCCAGTCGAAGTCATAATAGTCAGACTCGCGAACTGCGCGTGAAATACTTGTCAGATCATATCCGCGGCGCTCGCCGTGCAGAATACTGCGTGGGTCGGCTTTTTCTCCGTCGTGGGCTCCGGAAGTTCCAGCGGAATCAACCACCCATGGCAGGTCTCGTTGTTTGATAAGCTGTGCTGCCACGGCTTCAGCAGTGGGGGAGCGACAGATGTTTCCTAGGCAGACAAAGAGTAATTTTTGGCTTTTCATTTGAATTATTTTAGGGCTATTATTTTGTCTTGTCATTACAAGTGGGGCCGTAGCTCAGCTGGGAGAGCGCAACGCTGGCAGTGTTGAGGTCGTCGGTTCGATCCCGATCGGCTCCACCAATTCTCTTTATCCTTAAAATGTGTTGTTCAGCAGTCTTTGGTGTGGTTTTTTCCTGCTAAAAGACTTGTCATGATTTTGTTTGGTCTTCTTTAAACTGGATGCTGCGACACAATTACAAGGAGAATATTTTTATGAAGTCATTGGCTATGGCTTTGGTTCTTTTGTTTTCTGGGGCGGCACTGGCGGTGGATACAGAGGCTCGGGAATACACTGCTGCTCGTGAAGCTTATCGGCAGTGGTATCCGGCTGTTTCGATGGAAGGCATCATGAATGGGATGCGGCAGTTAGGGGTGCGCGACAACATTAATATGTTCAGTGCTCAGGCCGACTCCAAATCACTTGGGTTTACTGCGAATCAGGACACTCCCTATGGAGCTGCGGTCTTGGATATTTCCAAAGGGCCCTTTGTTATTGAAATGCCGGCAGGTCCTTTTATGGGGCTGGTAAATACGCATGATCAGTCCTGGGTTGTCGACATGGGGATTCCGGGACCGGATGCCGGAAAGGGAGGAAAATACCTTATCGTGCCTGACGGGTACAAAAGTGAAATTCCACAAGGTTACTATGTCGGTAAGTCGGCAACCAACAAGGTGTTTGTTGTTGCCCGTATTATCCCACAGGGAAATGACTTGAACAAAGCTCAAGCGCTGCTATCAGGGATTAAGATCTATCCTTTGGCGACGGCCAAGAATCAGAAACCTCTGACTATGGTGGATATCTCGGGGCGAGATGGGGATATGACTTCTCTGAAGTGGGAAAGTAATATTCAGTTCTGGGAAAAGCTGGCAAAAATAATCAATGAAGAGCCGGTCAACAGGAAGAAACAGGCGGCTTATGATCAGTTGAAAGCGTTGGGTATTGAAAAAGGCAAGGCCTTTAAACCTAACGCCAGCCTGAGATCCACATTGGAGCGTGCGGCCCAGGACAGTCAAAAAGAGCTGTTGGCAAATTCCTATGCCACCACTGGCCGACCGGACAAAGTGAAGTGGTCTGATCGTAAATGGGAATGGCTGCTTTTAAACAGCAAGCCCGAGTGGGCGGCAGATCATGACATCGATACAGTGGCCAGGGACCGCTATTTTGCGCAGGCGATTGTGATGTCACCGGCCATGTTGCGACGGGATGCAACCGCGGGGTCCTTGTACTGGGGGGCCTTCAAAGACTCGAATAATAAAGCCCTTGATGGCGGAAAATCTTATAAGTTGACAGTGCCGCTGCCGGTGCCCGCCCGTTTGTTCTGGTCGGTGACTTTATATGATTCTGACACCCGCAGTTTGATTAGCAACGGATCCAAGAAATCTTCATTAAGATCATTGGTCGAGCTGGCGGATTTGAAAGGTGCAAAGTCCGTGGATCTTTTCTTTGGTCCTCGGGCCCCGGCGGGGAAAGACGCGCATTGGGTAAAAACCAATCCGGGAAAAACCTGGTTTGCTTACTTCCGTATCTATGGGCCTGAAAAAGCCGCTTTTGATAACACGTGGAAGCCCGGGGATTTTGTGCAGATCCAGTCTGAATCCATGGCATTGAATCAGTAAAAGACCGTTAATTAATGAAAATAAAAAAGGGGTGTCTGCGGTGCCCCTTTTTTATTTTCTGAACTGCTGTCCGTGGCCTTTGCCACTGAAAATGCGATCAGAAGCATCATCGCAATGGAATAGATTAAATTAATTTTCATCTGAGACCTCCGCAGCCCTATTGAGCCACTCCTGCTGACGGGGTTTAATCATCGCGAGGTCCAGAGTGATGAAAAACATGTGCGGTGGTGCTACTTGGTTACAACTTCGGCGCTGCGCACTTGCTGGATGTATGTGATGATTTGCCCTTCAGCAGCAGCGCGAACGTCAGCTTGTTTTTTGGCTTTGGCGATTTGACCGTTCATCAGCACTTTCTGAATCGTATCGTCCACTTCGATGGCGTGGCCGGCGTCTTTCAGGATTTTACGTGTATCCAGCACGGCTTTCAGATAGCGGGTCATTTCGTTGACCTCAACGTCGTTGTACTTGCTCAGATCCAAAGTCCACTTCATGCCCAACAGACCCAGCTTCACTTTGTTCTTCAGGCCCTTGTCGATGTTGCTGGCTTTGGCGACCAGCATGGTCAGGATAAAGTTCTGTCGAGCCTGCAGGATCTGAATAAGTTTGCTTTCAAATGCCAGCAGGTCATAAGAAGACGCCTTCAGGTCGTTCAGGGAAATACGACCTGCATCCAGATCGGCTTTTTGTTTCAAAGCACGCTCGATCAAAGACAGCATGGACATGTGTTCGATCCCTTTCGGGTCGACACGGTTTTTTTGTTTGTCGTTCACTTCGTGCATGGTTGTCACCAACGCCAGGAAGTTCATGTCACGGTTGTCGTCAGAGGTTGGAGAAATAAAATCTTCTGTCGGTGCATATTCATGAATTTCACGAATGAATTCACGAGCGGCCGAAGACGCCAGTTCTTCACGGCGGTGATCGTTGTCCAGACCCTGCATGGACCACAGTTGGAACTCATAAGCCCAGAAGTACTTTACACCCAGGCTTAGCTTTTTCGCCATTTCCTTGGATTCATTCAGCTGTTGAAGGAATTCTTTGCGTAAAAGAGCGGCGTTACCCTGCCTTAGGGCATCGTAAAGCTCGGCGGTTTTGTTATCCAAAGATTCTGATTTTTTATCCAGCTCGCCGGTTTTTTCTTCCATGCGCTTGGTGGTTTCGTTCATTTCCACCGTGGACTTGTGCATATCATCCAGATTTTTTTTCATTTCGCAGGCAGAAGTCAGGCTGCCAATACAGGCAAGCATCAGCAGGGTTTTCAAATGTGAATCGCGAAGCATAGTTCCTCCAGAACGGTCAGTATTCGGAGGGGAAGAGCATAAAGGATGCCATCAAAACTAGAGCTTGGAATCTAATACCGAGATTTATACGGCTTTGTCTTGAAAGCCTGTAATGCAAGAACTGTCCTACTTTTTGACAGCAGGGCAGTTCTTACAAAACGAGTTAGCGGGAAATGTAGTACACACCGTCTTCCGGTGCCGGGCAGGCTTGTTTGTACAGACGGCTGTGGGAAGGAACCATATAGATGCGGCTCCATTTATAGCCGTCAGCAGATATTACTGTCGCCGGGCGAGGGTCCAAGTACACGATGTCACCCTGGGCGACTTGCCCGCAGACGGTCGCGCTGGTGGATGGTTTCGCTCGGACGTTGCGTTTATCCACCATCTTAAACTGACCGTAGCGGTTGTCGATATCCGTCGGAAGGGAATTCACCCAAGCGGCAATGATCTTGTTCACTCGCTCACCTTCAGCGGTGCCAAAGATCTGTTCTTTGTCGGCCGGAGGCATCGGCGTGTAGCCTTCCACCCGGGCGACACTGCCATACAGTTTGCTGCGCTCAAGGTTCCCCGGAAGGATCCATTCGTTTTTCACCAGGAAATCCAGATTGCTGAAACGGTCTTTGCCAAAATCCTGTGCCTGCATATTGCCATGACAGCCCAGACAGTGCTTTTGAATCAGCTCGGTTTGAACCTTGCGATAGCCTTCTTCCAGCCCAGGGCTTTCTTTGACTGCCGATCTCCAGGCCAGAAGCTGCACTTGCGGATCGTTGGCGGCAGCGGCGTTCTTGTCACAAGGCTCCTGGTGATTGGCGCCAGCAGATCTTGCCAGTCGCACGATGCTGCGGGTTTCACGGTCCTCGACAATCCACAGGGATCCATCGGAAGCTTCGGTGAAGGCCACCGGAGCCCCCTTAGGGCGAATGCCTTGGACAGCGTCCCACTTGGAAATGATTTCGGTGTAGGATCCATGACGGGCCATTCCGCCATGCGGAGTAAAGGCCTTGCGCGTGCTGCACGCACCTTTTTGATTGAATCCGAAAGTAGAGCCGGATTCTTTCGCCAGGGGCAGACCATTGCTGTCCACGTTGTAGGCGACCAGACGATGTCCAGTGGGTTGATAGCCGTGCCACGTAACCAACAACTTGTCGCCGAAAAGATCACCGAACATTTCACCCTTATAGTATGCCATGTGCAATGGGGCCACGTGAGGTGGCATCAGCAACCACGGAGCCTGATAATCACCGATACCGGAAGGATTGGCTTGGGCACAGTCCACGGGTTTTTTAAACTGTTTGTGCAAAGGAAGGTTTTTATTTTCCGGGAACAGCCATTCCGGCGAAGTTGCGTGGAAGTTGTAGCAATAGGGCCAGCCATAGTGGCGACCGACACCGTTATCCAGGTCCACGACGTTGATTTCTTCGTAAGGTTCTTCCAGTTCGGCAAAGTCGCGGCTGTTTTCACCCTGAATCAGGTAACCTTTGTCCGAAATTGCCATGGCCATCGAGTTGCGCAAACCCAGTGCGGTGATTTCATAGTTTTTGACTCCACCCGCGGGAAGGTTCTTCAGAAGCTGGGCTGGGATGCGATAGATGGCACCGTTGCCTTGAGCTTGGTCTTCCGGGCAGGATTTGTAGGCACCGGTTCCCTGAACCACGCAGTGGTCGCTGGGTGATCCGGAGTTGATGTAAAGGTCCCCGTTGCGTGGATCAAACACGAACTGCGAAAGCGGGTGCATGTAGCCCTCTTTGCGCGCCAGATTTCCGACGACCATCGTCCAATCCGTGACCTGATTGTTTTTCAAATGAAATTTCGAAATGCGCGTGCGTTCACCGATATAGTAAAAACCATCCGGTCCCAGTGCCAGTCCATGCGGGGTTTCCAAATTCAATTTCAAAGTTTTGATTTCATAGGGCGCCGAGCCCGAACGTGTCAGCAGGAACAGACGGCCGTTTTGAGGACTCCATCCGCCCATGTCGACCACCAAAAAATCCTGGGTGCCGGTAATCTGCAAGATGGTGCGGGGTTTGATAAAGCTTTTGTCGTTGCTGCGATCCACGGCGCGATCCCGTGGCATCACCATACCCAGGCAAGTGCCGGGCATTGTTTCCACTTGCAGGCGCGGAAAGCCGTCGCAGGAGGTGTCTAGCGGGTCGTAAAGATAGCCGCTTTTATCCAGCACCATGCGCGCCGCCGCTGTTTTGCGGTCGGCAGTTTTTTGCAAAGACGTACACTGAACCAAGGAAAAAGCCAGAACCAGCCAGAATAAAACGCGCATGATATCCCCATGAAGAAGTCCTTATTCAATTATGGGGGCTTTTAAGCCCTTATCAAATGCAAATTTTCCATATTCATTCCTTTGTTGGGGTTGGTTTTCCCGATATGCCGGGGTCCGGTGTCATCATAATAGGGAGGCCTCATGGATGGAGCCAAACTTCTTGTCAGTCTTGTTACCTTGTTGATTGTGAACCCGACCCTGGCCAGCACGGATCGCATGGAATGGGGCACGGGCAGTTCCAGTTTTAAAATGCCCAAGGTGAAGGACCGGGAAAAACTCAGTTTGCTGCTGCCATCTTTCGTGGTTCACGGAATCAAGCCTACGATGACAGCGTCCGTGGAAATGCCCCGTAAACTGGACGGCAATGGCGCCGCAGTGATCACGCCGGGGGTTGGGTTGGAATATCAAACAGCCAGCGGGGTCACCTTTCTGGCGGCTATGGTGAAGGACTGTTATGACAACCTGGCCGGAACTTTTCAGATCGGGCGCAATTATGAGCTCAGCGACAGGGTCAGTGCAGGGTGGTCCATGGGAGTTTACGCTCGACAGACACCGATGGCCTGTGAAGAAACGACCTTCGGTCCCTATTCCTACCGGGAGTGCTATGAACTGGACAGCTACAAATGGAAATTCATGGGCAGTGTGAACGGGCATTCGGTGGATGTGATCCCGATGCCGTTTGCCCACCTGACTGCGGCTTTGTATAAAAGCCGCGATATGCAGGTGGACTTGAAAATCATGAGCAATGTATTTTTGAACGAAGTGGGGATTGGCATCCCCTTCTAAGGGCTACTTCTTGGAAAGGGTCACAACCGGGGCGTTGGCTTCTGTCAGGTAAGAGTTTTGATCAAACGGCAGCGCCAGAATTTCAGTGTATTGAATTTCTTTCGGGCCGGAACGTTTGTTGATCAGCTGACTGATTTTATTTTTGATCATTTGTGTGGCCACACCACGGTCAGAACTGCTCTGATCCATATCTGTGTGCAAAAGAATCGCAAAATAGAATTCCCCCTCTTTGGTGGAAATAGAACCTGCCAATGTCTTGGCTTTGTTCACAGTTCCGGTCTTGGCGATCATGGCTCCTGCGGCGTTGCCCCCGAAATTATCCACGGTAGAGTCATTGTCTTTGTTAGCTACGGAAAGCACGTCGCTTAACTTGTAGCCCTTGGCTTCCAGGGATTTGTTCAGCGTGTACAGTGTTTTGATCATGGTTTCGCAAGTGGCTTCATTATAGATCGGCTTGGCGGTGGTGCCTTCGTTGTTGCCGGATCCGTTATGGAAGACGATCTGGTTCTGATCCGCTTTCAATGTCGCCGCGGCAAACGTGTTGAACGCGGCCGTGCCACCCAGATTCCAGTACAGATTGTCAGCGATATAGTTGTTGGACTGGTTATTCATGCGCTTCAGGATCGTGCGTAATGGAGCCGATTGCAGAACCACGCTGCCCGTGTATTTGTCTTTTTTGTAGCTGACCTTAGGCAGGAAGGAAATATTGCGCACTTCCAGTGCTGGCTTTTCCAGCATAAAGACTTTGGCTTTGGTGGCTTTTTCACGCAGCTTGCTGTACATCGAACGGTTGATAGCGGTGGAAAAAGACTCTTTCAGATTCTTGATCACGGCTTCGGCCTGCTGTTCAATGGTTTCATAACGTGGAGTCACGCCGCCAATACGGGGGGACTCTTCCGCCAGCCAATCCAGCAGGAAGTTTTCGTCAAAGGTCAGGTTTTCAATCTTCGTGACCTTCATGCGGTTCAATTCAGAAATCAGGAAATAACTTAAGTTACGACCGAAGATAGGATCACGGCTGCCTTCAACATGCAGATCCATGGAGCCGTTGGCTGTCGGGGTCAGGTGCAAAACTGTTTTATGGCGATAGTCGACACCCAGTTTTTCAATCGCCCACAAAGTCGTGATCACCTTGGAAATAGAGGCCAACGGAAACTTCTTTTGCATGTCTCCTTCGCCTTCCACCTTGCCAGCGGCGGCGGCGGCTTTCATATGGCATACGGAATTGACATAAACCTTGGCAGAGGCCGAAGAGGCCATCAAAACAGGTGCAGCCAGGGCTGCCAGGATACCAAGTTTAAATGTTGAAGCCATACGTCCTCCTTTGCCGCGTTTTCGGCGACCGACTGGCAGAGTTCATGTTTCATGCCGGGGTCAATTTCAATGAGTCAGATCCGAGGGGCAGTTATAGGGCCTTTTACGTCTAAAGTGACGGAAATTGGCAGTCAATTTGTCAATTGCCATAGCCGGAGATTGCGGCCCGGAAAGGGCAATTAAGTCTTCGTCATTCTGTTTTATTTTGGTTGTGATCAAGGGGCAAAGACTGACAATGATCGTCTCTTTAGACGCTTCCGGGGGAAGAGTATGTTGGATTTTTCTGTTCTTAACTCATCATTTGCCAATCCGACGTGGATTTCAATCATCTATGCCTTTTTGCTCAGTTTCATTCTGGGGACGGCCTTGGCTGTGGCCTATGTGAAGACCTTTCGGGGACTGTCTTATTCGTTGAATTTCCTGCACGGCCTGGTTCTTTTGCCGATCGTTATTGCAATTGCGATGCAGGCCATTGGGGATAACGTTGCTCGCGGGATCGGAATGATCGGGGCCTTGTCCTTGCTCCGATTCCGCACGAACGTCAAAGACCCCCGCGATATGTTCTTTATTTTTGCTTCCTTGGCTGTGGGTCTGGCTTCCGGGGTTCATGCCTATGGCATCGCCATTTTGGGAACGTTCTGTTTTATTCTGGCGCTGACTGTGCTGCAAAAATCCCCCTTCGCTGCGGGTCCGCAGTTCGATGGTCTGTTGCGTTTGAATTTGTCTCGGTCAGGGCAGGATCAGCGCGAAGTCGAAGGCGTGCTGGAAAAATCCTGCCGTCACTTTGCATTGGCCACGATCCGGGAAATGGGGCAGGGCGAGCGTCTGGATTATTCTTATCAGGTGCGTTTAAAGCCCCGTCAGACTTCCGCAGAGCTTGTTGAAGAGCTGGGGCGTATTTCTTCCGTGCGCGGCCTGAACTTTATGAATCAAGAATCCGTGATCGAGGTGTAAGGTGAAACTAGCTGACGTCGTCGGGACCGAGAACCGTTTTCTATTGGGCTGCTGGAGTGCGGCCGTGGTTCTGGTATTGATGTTGGGACTGGTGCTGGGGTCTGATCCTGTCAGCATTCTGGGCGTTGCTGAATCACGTGAATTTCAGGTTAACTTCGACAGCCCCGTAGAAATCAAACACATCTATGTGCTTCCCAGTCAGATTGTGCGTAAAGGGGATCTGCTGGCGGAATTGGGCCAGTCCGAGTGGGAATCCCAGTTGCGTGTTTTGAAAAGCCGCTATGATAAACTGAATGCCGAAATGCACCTGCGCCAGCAACTGGCCGGAGTCGTCAAAGATCTGGGACATTTGGCTCCGCAGGCGGATCCTTTGCTGGTCGAATTGGAAGACGCCCGCCGGGAAATGGCTTTGATCGAAGGCCGCATGAAGAATCTTTTTGTTTTTGCCGAAGTTGACGGCGCCGTGGGCGCGGTGAATTTCAAAAATGGAGAAAAGGCGCCGGCCTTTGCCCCCCTGATCACGCTGGTCCCCCTGAATCCCACTTACGTAAATGGCTATATCAATGAAAACCTTTCATCTACGTTGTCCGTGGGGCAGGTGGTGGAAGTCAGTTCTGCCGGAGGCAAAGTCGTGCGGGGCTCGGTGGTCAGCATCGGTTCGCGCATCGTGCAGATTCCGGAGCGTCTGTTAAGGATTCAAACCCTGCCCGCTTGGGGACGTGAAGCCGTGATCAAGATTCCTCGTGCGAATGAATTCCTGCTGGGGGAAAAAGTTTTTGTTCAGAAAAAATGGAGTTTGTCTCTGCTAAGCCTGGCCAATGCCGACGAAGCAACCCAAGCCCAGGAAGCTCAGCAACAGGATCCACGCGACATGGATATTCCTTTGAATATTGTAGAGACCTTCAAGCCGGAGATGTCGGGTGTGGTCTTTGTGCCCGAGCTGAAACAGTTTGTTCTGGTTTCTGATGATTATCCTGAAGACCGCCCGGTGCTGTTCCTGATGAATGAGCAGGGGCAGATTCAACCCCATCAGATCCAGCTTTCCGGATTGCCAGTGATGGCGGACATTGAGTCAATGTCGGTACAGGGCGAGCACTTGTATTTGCTCAGTTCCATGTCGGCGACCAAAAAAGGAAAGCTGAAGGAAGAACGACAGATCTTCGCACAGATCAAGCGCAATGGCCTGCGCTACAGCGTGGAACATCATGTGGATTTGCGTAAACCCCTGTTGCTGGCCCTGAAAGAATCGCAAGATCCGGTGTTGAAGTCCATCTATGAAGCTGATTTGAAACTGACCAAAGAGGGCTTTGAGGTCGAAGGCCACGCCATTGAAAACAAAGATTTGTACCTGTCACTGAAAGGCCCCGTGCTTCATCGCAACGAGGGATTGATTCTTAAGGTGTCGGACTTTGCTTCGGTCTTTGACGGTGTTTTAAAACCAGCCCAAGTGACCCTCGCGGCGCGATTTGAGATGAAACTGCCTCATCAGGATGTTGAATTGGTGCTGACAGATCTGATCAAGCAGGGCGATGCCTTCTATCTGGCATCATCCTGTCGCGGGGCTTCGTGCAGTGCCATCTGGAAGATGACGGCAGGTCAGAATGCACCCGAGCTGTTGCATGAATTCCGCATGCGTCATCTGGAGGGCTTGGCACTTCACCCGGACATGCATCAGATGTTTGCCGTCTTTGATAGCAAAAGCTCCAGTCAGTATGCCGTCGTCAGTCTTGTCGCCGATAAAAGGACCCCGTGATGCTTTTGTCTTGGATCCTTTTGGGGGGACTTTCTTCTTTTGCGGTGACGCCCGAGCAGGTATTAAAAACAGCCTGGTCCGACACGGCCTACACTTCGCAGGAAGAAATGCGCCCGACCGATTCCCGCAATCCCTTGCGCAATGTCGAGGGTTTTGTCAGTGCTGAAAAAGAAGATGACAAAAATGAATACGAAGTCGGGCTGAAGTTTCAGTTCCGCTCGTGGCCGGAGTGGAAGCTGGGACCCAATTCAGAACCGCGCAAGAAAGTTTTGAAAGAGGCTTCTTTGGCGTGGGCTCTTCATGAACGCTATTTGAATTTAATCTCGTATGAAATCAGTCAGCAGAAAATGGCGGTGTTGAACAGTTCCATGAAATTGTCCGAGGGTTATTTAAAGGCGCAAAGTCTTTCCTTGCGGGCGGGGCGCACGTCGACTAAGTCCTTCCTGGGGGCGCAAGGGGACATTTATAAGCTGAAACGCCTGGAAAGTGTGATTGCGCAGGAAAACAAACTGGCGGTCAAGAAACTAAAATCCTGGGTTCCGCAATGGGGGGAAAGCCCGCTGGAAGGCTTTGATCTGATCAGTGTGCAAGAGGTGCTTGATTCATTGGGCAGCCAGCCTGCACCGGAAGCTTCTTTGACGGCGCGAATATCAGAGACTGAGTTTAAAGACATTTCCCGGGAACTGGAAATTCTGCGCGGACGTGAAGATCAGTGGGTCAAGGGACTGGATGTTTCCCAAACTCGCAAAGAAGATGAAGTCGGTTACAAGGTCGAACTGACTTTGCAGCTTCCGCATCTTGGGTCGGATGATCTGTCCCGGCAAAAACAGAATGAATTGATTCTAAAAAAAGCCCTGAAACAAAAGGAAGCCGAAGACAGCAAAGACCGCCTGCTAAGTTTGAAGAATCAAATTCAGAGCCTGGCGGGGCTTTATAAGATGACCAGTCAGGGCCTGAAAGAAAGTCAGAAAGTGAAAGCTCAAGACACTTTGTCAGTACTTGAGGGCCGCCTGTTGCAGGAACAGACCGAGTTGGATTTGCTCAGCCAGCAGCAGGAGATTCTGACTTTATTTGTCGAGTACCTGCTGGAAAGTGAAAGGTTGGCTGCCGAGCCCGCCAAAAACCATCTTAGTAAAACCCAGAAGGTGGTGGCGCTGTGAGTGGACCGGTATCTCCGCTGGCGCTGGAGCGGTATGAATTGAAGTATCTGATCCCGGCAAGTCTGGTAGAACCCATTTCGCGCTTTGTGGAAACCTATTGCGAAATGGATTACTATTCCACTGTTTCGCCGGACAAGCACTACACCATCAACAGTCTTTATCTGGATACGCCCAGCTTATACCTGCTGCGGTTTAAAGAATCTGCCAACGCCTTTAACTTTAATATGCGCATTCGGTCCTATGGTGATAACCCCAAGCCACCTTATTTCTTTGAGATTAAATACAAGCTGCGGGAATTTGTGCGCAAGAAGCGCGCGCTGGTCCATGACGAAAACTGGGTGGATATTCTGGATTGGGGAGTCATCCCGGATCATATTCAAGGAAGTTCCCACGGAAATCTGGAAGAGTTTATCCGGATGAAGATGACCTATAACGTGGGGCCGGTGATTTTGACTCAGTACCGCCGCAAGGCTTATCTGTCGGTTGTGGACGACTATGCTCGCGTCACCTTTGACCGGGACCTGCGCTTTCAGGAAATGAACGAATGGCGCGTGCGACCGGACAGTAATTTATTAAGCCACTATGATCATCCGGACTCTTTTGAAGAACCAGGGTGCAATGTCATTCTGGAATTGAAGTGCGAAAAGAAGATCCCTTATTGGATGGTGGACCTGATCCGGCGTTTTGAACTGGAAAGCGGCTCGTTCTCGAAATTCGGAAATTCCATGACAACCTTGTTGGGAGTGCCCGAGGTTTTAGCCCCGGGCCCTTTGTATCTTTAATTGCTGCAAGGGGTGAGCGGGGGACGCGCCCCCGGCAGATAATTTTCCAGATCCAAGTCAAACTTCAGCTGACCTGTGCGACAGGTGCCGGTCAGGATTTCTTTGGCCTTGCTGGCATTGTCCTGTAAAGACCGATAGTCCTTGTCGGTAAAGAGCAGTTCTGTTTTGAAGTAGTCCTTGGTGGCAGGGGCTGCCAGTGACTTTTCAAAAGCCATAAAGTAACGATAGGTCAGATAGCTCATATGACGGACTTTTTCCAGGACGCTGTAAGCTCGCATCATATTGTCTTTGATGACGCCACAGTCGTTGTCCTTCAGGATCATTTCTTTTAAGACCACGGCCGTCCGTCCGGCCATTTGGCGTTTTTCTTCGGCCGGTATCACGATCTTTCCATCCACAAGTTCGGCGTCGGATTTAGAGCGCTCAATGCGATTGGTGGAAGGATTGATCGAATACCAATAGAACTTATAGTGAATGTTTCCGATGCGGTCCTGCTGGTTCATCAAGGTGTCGATCAGAACCATATCGGCGACGTCTTTCATTTGAATCACATCCTGGGCCACGCGGGTGAATTCCCCAGAGCCCACCAGTTGGGCGACCGTTTTGGTGCTGGCGACCTTTAAGAAGGGCTTTTGTTTCAGGAAGCGCTGATAGCGGCTGTTGTATGTGCCTCGTCCACTGACGTCATTATAGACATTTTCATTCTTTACATTGTCAGAAAGTCCGCCGTAAAGCTGCGTGAAGGTGGTGTCCACCAGTTGGGGAAAGGCACGGGGATTTAGATGCATTTCCCCCAGTTTTCGCCAAGCCTGGGCAATAGTATCTGTCGAGTCACGCAGGGCGTGCACCGCCTTGTTGGTCAGCTGGCTGTGAACTTTCAAATCCATGGTGCGGATCACTGATACAGGAACCCGGCCGACCCCGCCCAGAATGCGCGACATATGATAGTAGGCCAGAATCGATGGCGTATAAGAACAGGTGATGGTCTGTTTGAATTTCGCCTCGGTTTTAACGGACATTTTTTTTAGGTTGCAGTCTGAAGCATCAATGGCCTCTTTGCTGTAACTGGCATTCGGAGCCAGCAGCAAGACGCCAGGATTGGTGGAGTTGTATTTCGGGCAGATGCCGACGGTGCGATAGAAGTCATAACCGCACAGCGTGCTTTCTTTACTGGTGTCATCGCTGCGATAGGCAGCGCCGGGCCACTTTTTTGGAACGACACAAAGTTCGCGCACACCATAGGGGGAAAAGTATTCGGTTCGCGTTTCGCCTTTAAGATTTCCAAGGTTGATGGCAACCGCATTGGAAAGGGGAATGATGACAGATAAAACAGCCGAAGTGCAGATTGCGACGAGCTTCATCACACTACCTCATTTGGGTGAGAACTTAGGTCCTTCTTTGTTTATATCGAGGAAAGGAAATTTTAAATACTTACAAGTTCAGAAGACCAATGTCGGTTTTGTGGGCTCGCATTCACATTTTATTGGTCCAGCAAACTTGTGTTCACAGACAGAAGTATTTGAAGATGACGTTTATGAAATACATAACTCTGTCAAAATCCATTTTATTCTGTTTTCTGACTGCAAATGTGATTGGTTGTGCAAAGGGCAGTGTGACTGAGGCTTTGTCCACCGGGAATTCCACAAGCGCCGTGGAAACTGTGCCAGAAGTCACAGATCCTTCTGTTTTTCGACTGGATCAGGAAGTAAAAAAATATAAAGCACGCTACGAACTTGAGTCAGCCTCTGACAAATCGACTGATAATAAAGGGCTTGGTGACACGAATCTGTGGGGCACGCGAAACTTTCGCGTGGTATTGCACGGAGTTTTATATCGCGGCGGAGCGAACAATAAATACTTCGATCCACCTCGGTCCAACACCAATCCGCTGCCCACCACGGGTCTGAACAACCTGTGCAAAGAGGACTTTTCGGCGGCGGTGTATTTGTATTCAGAAAATTTCGCAACGGCACCTAAAAGCGTGAAGTGCCAGAATACGTCCCATCAGGATCAGACGCTGGCATATAAGCAGTATGCCGCCGCTGGTGAAAATGAAAAGATTCTTGCGATGGTCTATGACCGGATCAAAGGAAAATCAAACGGGCCTATCTATGCCCATTGCTGGAATGGCTGGCATTCTTCGGGGTTGATCTCAGGAATGGTGCTGAAGCAGTTCTGTGGCTGGTCCAATGAAAAAGTGGATGCCTATTGGATGCAAAACACCGATGGCAACAATCAAGGATTTGAAACGATAAGAAAAAGACTTCGAGACTTCAAGCCCCTCGTCAAGTTTTCAATCACCGCAGAGGAAAGAAGCCTGATATGTCCTGAGACGTATTAAGGTGTTTCATGGAACCGCAGGACCTTCCCAAGGAACGTCCTGGTTCTTTCGCTTTCGGCGCGGTTGAAGATCTTCTCCGGCGGCCCTTGCTCGACAACCTGGCCTTCATCCATAAATAGGATGCGATCACTGACTTGTCGTGCAAAACCCATCTCGTGGGTCACAATCACCATGGTCTTTCCACTGTGAGCCAGGGATTTGATGACATCCAAAACTTCTCCGACCATTTCCGGATCCAGAGCCGATGTCGGCTCATCAAACAACATCACTTGCGGTTCCATAGCCAGCGCCCGGGCAATGGCGACACGCTGTTGCTGTCCGCCGGAAAGTTCGTGTGGGTAGCTGTCGGCCTTTTCAGCCAGGCCCACACGGGCCAGCAGTTCTTGGGCCTTGGTTTCGGCAGCATCCTTTGAAAGATGTTTAACCTTCGTGGGTGCCAGCATAATATTCTGCAAAGCCGTTTTGTGCGGGAACAGATTGAAGCGCTGAAACACCATGCCCACATGAGCACGCAGTTTGTTAAGATCCGTCTGGGGGTTGGTGACTTCAAAGCCGTCGACCCTGATGGTGCCGGCTTGGGCGATTTCAAGGGCATTGATGCATCTTAAAAAGGTGCTCTTGCCAGATCCAGAAGGGCCGATTACACACACCACTTCGTTGTCCTTGATTTCGCAGGACACGTTTTTCAGAACCTGGCGGCTGCCAAAGAATTTGTCCAATGATTGAATTTGAATCATGTGGATTGGTACCTTTTCTCAAGACGGTGAACCACAAAGGACATACCCAGGGTGATGATCAGATAGATCAAAGAAATAAACAAATACGGTTCCCAATACCTGGCATAGGCGCCAGCAGCGGTGCGGGCCGCGTAAGCCAGTTCTGCCAAACCGATGGCCGACACCAAAGAAGAATCCTTCAGCAGGGTGATGGCTTCATTGCCCAGCGGAGGCAGCATACGACGAAACGCCTGCGGGATGATGACGGATTTCATGGTGTGGAAATAACCAAGTCCCAAAGACCTCGCCGCTTCAAACTGACCTCGGTCGATGGATTGAATCCCGGCGCGGAAGATTTCCGCGATATAAGCAGCAGAATTCAGGCTGAGCGCCAGGGCGCCGGAAATAAGCGCGCCGTATTCCCGTTTCAGGTAAAGGGCCATGTCACCCGAGATCAGCAGACCGTCCTCCGGATGAATCAACAACGGCACCAGTGCAAAATGAATCAAAAGGATTTGCACAAACAAGGGGGTGCCGCGGAAGAAGCCGATATAGATTTGCGAAGGCAGGCGGACGAACAGTTGAACCGGCCAACGCCACGGGCCTCGTTCTATACGGGCGATTTTTCCCAGTCCCAAAAACAGGCCCAGGACAGTGCCAAAGAAGATTCCAATCAGGGTCAGTTGCAGGGTGGTGACAAGCCCCTGCATAAAAAGGGGCCAGTATTCGATGATGATGTCAGTGCGAAACCACGAAAACATCAGTTCTTCTTTTCTCCGAAGTATTTTTTGAAGATGCCGTCATAGGTGCCGTCGGTTTTGATGGCTGCCAGTCCGTCGTTGATCTTCTTCAGCAGGTCTGTGTTGCCCTTTTTAACCGCGATACCGTACTGCTCTTTCGAGAAGCTGGTGTCGGACAGGACTTTGAAGTCTTTCGGGTTGTTGGCAAAGAAATTGTTGATAACACCATTGTCGGCGACCACGGCATCGACACCGCCATTGATCAGCTCTTGCAATGCCAATGGTGTGCCTTCAAAACGTTTGATGTTCGGGCTGGCTCGGCCCAGCAGGCGGGTGACGACTTCATCACCAGTGGTTCCGATCTGAACTCCGACCTTCAGGTTTTTCAAATCATCGAATTTGGTGACTTTGGAAGCGTTGGGAACCGCGATTAACTGAACGGCATCAAAATAGGGATCGGAAAAGTCCATGGTTTTTCTGCGTTCGTCATTGATAGTGATGGCGGAAATCAGAATGTCACGGTCGCCGGATTCAAGCTGGCTGAACAGCCCTTCCCACGGAGTGTTTACGATATCCAGAGTCAGGCTTTGTTTGGCAGCGATGGCCTGGATGATTTCGATGTCGAAGCCGCTGATGCTTTTGTCGGCGTTTTCGATTTCAAATGGGGCGTAGGCTGCATCCGTTCCAACAGTGAGTTCTTTTTTTGCGGATGTTTTTGCCACAGTATCGGCGGTCCCGGGCTCTTTTTTGGTGCAACCCAAAGTGATTAGCAGAAGGCAACTGGTGATAAGAAGCGAAAGTCGTTTCATTAAAATCCCCCGAATGTGTCTACTGGACCCGTCCACTTGACCACCGCTTCTGTTTTGAGTCAAATGTCATTTCGGGAGTAATTCATGAAATCCGTTCTGGTCAAGGTTGTCGGCTCGATTCTGCGCAGCCTGTTCATTTCCATCGTGATGTTTGTCATTGTTTTTTCTGTGATCACGCGTGAATTCCCGCCCAACTTCGGAAAGCTTCAGGGAAGCTGGCAGAATCTGCAGCAGATGGCGCAGCTCAGTCGACAGATTCATGATCAGAACAAAGTTTTGAAATCGCAGCAGGCTCAAGATGGCTTTGTCGAAGATGCCGATCTTGAAAAACTGCAGGAGCTGAACTTGAAGCGCGCCGAACTGGGGGCCGGTCTTTTAAATGGCGAAGCAATCGGTGTTTCGGCCTCTGCGGACACCGAGGCGCTTAAAGTCCGGGTCCAGGAACTTGAAAAGCAACTATTCCGTTTGCAACAAAGAGTGAACGATCTCGAGTCAGCCCGACCTTAGTCGGTATATCCACACAACCCTAAGTCCTGTATCAGAGTGGGGCACTTGCTCCATTGTCTTTTATTTTTCACAATGATTCAGTGGCATTAGAAATATCAAAACTTAAAAATATCAAGATGTTGGTTCTCGACGTTGATGGCGTATTAACTGACACACGCGTGTGGTTTGATGGCACCGAATGGCGACGCTTTTATTCCATCCGGGATGGCGTTGGTATCAAACGTCTTATGGAATCCGGTTATAAAATAGCAGTGATTACAGGCAGTAAGGCAGAGGACATTCGCGCGCGCGTGAAGGCTCTTGGTATTCAGTATTTCTATGAGGGTGCTCTCGACAAAGAGCCCTCTTTCTTGCAGCTGCAGCAGGAATCCGGCCTGAAGCCTGAAGAGATGGCTTATGTCGGTGATGACATTTTTGATATTCCCATGATCGAGGCGGTGGCATTTGGAGCAACAGTTCCAGAGGCTGTCGAGGAAGTTATGGAAGTGGCTGATTATGTGACCCGCAGACCTGGTGGTTTGGGGGCTGTTCGTGAAGTTTGTGATTACATCTATAAATACGGTGCATTTTCATCGGGTAGGTAAGACATGCTAAAAAATGGTTTCAAGGCCGCTCTCATCATAGTTCTTGCGCTGATGCTGCATAAGGCGGCTTTTGCGGAAGTGGTGAATCTTCCGACAGAGGAACTGGCTCAGGAATCCGTGCTTCCTGTTTTCGATAAACCCGTCAGCGTAAAAAACCGCAACGTGGTGACTGCCGGTCGTTTTGAAGTCGATGGTTTCTATGGCTACGCGATGACAGAACCCATCGCCAACGTTTCCAAGCTGGGCCTGGGTATCTATTATAACACCAGCGAAGCTCACGCCTGGGGTCTTTTGATTGCCAAGAACTTTGCGGGTCTTTCCAGCTACGCTGACCAGCTGGATCAGCAGTTCAGTCTGGATTTCAGCCGTGCCCCGTCGCCAGAGATGACGATCATGGGTGATTACAATCTGAAAGCCTTCTACGGAAAAATGAGTCTGACCAAATCCCTGGTGTTCAACACGCTTCTTTACGGATCCGCTTCTGTGGGTGCGGTGAAGTATGTGCACAAGACTTACCCGGCGGTGGCTGTGGGTATCGGTCAGAAATTCTATTTCACCAAACAATGGGCATTGCGCTTTGACCTGCGTCTTTATGCCAACCAGGCTCCGATCCCGTTCCTGAACGGCGCGCTGAAGCCCAGCGATCCAAAGCCTGACTACAGTGATTTCCAAGAGCGTCTAACCTACACTACAAACCTGGATGTGGGTTTGTCGTATCTGTTCTAAGAGGAGCTGACAGATGTTAAGCAGAAAACTCACTTCTCTGGTAATTGTTTTCCTGGCGCTGACGGCGCCGGGCCTGGGTTATGCCCAGTCTGAAGGTGACGAACTGGATGTGATCGAACTGGAGCTTGAAAAAGAAGCTCCAAGACAGCAGCCGTCTATTTCTGATTCCACGCCGTCCTATCAGGAGACTGCTCCGAAGGACAACACCCTGACGGACTTCTCGGGACTGGGCACATTGGCTCCTTTCCAGGAAATTTCCATCATTCAAAAACGCTTCCTGCCAAAAACCGGCCGCTTCCAGTTGTTCGGTGGTTTGACGACAGTGACGAATGATCCGTTCTTCCTGACATTCGGTGGGGTGGCGAAAGCCAGCTACTTTATGTCTGAAAGCTGGGGGCTTGAGCTGAACTATTTCGGTCTGACCACGTCCAATCGTCAGGCGACGGATGAGTTGCGCGAAATCAACGGCGTTTCCACCGAGAATCTGGTTTATCCAAAATCCTTTATCGGGGTGGATCTGATGTACGTCCCGGTTTACGGAAAAATGACCTGGTTCAATGAAACGATCGTTCCATTTGACCTGTATCTGTCTGCTGGTTACGGCAATACTGAAACCCAGTCCGGTGAAAGTGCAGGAACTGTGCACTTGGCTGCGGGGCAGATTTTTGCCCTGAGCAAAGCTTATGCGGTTCGCTGGGATTTCAGCTGGAACTTCTTCAATGCCAAAGGCATCGACGGCTCTACAAATTCATTCAACAACCTCTTCCTTACCGTGGGTATGAGTTGGTTCTTCCCGGAGGCTAGTTACCGATGAAGAAATTATTACCTCTCCTGATTGCCGCAAGTATTGCAGTTCCGGTGGTGGGCGATGCCCAGCAGCGTAAAACTCTGAAAAGACAAACTGCGCCGGCCCGCCGTGCGGCTCCTGTTTCAGGGAACACACGTGAAGCCACTCTTCGAAATCAACTGAGCAACGCTCTTCGTATGGCGCAAAGCGGGCAGTATGAATCTGCTGCCAATGCGCTGTTTTCGCTGAGCCGCCGTTCTGAACTGGCTGCGGAACGTCCGCAGATCAAATACATCCTGGGCACGATGCTGGTAGAGCTGAAGCTTTATCAGACGGCCGCATTCCAGTTCGTGGATGTGATCCGCATGAAACATCCCAAGTATTCCAAAATGGCCATCGAAAAACTTTCGATTGTGGCCGATTCTTTGGGTGATGACACGATTTTGAATTACGCGATTTCCCGAGTGGACTTGAATGACTTCCCGGCGAACCTGCGTGATATGATCAACTTCCGTTTGGGCGAAATCCGACTGCGCAACCGCGAATTTGCCAAAGCTGCGGACTTGTTCAGCCGTGTTTCCCCAACCAGCAGCTATTATTTCCAGTCTTTGTACGCCAAGGGCCTGGCAGAACTTGAAGCCAATCAGCCGTCATTGGCTGTGGGCACATTCAACAAAATGCTCGATGCCCGCCGTCGTGCTCCGGTGACGGACACGAACAAAGTGGCCGCTCAAATGGGTCTTGCCCGTGCACTTTATCAAAAGCAGGATTGGGATGCTTCAGTGGAAGCTTATTCCCAGGTTCCCCGCGATACTTTGATGTGGCATGACGCTGTCTTTGAGCAGAGCTGGGCGATGCTGCGTGCGGCGCGCTTCCGTTCTTCTTTGAGTAACTTCCAAACTCTCCACTCGGCATATTACGAAGACTTCTATATGCCGGAGAGCTTGCTTTTGCGCTCAATCGTATATCTGTACATCTGTAAGTACGACGAGATGGAAAAGGTTCTGAGCCTGTTTGAAAAAACTTATGGGCCGGTCCGCTCCAAAATCGGTGACTTCCTGAAGTCCTCCAACGAAGCCGGTACCTTCTATGCAGAGGTTGAAAAAGCCCATCTGATGAAGACCACGGACAAGTCGGCGAACCTGCGTCTGCCATACATCGTTCTAAGAAACGTGCTGGATCAGGGGGATGTAAAACGCTCCATGCATTATCTGGAAAAACTGAATCAGGAAAAAGCGCGCGTGGAATCAAATTCTGCATTCCGTGCTTCTCCACTGGGTCAGTATTCCCTGAAGATCCTTGCAAACCGCAGCAAGAACACGAAGTTCGCCGTTGGCGACATGGTCAAGGCGCATCTGTTGAATATGCGCGTGGAATTGCGTGATCTTTACGAACAAGCCGGATTCATCCGTTACGAAATGATCACGGGCCGTAAGGAAAGCATCAAAAAGAAAATCGCCGGTAAAGACATCAGCGGTGACCAGATCGATGAAAACGTGAACCGCAAGTTCTACATCGAAAACGGTTACGAGTACTATCCATTCCAGGGTGAGTACTGGCTGGATGAAGTTGGAAACTACCATTACCTTGGAAAACAGAGCTGCGAGTAAAGTATGAAAATCAACAGGCATCAACTTCTTGTTTCCGGATTTATGAGTCTTGTTCTGGCGTCCACTGCGGGCGCTCAGACCAAAACTGTTAAGACCACCAAAACCGTCAAGAAAAAGACTGTCGGTGAACTGTTGTCCCAGGCCAATGATGGCACTCGCGGCGGCAGGGTGCAGATGTCCAAAACGGACACATCACTGCCTTCAGCGAACATGGGTTTCAAACAGGATGTCCAGAATTACAACCTGGAATCAGTTAAACCCCCGCGCTCTTCTGAAATCATGCAAAGAGACAGCGGCAACGGTCAGGCCGAGTACGAAAGAGTTCTGGATCAGCAGATCCGCGAACTGTACAAGCTGACGCAAAAATTCAAAACCAGCCCGAACCGCGGTGAACTGTGGTTGCGTCTGGCAGAGCTGTATGTCGAAAAAGCCAGTCTGATTGATTCCCGCAAGCAGGATGAATACGACGCGAAACTGCGTGCGTTCCAGGCGGGTAAAACCAAATCCAAACCTCGTCTGGATACGGCGGAAGCCCGCGAATACAACAAAAAGGCCGTTCAGCTTTATGAATGGTTCCAGCGTGATTTCCCACGTGACGAAAAAATGAGCCAGGCGCTCTTCTTCCTGGGGTACAACTATTTCGAACTGGGTGAAGTCAAAAAAGGCGCGGATTACTATGAAAAGCTAACCCGCGGTTATCCGAACTCCCAGTTTGTCGGCGAGGCGCACTTTGCCCTGGCGGAGTACTATTTTGAAAATGAAAAATGGGCGAATGCCTATAAAGAATATTCTTTCCTGATCAAGGAAAAGAAACACCGTTTGCACACCTTTGCCCTGTACAAGGGTTCATGGTGTTTGTTCCGTCTGGGCAAGGTTCAGCAGGCGATGACGTATCTTGAATATATCATCAAAGCCGGCAAGAACGAAACCGGGGACCAACTGGCAAGCCGTATGAAGGTGAACCGCACGCGTCTTGAGGGTGAAGCCCTGCGTGACATCGTGGTGTTCTATGCGGAAGGCGGCGATCCAAACAAGGCGGCGGATTACTTCAAGAATCTTGTGGGCGGCAACTACAGCCCTTACCTGGAAAGACTGGCGTATCAGTATTCTGATCGCGGTAACAAAGATGCTTCCCGTGACGTGTTTAAGCTTCTGATCTCTCAGAACCCGACAGCTCCAAAAGCTTTCGAGTACCAGTATCAGATCGTGCAAAACTACTTTTATGCGAAGAACACGCAGCGCTTTAAAACCGAGCTTTACGGCTGGGTGAAGGACTATGACTCCAGTGGAGCATGGTATGCCGCGAACAAAGGCAACAAAGAGCTGATTGAAAATTCTTATAAACTGCGTGAAACCACGCTGCGAAACTATGTTTTGCAGCAGCACCAGACAGCGCAGAACTCCCGTGCCCAGTATTCGCAGTCCCAGGCTTACGAAGGTTATCAGTTGTACCTGCGTGAGTTCCCGGATTCAGCGACGGTGGCGGACATGCACTTCTACTTCGGTGAATTGCTGTACGATATGGGTAAATACGACGAAGCTTCCATGCAGTACAAATGGGTCGTGGATAACGCGCCTCAAAGCAAGTTCTATGGCAAATCTGCCCAGAACTTGATCTTGTCTGTTGAGCGCAGCATCCCTTCTGATCAGGAAATGCAAAAACGCGTGGGGAATTCCACTGATCCGGTTCCTTTGGAGCCAAAAGTGGACCGCTTCATCAAAGCCGGTCAGTGGTACGTGGAAAAGTTCCCAACAGCGGAAAAAGCGGTGGAAATCAAATTCCGTATGGGCCGTCTGTACTATCAAAGCAATCACTTTGATCAGGCAACGACTCACTTCCGTGACATCGTGAAACAGCATCCGAACACCAAATATGCCGAATATTCAGCCAACTTGTTGCTGGATATTTACAACCTCAGAAAAGACTATGTGGGACTGGAAAAAACCGGTGCCGAGCTTCTGGCTGTTCCGGGCATTGCTTCCTCCAAGGCGGGCGCGGACATCCGTGGCGTGATGGAAAAAGCGTCCTTCAAGCGCGGTCAGGATCTGGAGCTTGAAAAGAAATACGCAGACAGTGCGCAGGTGTTTGAGTCCTTCGCGAAACAAAATCCGAAGTCCAATCTGGCAGTTAATGCGAACTTCAATGCGGCCGTGAACTATGAGCGTGCAGGCATGAATGCACCGGCGATCGCGGCTTACCAGGGGGTTTTGGCCTCTAAAGATCCGGCCGCGGACAAGTTGAAACCGAAAGCGCGCCGTTTGCTGGCGAAGCTCTACCAGGATTCTGCCCAGTTCGAGGAAGCAGCGAAACTTTACCGTCAGGCGGCTCAGGAAAATCCAACGGATTCCCTGGCTCCGAACCTGATGTTCAATGCGGCTGTGCTGTATGAAGCCCTGGGTAAATCGGATGAAGCCATCCGTTCTTACACGGACTTCACTAAAATGAACAAAAAACACAGCGACAACGTTGAAGCGGTGTTCAGTATGGCTCAGATCCATCGTAAAGCCGGTCAGACCGGTGCGGCGATTGCCCGTTACACGGAATACGTGGAAGCCGGCGGTCGTGATCAAGAGCGTGTGGTTGAAAGTGCTTACTGGGTCAGCGAGCTGTCGACTCGTCAAAGAGCGACAACAAGAGCTCAGGAATGGCGCCAGAAAACTTTGGCAATCCAGAAGCGTTTTGCGCCTAACAAAAAAGGTGTGGGTGCGACTTACGCGGCCCGTATCAAACTGGCAGAAGCAGAAGACACTTTCAAAGAGATGAAATCCGTGACCTTCCCTAAAGATCCGGCCAAACAAAAGGCAGCAGCTGACAAGAAAGTCGCTTTGCTGACCAAGTTGACCGGCGAACTGGCGGAAGTGATCAAGTTTGACAGCGCGGAAGAAATCGTAAGTTCGCTTTCGATTCTGGGCGACGCCAACTTGAACATGGCTCAGGCAATCATCAATGCGCCACTGCCTCCGGGGCTGAACGCAGAAGAAACGAAGCAGTACAAAGCGGGTGTGGAAAAGTTCGCAGAACCGTTCAACTCCAAGGCTCGTGAAAGTTACAAGGCCACGGTGGATCGCGGTCTGGAGCTGGAAGTGTACAACGATGGCTTCAAATCTGCTTACGAGTTCATGAACAGCAAGGATCCGAAGGGTTATTACAACGGCGGCGAAGTGGGCTCTGACATTCGTCTGGTGAATTGGATAGGTCAATAATGAAAAGAATAATCACTTGTTTCAGTTTGCTGGCACTGGCGGCTTGTTCTTCCAGTCCAACCAAAGAAACCTCTGAAGAAACCAAAACGGCGGTGGCGGAAGCCCCGAGGGTTGAGGTGGATGAGTTCAAGGATCTGGAAAAGGTCGAGCCGGTTCGTCCGGTGACTCCACCAGCGCCTTCCCAATATGCGGTTTTGAATGAAGCGATCAAGTCCCAGTCTGATGAAAGAATCTATCAGGCTTCGACTCAGATTCTGACCCAGTCCCCGAATGATGCCCGCGCCCTGAATGCCCTGGCGATGTATCACTATAAACGTGGACGTTTTGATCTGTGTCGTTACCTGCTGGGGAAAGCCATCAGTTCCAGCCCCAAAACAGCAGAGCTTTACTCGAATTTAGGCATTGTCCAGCTGGCGCAAAATGAGCGCCGCGATGCTGTGAAGTCCTTCCGCAAAGCTTTGGACATCAATAATGACGAAGCGGTGGCGGCGGCAAATCTGGGCGCGATCTATGTTCAGGAGCGTGATTTCGCGAAAGCCGGTGTTGTGCTCGAAACAGCCTATCGCAAGGGTGTGCGTGATCCTCGCGTTTTGAACAACTATGGCATTGCTCTGACGGCACAAGGGAAACTGGACCGTGCAGAAGAAATGTATAAAGCGGCTTTGAAAGACAGCGGTAACAACAAAGAGGTTCTGTTCAACTACGCCATTCTGCTGGTCGATCATATGCAGAAGTATCAGGATGGCTTGGAAGTTATTAACAGACTAAAGTTTGTAGGTGGACCTGCAGATAGCCGTAATCGCATTATTGCTTTGGAAAATAAGGCGAAAGCTGGGATAAAATAGAGTGAAGGATCGGGTGAGGACTATGTTGCGATACGTAAGACACATGACAATTATGCTGGCCGCACTTTTCATTTTCGAAGTGAGCCATGCGCAGTCATCCTCTCGGTCCACGACGACCACGACCACAACAACGACAACCACCACGAAGAAGAAGGCGACGCTGAACTTCGAGGACGAGTTGGTTGAAGGGTCGACGCAGAAGCCGGAACTGTTTTATCTCTTTCAGAAGAAAAACTTCAACTATAAGAGATTGATCAAGTTGAGAGAAAACTTTTTACCCGAGATGAGACGAACAACAGAGGATATCCAGCGGGTCCGGGGTGCTAATTGAGATCGCCGTTAATATTTAGAATTTTCAAAAACAATCAGCTCGTTGGTGTTAAACAGTTCGACCAGGATCAAATCGTGGTTGGGCATAACGCCGAAGTGCATCTGGATCTGGATGCGGATGGTGTTTCACCGATTCACTGCCTGATCGAACTTCGTGATAACGGATGGTATGTCTGTGATTTGGGTTCTTCTCAAGGGACTTTCAAAAACGGGCAGGCTGTTCTGGATGAAGCCATCGCCTCTGGCGATGAAATCGAAGTGGGTCCTTTCCGTATTGCCTTCTTTGTGGGTGTGCCGAAACCTAAAGTGGTTCCGGGGGCGCCAGCTTCTGAATCTGCGGCTCCAGTTGCTGAAGTGCCAGCACCACCTCCGCCAAAGCCGGAACCATCCATGCCGCCTGCGGCCGTGGTGAAGACCGAGGAAATCAAAGTCACTCCGGTTATTCCGGTGGCGACTCCGAGTATTCCGGTTGAAGCTCCGAAGGCTGAAGAAAAGCCTGTTCTGACGGCGGTTCCGGTAAAACCTGAAATCCGCAAAGAACGCTCTTCTTACAAGAAAGCCAAGAAAAGCAAAACATTCGCTCCTCCAAGTGAGATTCAGAATCTGAAATCGCACCTGAAGCCTGGTAAAGGCACCACGGTCGAAGTTCTGGTCACCTGGAAAGAGCGTATCCTGACGACTTATCATTTCAAGGGCAATAAAACCATCCGCGTGAATGCGGGCGGGGACTTGTCTGTAGCTCTTCCTGACGGACTGGTGCCGCGCGGTTATCCGCTGCTGGACATGTCTGCGGGTCTGCGTGTGAACACCACCAACGAGATGGACACCGAGATGGTGATCTCTGGCGGCGTGACCCAGCACGTGGAAGACCTTGCCAAATCCGGCAAGGCGCAAAAGGGCGGCAACGGTTACAGCGTGCGTGTTGATCAGAATGAAATGCTGTGTGTGAATCTGCCGGGTGGAAACCTGTGCCTTTACATCCGCTTTGTTCCACAGGCACCGACAGTTCCGATGCTTCCAATGATGCTTTCCGGTTCAGAAATGACTGGTGTGGCGATGTCCCTGATCATTGTGGGTTTGCTGGCACTGTATATCTCCGCAACAACCCCGAAAGACTGGCAGGAAAACAAGCAGGAAGAGGTTCAGCGTATTGCCCAGGTGGTGTTCACAAATCCACCGCCGGCTCCAACGCCAACACCGACGCCTCCTCCGCCAGTGCCTCCGACTCCGCCGCCGCAACCGGTGGCGACGCCAACTCCACCGCCGCCTAAGAAAGTGGTTGTGGCTGATGCGAACAAGGAAGCACAGAAAAAAGGAACAACCGGACAGCAGGCTCAACGGGCCCAGGTGGCGGCAAGAGCCAGTGAAGTGGCTCCGAAGCCCAACGCGAAAGACCGTACCAAGAAGTTCACGTCCACTCGTCAGGGGGGCGCGATCAAAACGGGTAACACGGCTGGTGCGAATGCTCAGTCTTCCAACAAGGACCTTTCCAAAGTGGGTCTGTTCAGCGCCTTCGGTGGCGGGGGCAGTCGCGCCAACATCGACAAAGCGTATTCTGGAGCCGGTGAGGTACTGGGTATGGCCGACAAGGCGACCGGAACTGCGGGCTTCAATGAAGACCGTGCCGGTGATGATCTGGGCTCCAAGTTCAAGGATGCCGGGGCTGGTGGAAAAGGCACTGCAACTCAGGGTATTGCCGGAATCGGTACCAAGGGTCGTGGGTCAGGTCAGGCTGCTTACGGTGCGTCTGAGGGCTTCGGTTCGAAGACCACAGTGGCTATCGAAGGCGGTGGTGCTGAAGAATCCTTCGACGCGACCATTGATAAAGAAGCTATCCGTCGTGTGATCCGCTCTAAACTTAACGAGGTGAAAAGCTGCTACGAGCGTGCTTTGAACACTCTTGAGAAGGGCAAGAAGATGGAAGGTAAAGTGATTCTTGCTTGGGAGATCATCGAGCGAGGTCAGGCACGCAACGTGAAAGTTGTCGATTCCTCTCTGGGCAATCCAGGTGTGGAAGAATGTATCCGCCGTCGTCTGGCAAGCTGGGTGTTCCCAGAGCCACCGACCGGAATGACAGCTGAAGTACAGGCGTACCCGTTTGTTTTGAATCAGGCTAATTAATTTATTAAGTAAAGTTTTTAAGAAGGAGACTTCCCGTGAACCCAACAGTTACAGTAGACAACATGAATTTCATCCAGCGTGCTTTCGCTGAGGGTGGTTTCGTCATGTACGTGATCGCAGTTATCGCCATCCTGGCGCTTTTTGTGATCATCGAAAGAATGATGAAGCTTAAAAATCTTGCCGTGGACAAAAAAGAGTTCACTGACCAGATCTTCAGAATGGTTGTGGCCGGCGATCTGCGTCAGGCAATCAGCTATTGTGATGCTCGTCCGGCTCCTTTGACGAATACAGTAAAAGCAGGTCTTGTTCAGGCGATGAACAAGCGTCCTGATGAAGAAGTGCAAGTGGCAATGGACGCAGCAGTAATGCGCGAAATGCCAAAAGTGGAAGGTTGGACATCTTTCCTGGCGGTCTTCGGTAACGTGGCCGTACTTGCGGGTCTTCTTGGAACGATCATCGGTATGATCGGTTCCTTCCGTGCGGTGGCGGCAGCCGATCCTGCAACCAAAGCTCTGGAACTTTCCAAAGGTATTTCCCACGCCCTGAACTGTACGGCGTTTGGTCTTTTGGTGGCGATCATCTCTATCGTGGCTTACGGTCTGTTCCAGCACCGCATCCAGAAAACAGAAAATGAAGTGGTTGAAACCAGCATGAGTCTGTTGAACCTGGTTGTTGCAAACAGAGAAAAAATCAAAGACTAACAGAGGTTTTCAATGGCTCACATAGATAGCGGCGATTCCAGCGGCAGAAAAAAGAATATCGAGCTGAACCTCGTGCCTTTCATCGACTTGATGAGCGTTCTTATTACGTTCCTGCTTATCACGGCCGTTTGGACTCAAGTGTCTATGATTCAAATTGGTAGTTCCCTCTATGGGAAGAAATCGGACACGCAACCCAATCCGACGCCGCCACCAAACGCCGATGTGGTGCTGAAAGTGGATGTGAAGGAAATGGGTTATGTTTTAACTGTTGGGAAACAAGTGATCAGCCTTCCCATGGTGAACGAACAATTTGATGAAGCGGGTTTGGTGGCGCAACTGCAGCGTGTGAAGCAGCTGTATCCTGAAAAAGTGGATGCGATTGTTTCAGTTGCAGATGTCATCCCCTATGAACAACTCATCAAGGCAATGGATAACTGTCTGACCGCAGGGTTCTCGGCGATATCCGTTGCGACGGGAGGGCCGCAGTAATGGCCATCTTCAGACCTGGTGAACGTCATCGTTATCACAATATTTTAAGCAAGAAAAAAGGGAAGCGTGACGTTACGGCGTTGCTGTCACTGACAGCGATGGTCGACATGTTCACGGTTCTGGTTATCTTCCTGCTGCAGAACTACAATGCCACGGGTGAAATTCTTTACATCCCGAAGGATGTCGTTTTGCCAAAGGCCACCAGCGTGCGCGAGTTGAAACCGGCGCACGTCATCACGATTTCCAGCAACGAGATCCTGCTGGACAGGGACGTGGTGGCAACCTTTGACGACGTCAAAGGCACGGAAGAATGGCTGATTCCAAAGCTGAAGGACACTTTGGCTGAGGCTTTGGTGAAATCCCGCACTGAGCAGGAAGGCAAGCTTCAGAACAAGATCCGTGACGTGGTTGAAACCACCCGTGGAGAGACTGAAGAAGACCCGAACGCCTGGAGCAAAGTCACGATTCAGGCCGATAAAGGTGTGGACTTCCTGACTGTCAAAAAGGTTCTGTTCACTGTGACAGAGGCCGGGGCTGGCGAGATCAACTTCGCGGTCACCAAGCTGCCGCAGGAAACAAATTCGAACTAAGAATAAAAATACATGAAAGCCCGGTGAAAACCGGGCTTTTTGTTTTTCACCCCGGTACAGCATCCGACGCGGAAGTTTTGACCGCGAGGCCCTGATGGTTTAAGATTCTTGTCATCTATGGGTAAATATAAGAATTATATTTTTATGGCTCTTCTCGTCGCTTTGTTCGTCGAGATTCTTATTGTTTTCCCATCGCATTTGGAGCATGAGGACGAGGTCGCTCTGCGCCAGCGGGTTGAAAAGCGCGACAAAGAAGCCAAAGAACGCAAGAAAAAGGGCATCAAGGAAGATCCGGGCCCATCCAGTCTGGCCGATCAAAAAATGGGCGGCGTGCATCTGGTGGAAAGTCAGTCCGGTAATCGTGACTGGGAGCTGTTCGCGGTGTCTGCCGAGGGCAGTCAGGCGGGTGGCAAGTGGGCTCTGCAACAGGTGCGGGTGCTTTTTTACAACAAGGAAAAGCTGGAATTCACCGTCACGGGCGATGAAGGCACTATCGACGACAAATCCAAGGATTTGAGCGTCATTGGCAACGTTGTGACCAAGTCCGAGAATGGCTACGTTTTCAAAACACCATCTATCTTCTATTCGTCCAAGACCCGTCAAATCGTCAGCCCGGAACAGGTGCTGATGGAAGGTCCGCGGGATTCTTCCGGTGCTGGCCTGTTCTTAAAAGGCGCCAGCATGAAAGTTCTGGTCGAACAGTCCAAGATGCTGATTCAGAACAAGGTGACGGCGCAAAAACCAATGAAGGACGGGAAAAAGTTTGAAATTTCCGCCGACGGCGCCGAATTCAGCGGTAAAAACCGCGAGGCCCGCTTCCTGGGGGCCGTTCGCATGAATTACGACAACATGAAGCTGGAAGGTCCTGAAGCCTCTTTCCTGTATGGAAAGGGTGCGGATATTCTGAGTTCTGTGGCGGTGAAGGGCGGCGTGCGCGTCAGCGACGTGGACAAATTCGCTACGTCCGAAAGTGTGAATCTGGACCTGCTGGCAAATCAGTACACGTTCAAGGGGCGTCCTAAGGTGATTCAGAATAACGATGAACTGACCGGCGAGGAAATCGTCTTCCTTGAAGGCGGAAAAAAGGTTAAAGTTGAACGAGTACGTGCGAAGGTGGAGAATAAAGATCAATGAGCATGCTCACCATCAAAGACATTTCCAAGTCCTTTAAAAAGCGCAAGGTCGTTGATGGCGCATCTTTTTCTGTGGAGTCCGGTCAGGTTGTAGGCCTGCTGGGTCCCAACGGTGCCGGTAAGACCACTTCGTTCTATATGGTGGTGGGTCTGGTTCAGCCGGATTCAGGCACGATCAATCTGGATGAAGCCAATATCACCCAAGAGCCCATGTATAAACGCGCCCGCGTGGGTCTGAGCTATCTGGCGCAGGAGCCAAGCATCTTCCGCAAACTGACGGTGGCTGAAAACATCACTGTGGCTTTGGAAGCTCATGGTTATTCCGGTGCGTCCCGTTCTGAAAAGCTGGAGCAGCTGATCGGGGACTTCCACGTCGGTCACATCCGCGACAGTTATGGCTATGCCCTGTCCGGGGGGGAGCGTCGCCGGGTTGAGATCGCCCGCGCGCTGGCGGGGTCACCGAAGTTCATTCTGCTGGATGAGCCGTTTGCGGGTATCGATCCCATTGCGGTCGCTGACATCCAGAATATCATCCGCGAACTTAAGGCCAAAGGTATAGGAGTTCTGATCACGGATCATAACGTGCGTGAGACTTTGGGCATTTGCGACTATGCTTATATATTGAAGGACGGGAAGATTCAGGTCAGCGGAAGTTCTGATGAAATCGCAAATTCCGAATTGGCACGTAAGTTCTATCTCGGCGAAAACTTTAAGCTGTAAAGCCATCCCGGCTGTTACGGTTCTTGGGAAAGGGAAATTTTAATGGCTCTTCGACAGACGATGAACCTGAGCCAGTCTCTGGTAATCACTCCACAGCTGCAACAGGCGATCAAGCTTTTGCAGATGTCGCGTATGGAGTTGGAGTCGGCTGTGCGCTCCGAGCTGGAGGAAAACCCGATCCTTGAAGAATCCGAATCGGCTCTGAAAGAGGACGACCTTCAAAGAACCAAAGAGGCTGCCAACGAAGTTGAGCATTCCGAAACCCCAGATCAGCAGAACATTCAGGATCCGCAAAAGCAGGATGAGTTCGAGTGGGAATCCTACATCGAAGCCAACCAAAAGCCTCCACAGTCCGGTATGGCGGGTTCTGAAGAGATCATGAACTATGAGAACGTCATCACGGCGTCTCAAACCCTGCACGATCACCTTTACTGGCAAGTTAAAATGAACGGCTTCTCTGAAGAAGAGGAAAGAGCCGCGGACGCCCTGATCGGCGCCATTGATGATGATGGTTACATCAAAGTTCCTTTGGAACAAATTGCTGAAGAGGAAAAAGTGGATCTGGCGCTGCTGGAAGACACTCTGACCCTGATTCATGAATTCGATCCTCCGGGTGTGGGTGCCCGCGATCTGCAGGAATGTCTGCTGATCCAGGCCAAACACATGGAAGAGGACACCCACGATCTGGTCACGCTGATCAAAAATCACGTGAAGGATCTGGAAAAGAAAAACTATGAAGCCATCGCAAAAGCTTTGAACCGCGACGTTGAAGACATCGTGGAAATCTGCAAAATCATCTATGCGATGGATCCGAAACCGGGTCGTGCCTTCGTCAGCAGTGACACGCACTATGTGACTCCGGATGTTTACGTGTACAAAGTCGGTGATGATTACGTGGTGTCTTTGAACGAAGACGGTCTGCCGCGTTTGAAAATCTCGAATTTCTATAAAAACATGCTTAAAGGTGGCAAAACCACCGGCGACAAGACCCAGGATTATATCCAGGAAAAACTTCGTTCTGCCGTTTGGTTGATCAAGTCCATCCATCAAAGACAGCGCACGATCTACAAGGTGACCGAGTCCATTGTGAAGCATCAGCGCGAGTTCTTTGAAAAAGGTTCTGAGCACTTAAAACCGATGGTTCTGCGCGATATCGCCAACGATATCGGCATGCACGAATCCACGGTCAGTCGTGTGACCACAGCGAAATATGTGCACACACCACAGGGTATCTATGAACTGAAATATTTCTTCAACTCGGGTATCAGCTCTTCTGATGGTGATTCACTGGCTTCCGAGTCAGTTAAAATCAAAATCAAGGATCTGGTGGCCAAGGAAGATCCGAAGAATCCATTGTCCGATCAAAAGATCGTGGATTTGCTGAAGGTCGAAGGAATTCAGATCGCACGTCGTACGGTAGCCAAATACCGTGATGTTCTTAAGATTCTGCCTTCTTCTCAGCGCAAGAAGTATTTCTAATCTATTAGGCGAAGACGGCTTGGGATGTTGAATCCCGGGCCTTATTTCAGCTTTTCTGCACTTCGTTCCAGAAGTATCGGTGAGTTTGTTTAGTTATTACTCAAGTGTAAGGTGTATTCAGGGTTCTTGGCTTGTTAAGTAGCAGGCATGGGTCGATTTGGTTTCTTGCTGGTAATTGTTGTTTGTTTTGATGCTTGGTCTGCTCCCGTGAAGTTAATGGTGGGGGATTCCTGGCCGCCGTTTGCTTTTCGTGAGAAAGGGCGTGCTGTGGGCATGTCCGTGGATATTGTGCGGGCGGCATTCAAGAATGTGGGGGAAGAAATCGAGCTGGTTCAGGTTCCTTATCCGCGCTGTCTGGCGCAGACACAGAGTGGGAAATTTCCGGCTTGTTTTAATTCTGCGCGCAGCAAGGACATGGATGCGGATTTTCTTTTTCCCAAAGAACCGCTTTTTAAAAGCAAGGGTTTGATAGTTTCTTTGCGGACGGGAACTCCGCTCAAGGTGCAGAAGGTGAAGGATCTGGAAGGTCGCACCGTGGCCCTGCCGAATGGGTTTCCTTTTGGTGTCGAGTTTGATGAAAATTCCAAAATCAACAAGGTGTTCACTGCCAATGATCTGACCAGTCTGATGATGCTGAATTCACGCCGGGTTGATTTTGTCGCCATCGATGAATACGTGTTTTATTATTACCTGAAAAACAAACCTGAGTTCCGGGATCGTTTTAAGATCATGGTGGAGATGAGCGAAGAGCCCATCTATGTGCACTTTTCAAAAAAACATCCCGAGACAAAAAATCTGATGAAGAAATTTGAAATGGGACTTTCAATGCTGAAAGCTTCCGCAGGGTATAAAAGCATTCTGGAAAACTGGGTGGGACCCGACGGGCAGCGCAGTGTGAATGTGACCTCGGTGGTGTATCACCCGGCTCATTTGCGCGAGCCGCTTTATTTTCCGGACTTGCTGCCGGAATAGATTTTCTTTACTCGCAGCGGCCTTTCCCTTAAAAATAAGGGGAGGAGAGCCCCATGGATTTAAAAAGCCTGATTCGTGACGTTCCTGATTTTCCAAAGCCGGGGATCATTTTCCGCGACATGTCGCCGCTGCTGCAAAATGCAGAAGCCCTTACTTTTGTTTCCCATAATCTTTTGAAACATGTTGATCTGACTTACGTGGACTATTTTGCGGGCATTGAATCCCGTGGATTTATCCTGGCGGCCCATATGGCGGCCACCCATAAAAAAGGTTTTTTGCCGATTCGTAAAGCCGGCAAGCTGCCTCCACCAACGCGCAAGGTTTCCTATGCCTTGGAATACGGCACGGCAGAAATCGAACTGCCTCCGGGCAAGGGCCGTGTGGTGATCGTCGATGACGTTTTGGCTACGGGTGGCACTTTGCAGGCGGCTATTGACCTGTGCCTGTTGGCCGGATACTCCGTGGAGTCTGTGGCGGTTCTGGTCAATCTGACGTTCCTTAACAAGATGACCTACAATGATCAAAAGGTGGCTTCGCTTGTTCAATATTAATGATGTGGCTTTGGTGATGGCGCTTCCAGGCGAATCCCAGGGCTTCTTTGAAAAAGAAAATATCCCTGTGGTTTACACTGGCATTGGCAAAGTGAATGCCGCGCTGGTGGCCATGGATGTGATTCATAAAACCAAGTGCAAAGTCATGATCAATCTGGGAACTGCGGGCAGCTCCCGTTTTAAAACCCATGACCTTGTCGAGGTTTCAAGCTTCGTACAAAGAGACATGGACATCTCGCCACTGGGGTTCAAGGTTGGGGAAACTCCGTTTGACCCGCTTCCGGGCGCGATTGATCTGATTCCGTTTTTCCCGGAGCTGTCTCACGGGGTGTGTGGAACCGGGGACAGTTTTGAAACGGGCACTCCGAAAGTGCCTTGCGAACTTGTGGACATGGAAGGTTACGCCCTGGCCAAGGTTTGTCGCAAAATGAACGTGCAGTTGATTTCACTGAAGTACATTACCGACGGGGCGGATCACAATGCCCACAATGATTGGGAGGCCAATCTGGTTCACGGGGCTAAAAAGCTTCTGGAATTTTACAAAAAAATGGTGACCATCCCTGGTTAGAATTTAGCGGGCTCCGAAAGGGGCCCGTCTCTTTTTGGAACATGGAAAATCCTCATCTTTAGTCGGGGATTGCCGATAAGTTTCCCATGATCAAGCCAGCTAACATCGCCATGTACGCCGTGGCCCTGACGGGTCTGACCCTCGGGCTGATTGCCAATCCCTTTGGCTCCAAAAAACACAAAATGGATCCTGCTGAAATCGAGGCCCTGCATGAAAAAGCGCAGGTCTATTTCGAAGCCGGCAACTATGAAGGGGCGCTGGATATGTCCCGCAAGATCCCGTCGCATGTGCCGAAGTATTCCGACATCCGGGAGCTGCGCCGCAAATCAGAAAATGCGCTGCGCGAATATAAACGCAAAATCGAAAGCGGGGAGGCTGAGCCCCGAACGGTGGACCGCCTGCCAGCGGCGTTGCGTGATTCTTATTTCGACGCAAAGCTCGAATTCAGCCGTGGTCAGTGCCAGGAGGCTTTTGCCGCCATGAGCCCGGTTGCGAAATATCTAAAAAATAAGCAGGACGATGAAATTTTTAAGGCCTGTCTATTAACCCAAAGAAAAACCAAATGAGTCTCAAAATAGGGCTCATCTTTAGTCCGGCTGGACCGATAAGAAGTCCAGGTAAGAAATCAAAGGCCTTGAAAGGGGCCGAGAAGGAGAAAACATGAAACTCAACTATACCTTTAAGCATCTGGATCACTCCGATTCCCTGGAAAAGTACACCGAAGAAAGAATGTCCGAGGTGGGGCGTTTCCTGCTTAAAGAAGGTTACGGCAACGTGTATTTCAGTAAGGTTAAAAGTGAATTCTGCGTTGAAATCTCTGTGAACACTCGCGAGAAATATTTCAAAGCCACAGCCTACGGCCCGGATATTTACGGTGCAGTGGACGCATGTGCCGAAAAAATGGAGAAACAATTCCTTAAGACAAACAAACAATATAAAGATCACAAGAAGCCTGAACTTACCAAGGGAGCACGTCAGGAGACGTTCTCACGTTGGAAAAAGGCGGCGTGATTTTGGTGCAAATTTCCTGACCAGCGATTATACTAAGGAGGTGGAATTATCCACCTCTTGTATTTTTGGAACGTTGCTTGGAACAGGAAGAACAGATTCTTTGGGGGACCACCCTTTTTTCCCTGGATGTAAAAGAAGATCAGCATGTCCGTCATTATAAATGGCGCCTTTTGGTTCTGATCACCCTTCTGACCGGTCTGCTGATGTGGACCTACAGCTTTATCTCTTTATTTTTCGTGGATAATCCGACCTTGGCTCAAATCGGCTTTAGCTGTTCGATTGTGCATGCCTTTTCCCCGTTGATTTACCGCTGGAGCCGTTCCATGTCGCTGGCCGCTTATTCCATGGTGACTTCGGGCATGATCTTTCAGTTTTCATTCTCTTATTTTACGGGGGGCTTCTTTTCTCCGACTCTCATCTGGTTTGCGGTATTGCCGCTGATCGTGGGGCTGTTGACCAGCCGGGTGCATGCGGTTTTTTGGACGTTCCTGTCGGTGGGGGCTTACATGCTGATGTTCCTGCTTCAAAGCAAGGGGCTGGTGCCGGAATCCTCTATCAGCGAGCTGGGGCGCACCCTTGCTCAGTTTATGATTGGCTTGGGGCTGATCGGCCTGGTTGGAGGCTTTACAGTGTTTTTCCTTGAGCTTGCCTATTTTTACCATCACAAACCCAAGGACTCTTGACCCCCAGAACTCGTTTTGGTAGCTTGGCCGTTCGCTAAATTCCAGCTCAATTTTGACTGTTTTTTAGGATGGTCCCAGTGGGGGCCGAGCTCATTAACACCATTCCCTAATGAGGAACGAACGCAGTGAAAAACTACCTGTTTACGAGTGAATCTGTATCCGAAGGTCACCCCGATAAAATGGCCGATCAAATCTCTGACGGTATTCTGGATGCCATCCTGGCTCAGGATCCGAAGGGCCGTGTTGCCTGTGAAACCCTGCTGACGACTGGTTTGGTTGTTGTTGGTGGTGAAATCACAACTTCTGCAAAAGTGAATTTCTCTGAAGTGGCCCGTGAAGTTGTAAAACGCATTGGTTACGATCACTCTGACAAGGGCTTCGACTACAAAACTTGCGGCGTGATGATCGCCGTAGGTCAGCAGTCCCCGGATATCGCCGTGGGCGTTAAAGAAACTCTTTCCGACGATCAGGGCGCGGGCGACCAGGGTCTGATGTTCGGTTACGCTGTGAATGAAACTCCAGAACTGATGCCTTTAAGCATCGCGATGTCTCACAAACTGGTGAAAGACCTTGCGGCTCTTCGTAAAGCGGGTCGTGTGGACTGGTTGCGCCCGGATGCTAAATCCCAGGTGACAGTTCAGTACGAAAACGGCATTGCAAAACGTATCGATGCGGTGGTTATCTCCACTCAGCACGCAGACAGCGTTTCCAATGCAACGATCAAAGAATTCATCACTGAAGAACTGATCAAAAAATCCATCCCGGGCAACTGGATCGATGCGAAAACCAAATTCTTCATCAATCCAACGGGCCGTTTCGTAACGGGTGGTCCAATGGGTGACGCTGGTTTGACCGGTCGTAAAATCATCGTGGACACTTACGGTGGTCACGGTGCTCACGGTGGTGGCGCGTTCTCTGGTAAAGATCCTTCTAAAGTGGACCGCTCGGCTGCTTATGCGTCGCGCCATATTGCTAAGAACATCGTGGGTGCGGGCCTTGCGGAACGTTGCCTGGTTCAGGTGGCTTACGCGATTGGTGTGGCTGAACCGGTCAGCATCACTGTAAATGACTACGGCACAAGCAAAGTAGGCCCTGAAGTTCTTGAAAAAGCGGTTCGCCAGGTCTTCGATTTGCGTCCAGCTCGCATTACAAAGGATTTGGACCTGCTAAGACCGATTTACAGCCCGACAGCGGCTTACGGCCACTTTGGTCGTAACGAAGAGTCCTTCACTTGGGAGCGCCTGAACAAGGTCGACCAGCTGAAAGACGCTGTAAAGACTTTGGCTTAAATTTTTATAAAACCTTAATCATTGCGCCGAGTTGTCACTAGCAACTCGGCGCTTCTTATTTATACTACCGCCCATGGATCCTAAATACATACGCAATTTCTCTATCATCGCTCACATCGACCACGGCAAATCTACTTTGGCTGACGGTCTTCTTTCTGCAACCGGCTCATTGTCGGATCGTGAGAAAAAGGATCAGTTCCTCGACAACATGGAACTTGAGCGCGAACGCGGCATCACCATCAAAGCTCAAACAGTCTGTTTGGATTTCAAATCCAAAGACGGCAACATGTATCAGATCAACCTGATCGATACACCGGGGCACGTGGACTTCTCTTACGAAGTGTCCCGTTCATTGGCAGCGTGCGAAGGCGCGATTCTGGTTGTCGACGCCGCTCAAGGTGTTGAAGCCCAGACTCTGGCCAACGTTTATCTGGCAATGGAAAATAATCTTGAGATCATTCCTGTTCTGAACAAGATCGATCTTCCTTCAGCGGATCCCGAAGGCGTGGCAAAGCAGATCGAAGACACGGTGGGCTTGGACTGCACAGGTATCATTCACGCGTCGGCGAAAGAAAAAATCGGTATCACCGACATTCTGGAAGCGATCGTTGAAAAAGTTCCGCCACCAAAAGCGGACCGCAGCCTGACACCAAGAGCTTTGATTTTCGATTCTTGGTTTGATGCTTACCAGGGCGTTGTTGTCCTGGTTCGTATGGTCGACGGCGTGATCAAAAAAGGCGACAAGATCAAGTTCATGGCCACGGATCGTGACTATGAAGTTCTGCGCATGGGTAAATACAAGCCGTTCCCGCTGATGCAGGATGTTCTTGAGGCGGGTGAAGTGGGCTTCATCGTCTGCGGTATCAAAGATATCCGTGACGTTCAGGTGGGTGATACCGTTACGGCGGCTAAAAACCCGGCGACCCAGCCTTTGGCAGGTTTCCAGCGTATCAAGCCGATGGTTTTTGCCGGTATCTTCCCGGTCGTGGCTTCTGAATACGAAAATCTGAAGGACGCTTTGGACAAACTTTGTCTGAATGACTCGTCTTTGACATTCGAAGTTGAAAAATCCGCGGCACTTGGTTTCGGTTACCGTTGTGGTTTCCTGGGCCTGTTGCACATGGAAATCGTTCAAGAGCGTCTTGAACGTGAATTCAATCTGGATCTGATCACCACGGCTCCGACAGTTGTGTATCGAATCACAAAAACTGACGGCACCGAGATGATGCTGGAAAATCCATCCGGCATGCCGGTGGAAACCCAGATTGCCAAGTTTGAAGAACCTTACGTAAAAGTGACCCTGCACACGCCAACCGATTATATCGGCGGCATCCTGAAGCTGTGCGAGGACAAGCGTGGTATCCAGCAGAAGATGGAATACGTCACCGACAAAAAAGTCATCATCGAATACAAACTGCCGATGAATGAAATGGTGATGGACTTCTACGATCGTTTGAAATCCATCTCCAAAGGTTATGCTTCTTTGGAATATGAATTCGTCGGTTTTGAGGAATCAGACCTGGTGAAACTGGATATTCTGATTAACGGTGAGGCTATCGATGCCCTGTCTTTGATCGTTCACCGTTCCAAGGCGCAAAACCGCGGCCGTTTGCTGGCTGAAAAGATGAAAGAACTGATTCCTCGTCAGATGTATCAGGTGGCGATCCAGGCAGCTATCGGTGCCAAGATCATCGCGCGTGAGACTCTGGGGGCAATCAGAAAAGACGTGACCGCCAAGTGTTATGGTGGTGATATTTCCCGTAAGCGTAAGCTTCTGGAAAAGCAAAAAGAGGGTAAGAAGCGCATGAAGGCCATCGGCCATGTCGAAGTCCCTCAAGAAGCCTTCCTCGCGATCCTGAAAGTCGAAGACTAGGAGAATCAACATGAGCGACAAACAACCAAAAAGCTGGGACTTTAGAACGAAACACTTCTGGACAGAGGGTTGGGGCTCTTTGTTCCTGGCGGTGTTCATCGCTTTGTTCATTCGCTGGGGCTTTATCGAAGCTTACGTGATTCCATCGGGCTCCATGTTGCCGTCGCTTTTGATTCATGACCATATCTTCGTGAACAAGCTGACTTACGGTCTGCGCGTTCCTTTCAGCGAAAAATGGCTGGTAAAATTCAACGAACCAGAGCGTGGGGAAGTGATCGTCTTTAAATATCCTAAAGACATGAGCACCTTCTTCATCAAACGCATCGTGGGCGAGCCGGGCGACAAGGTTTACTACGAAAACGGCACTCTTTATATCAACGACAAACCGGTTGAAAAAAAGGTTCCGGCCAACATGGATGACTTTGCATGGCTTCGCGATGCGGACTTCCAGCGTGATGGCAACATCAACGACAGCAAAGAAAACTATGTTGAATTCACTGAAGTCCTGCCTGCGGGCAAGGTCGCCAAAGAGGGTAAAGAGCATGCCATCCTTCTGCGCAAGGGTGATATCTATGAAACCTTTGGCCCCGTGACCATTCCGGATGACCATTTGTTTGTTATGGGTGACAACCGCATGAATTCTTCCGACAGCCGTGTTTGGGGTTTCCTGCCAAAACAAAACATCCTGGGTCGTGCGATGTTCGTATGGCTAAGTTGCGAAGAAACGGTGCCGATGCTTCCGTTCCTGTGCAACCCGCTGACCATCCGCTGGGGACGTTTCTTCCACCCTGTGAACTAGATGTCTGAACCCAAGGCCACTCCCAATCTGAAAGGAACATGGAATCAGGCGATCCTGACTTTTCTGTTTCCGATTCTGCTGGTGATGGGAGTGCGCTGGGCCTTGTTTGAGCCCTTCGTGATCCCTTCCGGGAGCATGATTCCGAATCTGCTGATCCATGACCATATTCTGGTAAAAAAATTCGCTTACGGTCTGCACATTCCTTTCAGTGACAAGTGGCTGGTGCAATGGTCAACGCCCCAGCGTGGGGATGTTGTTGTCTTCAAATATCCGGAAAATCCGGATGTCTATTATATCAAGCGACTGATTGGCCTGCCAGGGGATCGCATCGAAGTTCGCGCCGGTCGTATCACCGTGAACGACAAGGCTTTCGACATGGCCCCTTATGAAGGCCCTTTGGTGAACAATAACGAGTTTTATTATTTCACCGAAAACAACACGCAAAAATCCTATGTCGTGCGTTTCTTGAGTGAAGAAAGCTCGGCCGATGTGCAGGTGTACCAGGTGCCGCCGGGGCAGTTCTTCTTTATGGGGGACAATCGCGATCAATCCAGCGACTCTCGTTACTGGGGTTTTGTGAAAAACGATTATTTGGTCGGAAAAGCCTCGGTCATCTGGCTTTCCTGTAACAGCACTTTACCGACGATGACATTTGTGTGCGACCCCTCACAAATTCGTTTCAACCGCCTGTTTAAGGTCCTGGACTGAGAAATAATAAAAAGCCCTAAGAATTCTTTTGAAGGTCTTGCTTAAGTCCGTTTAGGATTTAAGGATGAATCGTTGGCGGGAATATCTAACAACTTTGGTTTTGGCAGTGGTGTGCGCACTTTTTGTGCGTCACTTTCTGGTGACCGCTTATAAAGTCCCGACAGGTTCCATGCAGCCGGCGCTGAAGCCCGGTGATTTCATCTTTGCCTCACGTGTGTCTTATGGTGTGCAGATTCCGTTTGCTTCCAAGCGCTGGAATCTGACTTTGCCAGCTCGCGGGGATATCGTGGTTTTCAGTTATCCCAATCAGCCCTCTGTCACTTACGTCAAACGCGTGGTGGGTTTGCCTGGGGATCGGGTGCAGATCGTAAAAGGCCGCCTCGTTTTGAATGACGAGCCCGTGTCTTATGAAAAACTGGATGCGGCTTCTGATAACCCCAATGCGGAACTCTTTGATATCTTCAAAGAGACTTCCGGTGCTGACTCCTGGCGTGTGATTTTCCAGAAAACTCCGGACGATAAAGATTTCGGCCCGCTGGTTGTGCCTCCAGGAGAGGTTTTCCTGCTGGGGGATAATCGTGATGCCAGTGACGACTCGCGCTATTGGGGCACGGTTCCTATGACCCAGGTGGTGGGCCGCGTGGCTTTAATTTGGCTTTCGCTGGATTGGCAGCAGAAATGGGGTGGCGATCGCTATCCTTCAGTGCGTTGGGACCGAGTTTTTTCTACGGTTCATTGACAAGGTCTGCCCAAGTACCTAGTCTTGGGTTCTAGATGTCGTCTAGGAAAAATTTCTCCATTCTTGATCTTCGTTCGCTTGAAAAAACAAAAATCGATTTCCTATTCTCTATTGCCGACTCTGTTGCGGCGGCAAAATCGGCTCCTATTCAGGGCTTCGGAAAAACCGGAGCCCTTTTGTTTTTTGAAGCCAGCACTCGCACCCGCATGAGCTTTGAAACAGCCTGCGCACGTTTGGGAATCCATCCGTTGCGCCTGGATGGAGGCGCGGGCAGCAGTCTTGAAAAAGGCGAAACCCTTGAAGATACGGTTTTGAATGTCGAGGCCATGAAGCCTTCTTTTTTGGTGATCCGCTGCGGGGATGATCTGGATCTGAAAGATCTTTCCGAAAAAATCAGCACTCCAATTTTGAATGCCGGCTGGGGAAAGAAAGGGCATCCGACGCAAGCGTTGCTGGATGCTTACACCATTCGCAAACATCTGGGCACCTGTGCGGGCCAAAAGCTTCTGATTGTCGGCGATGTTCGCCACAGCCGGGTGGCCGCCTCGCACTTCGAACTGGCAGAAAAGCTGGGTTACGAAGTGGCGCTGTGTGGTCCGAAAGAGTTCCTGCCTGCGCAACCGCCCTGCCGTGTGTTTGCTTCTTTGCTGGAAGGACTTCAGTGGTCCACAGCCGCGATGGCTTTGCGAGTGCAGTTAGAGCGCCATGAAAACAAGTATTCCTTGGCGGACTATCGTGATCAGTACGGCTTCACGGTCAAAAACCTGCAGGCCCTGTCGGACAAAGCCCTGATTCTGCATCCGGGCCCGATCAATCAGGGAACCGAGCTTGATTCTGAGGTTCTGAAAGATCCACGCTGCAAAGTTCTGGATCAAGTTTCCAATGGTGTGTTGATTCGTCAAAGTCTGATTCAAATGACATTGAAAGAGGGGGAATGATGCGCGGCTATCTAGTGCTTGAAGGTGGGGAAGTCTACACCGGTCAATGGCAAGGTGGTGAGGATCGCGCCGGCGAGGTTGTTTTCAACACCTCGCACTCCGGTTACGAAGAAATCGCCACGGACCCTTCTTATTTCTCTCAGATTGTGATGATGACGGCGCCCATGCAGGGAAATTATGGGATTGAAGACGAAGTCTGGGAATCGCGAAAGCTTTGGATCGAGGGTTTCATCTGTCTTGAAGTTCAGGACAGCGAACGTGATCAAGCCTGGAAAAAGCGTCTGACTGACAATAAGATTCCAATGCTTACGGAATTGGACACGCGTGCGCTGGCTTTACGTTTGCGCCAGGGGGGAACTCCGTGGGGAGCATTGGTTCAGGCCAACTCTGAAGCCGAAGCCCTGAAAAAGGCTGAAAGCCTGATCGATGCCAAAAAAACCGTGGAAAAGGACTGGGTTTACATCGCTTCTCGCAAGGAAGCAGAAACCCGCCGTGGTGAAAATATGGTGGGCCCGAAGGTGGCAGTGCTGGATTTCGGCAGCAAGGAAAACATCCTGCGCGAACTGCAAAACCGTTGTTCTGAAATCAAGATCTTCAACAGCCGCTCCTCCGTTCAGGACATTCTGGCTTACAATCCGGACGGGATCATGCTGACCAACGGCCCCGGGGATCCGGCGGACGTAAAAGTGGCCATCGGCACAGTTCGTGAGCTTTTGGGTGTAAAACCGATCTTTGGCATCTGCATGGGGCACCAGATTCTGGGCCTGGCTTTGGGGGCTAAAACCTACAAGTTAAAGTTCGGCCATCGTGGGTCCAATCATCCGATTCGCGACACCCTGCTTAATCAGATATACATGACCAGCCAGAACCACGGATACGCCGTGGAAGAGGCTTCTTTGCCTTCTGACGTGAAGGTCACCCACGTGAACCTCAATGACGGCACTGTGGCAGGTTTTTATAGTGAAAAACGCAAGTGTTTAGGAATACAATATCACCCGGAAAGTTGTCCTGGGCCGCACGAGGCTTCAGGGCTGTTTAGCTACTTTGTAGAGCGGATGATATGAACGAATACGAAAAACTGATCGAAAAAATTCTAAACCACTTTGTCAGCGATTCCTTCAAGGACGAATTGGCCATGGCCAAAAAAGAGTTCTTTGAAAACGCCGGCACTTTGGATGAAAACTCCGAGCACTATGAATCGCGCATGGCGCAGTTCTATGACTGGTATTTTTTCACCCGTGAACTGAAAGGTTTCGGTCAGACGCCGCTGGAGGCTTGTCTTCTGGTGCGTGAACTTCGTTTCTCGGATGAAGAACTGAAAACTCTGGAAGTGCTGAAACAGCACCGCCATTCCATCTTCGAATTCGTGAAAATCAAGGACGGCGACGTCTATATCAAGGATATTCTGCAGAACAAAAAAGGCTTCTTCTCTTCCAATGTTATGGTGGTGAAGGCGTCTCCGTTTGTTTTCGGATTTGATCAGGATGAGTTGTTTGAAGTGCGTTTGATCCCTCAGGGGGATTCTTACGTCTTCACCCGCGGCTTCTGCTTCCATCCTGAAAGTGCGAAGAAGTTCATTCAGAGCGAGGCCAAGCGCCATCGCAAGGACCCGGATTTGGATCCGGATCTGCTGATGCTTCGTCTGATTAAAATGCGTTATAAATTTGAACAGTATAAACACGTGAAGCCTGAGCTCATTTACTCCAATGAGGGGAAGCTCGGGATCTAGTTCTAGGAGGAAAGAGTGCCGCGCAAGTCCAGTATTAAGAGAGTTCTTATTATCGGATCTGGACCCATCGTTATTGGACAAGCCTGTGAGTTTGATTACTCCGGCACTCAAGCCTGTAAGGCCCTGATGAAAGAGGGCCTTGAAGTCATCCTGGTGAATTCAAATCCCGCCACGATCATGACTGATCCAGAAATCGCCACCCGCGTGTATGTTGAACCTTTGAAGGTCGACTATCTGGAAAAAATCATCGCCAAAGAAATGCCTGATGCCGTGATTCCCACTCTGGGCGGCCAGACGGCTCTGAATCTTGCTTTGGATCTGCATGCCAAGGGCATCCTGCAAAAATATAAAGTTCAGTTGCTGGGCGCGACACCTCAGGTGATTAAAGCCGGTGAAGACCGCGAAATCTTCCGCGGCCTGCTGGATAAAATCGGTGCGAAGTACCCAAAAAGCCATCTGATCCGTACCTACGAACATGGCCTGCAAATCGCCGACGAGCTGGGTTACCCGATGATCCTGCGCCCGAATTACACTCTGGGCGGGGGCGGCGGTGGTATCGCGTATTCTCCGGAAGAATATAAAAAAATGCTGGTGACAGCGTTGCACGAAAGCCCGACCTCTGAAGTTCTGGTGGAAGAAAGCATCCTGGGTTGGAAAGAATACGAACTTGAGGTCATGCGTGATCACAAGGGCACGTTCGTGGTTGTGTGCAGTATCGAAAATCTGGATCCTTGCGGTGTACACACAGGTGACAGCATCACCGTGGCCCCTCAACAAACCTTGAGCGACCGTGAATATCAATCCATGCGTGATGAAGCCTGCAAGATCATCAACGAAGTGGGTATTGAAACGGGCGGGGCTAACATTCAGTTCGCGGTTCACCCAACGACACGCGAGCGTGTGGTGATTGAGATGAATCCGCGGGTCAGCCGCTCTTCGGCGCTGGCCAGTAAGGCGACGGGGTTCCCGATTGCCAAGATCGCAGCTTTGCTGGCGATTGGTTATTCTTTGGATGAACTTCAGAATGACATCACCAAGGTCACGCCAAGCTGTTACGAACCGGCTTTGGACTACATCGTTACCAAGATTCCTCGTTTTGCTTTTGAAAAGTTCGCAGGTTCCAAGGACTCCCTGACCACGCAGATGAAAAGCGTCGGCGAAGTCATGGGGATCGGGCGCACGCTGCAGGAATCCCTGATGAAGGCTTTGGCCAGTCTTGAAAAAGACCCTCAGGCAATTCCAGAGGTGGAACTTGAGACCGGTAAGATCTCTTATCCAAATAGCCGTCGTATCTATCATTTGTTCCAGGCCTTCCGTGATGGCAAAACCGTGGCGGAAATCGAGGAACTGACTCGTATCAATCCTTATTTCCTGGAACACATCGAGGCTTTGATTAAATTCGAAAGAATGTTCAAGGCGGACTTCACTGAAAACAACGTGGATCTTCTTTTGAAGGCCAAACGCAAAGGCTTCACGGATGCCCGCTTGGCAGCTTTGATCGGCAAAAAAGAATCCGACATCCGCGCTTTGCGTGAAAAACATCAGATGTTCCCGCGCTATCAGCAAGTGGACACTTGTGCTGGTGAATTTGAATCCTCAACGCCTTATTTCTATTCTTCTTACTGGCCAATGGCTTCCGCCAAAGTTCAGGCACCTGATGCCGTGGTGGTGATCGGCAGCGGTCCGAATCGTATCGGGCAGGGGATCGAATTTGACTACAGCTGTGTGCGCGGAGTGAAGGGTTTCCAGAAAAACGGTCGCAAGGTGATTATGGTGAATTCCAATCCCGAAACCGTTTCCACGGACTACGACACGTCAGACGTGTTGTTCTTTGAACCTCTGACTGTGGAAAGTCTGTCAGAAATTATGCGCTTCATGAAGCCCTATGGTTTTGTGGCTCAGCTGGGTGGGCAGACCCCTATTGGGGTGGCTCCGGATCTGGTGAAAGCCGGTTACCGTTTGCTGGGTTCTTCGCTTGAAACAATCGATCTGGCGGAGGACCGCGGATTGTTCTCTAAAATTTGCCGCGAACTGAATTTTGAAATTCCAAATTCCGGCATGGCCGGTTCTTTGGAAGAAGCTCTTCGCATTGAAAAAAATGTCGGTTACCCGATGATCTGCCGTCCAAGTTATGTTCTGGGTGGCCGCCGCATGGAAGTGATTGAAAACACCGAAGAGCTTCTGTCCTACTTCCAACGCCACAAAGACTATATCGCTCCGGAAAAGCCGTGCCTGATGGATCAGTTCCTGGCTGGTGCTTTGGAAGTCGACGTGGATCTGGTGCGCGGGGATGACTGGGTTGTGGTCGGCGGAATTGTCGAGCACATCGAGGCCGCCGGAGTTCACTCCGGGGACTCCATGGGGGTTTTGCCTCCGCACCGTCTGAAACCGGAAACTTGCGAGCGCATTGAAGACCTCAGTAAGCAATTGGCGAACCGTATCGGTGTGATCGGTCACTTGAATCTGCAATTGGCTGTGAAAAACGATGTGGTGTACATGCTTGAAGCCAATCCGCGCAGTTCCCGCTCGGTGCCGTTCGTAGCTAAAGCCACCGGAATTCCGCTGATTGATCTGGGTGTGGCGGCGATGCTGGGTAAAAAGAAAAAAGACCTGAAGCTTGAAAACCTGAACTGGAGAAACACCGAATCCGTCTCGGTGAAGGGTGTGGTCTTCCCATTCAAGAAGTTCCCGGAATCAGATTCCATCCTGGGCCCTGAAATGAAGTCCACCGGTGAAAGCATGGGCCGCGGAAAGAACTATTCCGAGGCGCTGGCGAAAGCTTTCCTTTCAAGTAACATAAGACTTCCAAAAATCGGTCAGGTGTTCTTCTCTCTGCGTGATAAAGACAAAGAGGTTATGCTGCCTTTGGCGCGTGAACTTCAGCGCATGGGATACGGGGTGTCGGCGACAACAGGGACGGCGAACTTCTTCAATGACAAAGGTGTGAACTGCCTTTCACTTAGAAAAGTTGATGAAGGCCGTCCTCACTGTGTGGACAAGATTCGTTCGGGCGATGTTGCCTTTGTGATCAACACGACCTCGGGTCGACGTGCAATTGAGGCCAGTTTCGACATTCGTCGAGCTTGCACTGACTATAATATTCCATGCCTCACAGAAAGTGACGCTGCTGAAGCCTTCATTCTTGCTTTGAAAAATGAAAGAAATGAGTCATCATCAGTCGAGGCCTTGGGGGCCATGGAGGAATTTTGAAACGACTTATTCTCGGACTGCTGACACTTCTTGCGATCTCCACAGCTTTTGCCGCGGAGGGCACCTCTGAAGCAGTTCCTCCCAGCATCACCATTGGTGTGATCCCAGGGGGCAATCCCGAGAATCTGCGTGAACAAGGCCTGGCTCTGGCAAAAGAGCTTCAGGCCAAGCTCAATATTCCGGTCAATATCTACGTTTCCAAGAACTATGTCGGTCTGATCGACGCCATGAAAACGAAGAAGGTGGATTTCGCCTTCTTCAGCTCTTCGACCTACGTTTTTGCTGAACAGCAGGCTCAAGCCAAGGTCCTTCTAAAGAAGGTATGGCACGAGCCGTACTACTATTCCATGATCATCACACCCCAAAGATCAGGGATCAAAAGTTTGAAAGCCCTCAAGGGCAAAAAAGTGGCCTTTGTTGATGACAAGTCTTCTTCTGGGTATTTGTATCCACAGGTGGCCCTGCGCAAAGAGGGTTTAAGTGATACGGACTTCAAAGAAGTTGTATTCACCGGCAATCACCAGGCGTCCATTCAGTTCCTGGAAGCCAAGAAAGTCGATGCGGCCGCCGTCTTCAGTGACGATGAAAAAGGCACACAAGGGGCTTGGGAAAAATTCGGCACTGATAAAAAAGCCAAATACCGTATTTTGTGGAAAAGCGCTCCGATCCCGAATGATCCCTTCTGCGTTCGCCAGGATTTCTATGATGCTTATCCAAAAACAACCCACACTTTGATGTTCGCGTTGATTGATGCTCTGGAACAGACACGCAATAAAAACACGTACTCCGAGATTTTGGGTTCTCGCGACTTGATGCCAGCCACCTCCAAACAGTATGATCCTGTCAGGGAGATGGTGAAGGCTTTGAATATCGAGCTGAAGCCATAGTTTTTCATGGCTGTACTATCAATTGAAAAGCTGAATAAGACATTTAAAGGCGGTCTTTTTGAAAAGGACCGTCATGTGTTGCGTGACGTGACCTTCTCTTTGCCAGAAGGTCAGACTTCCGGATTTGTCGGCAGCAATGGGGCTGGTAAAACCACCACCATCAAATGTCTTTTTGATTTCATTCGCCCGGACAGTGGTCAGATCCATTTTTTTGAATCCCCGCTGACCAGCGAAAGCAAAACCCGCATTGGGTATCTTCCTGAGCGGCCTTATCTCTATGAATTCCTGACGGGTATGGAGTTCCTGCGTCTGCACTGGAATCTTTGTTATGGTTCCGCGATGAAGGACTTCCATGAAAGAGCCCACGAAGCGCTGAAAAAAGTCGATCTTTTCGAAGCCCGTGACCGTCGTCTTAGGACTTACTCCAAAGGTATGTTGCAAAGAATCGGGATTGCTCAGGCGATTCTCACTCGTCCGGATCTGTTGATTTTAGATGAACCCATGTCAGGTCTTGATCCCGATGGCCGTGCCATGGTGAAAGACATCCTTCGCGAAGAGCAAAAGCGCGGTGTCAGTCTGTTCTTCAGCAGCCATCTTTTGCAGGATATGGAAGAGCTTTGCACCCATCTGGTGGTGATTAATCGTGGTCAGATTCTGTACGACGGGGTGTTGAACTCCTTCATGGCTGAATTCCAAAGCCTGGAAAAAGCCTTCTCTGTTCTGAAAGGAAAGGAGGAGGGCCGTGTATAAGGTGTTGACCTTGGCGCGCACCACTTTGCGCGAAATGCTGCGTGAACGTGTCTTTATGGTGGCCGTGATGATTGCCATCGCTTTATTGGGCCTTAGCTTCTTGTTGGGGGCATTGTCCTTTGCTGAGCAACGCAAAATTCTGACGGACTTTGGTTTCCTGGCCATTCAGATCTCGGGTTTGGGCATTTCGCTATTCTCCGGGGCCTACTTGCTGGCCAAGGAAATTGAAAAGCAAACCTGCCTGCTGATTTTGTCCCGTCCGGTATCTCGCGCTCAGTTCATCGTTGGAAAACTCTTGGGTGTCCTGGCACTGAACAGTCTTTTGATGGGATCTTTGACTGTTTTGTTGTGGATCCTGCTGGGGCTGTGGAAAGAACCTCAGTTCCTGTTGTCGTTCCTGGAAATCGCTCTAAGTTTGTGGTGTGAAAGCGCCGTGATTCTGTGTCTGGTGATTTTCTTCAGTTTGGTGGTGCGTCCGGTGCTGGCATTGGGGGCGGGATTTATGGTGTTCCTGCTGGGACATTGGCTGGGGGACCTGGCTTTCTTTGCGGAAAAAAGCCGTGAAGACATGTTTGTGCAGGCGGTGAAAGTTCTGCACTGGTTGACCCCGAATTTCTATCGTATGAACTGGAAATCAGCGTACTTCCTTGAAAAGGGGATTCCGGCTGAAAATATTCTTTGGATGTTGGCACACATGACGGGCTGGGCTTTGTTGGCGGTGCTGGCGACGAACTTCTTCTTCAGGAGAAAAGACATTGTTTGATCTGGATACGGGCTTTTACGTCCTTTTCTTTGTTTTGGGTGCGATTTTTGGAAGTTTCGGCAATGTCGTGATCTATCGCCTGCCGCGCGAGGAAAGTGTCGTCAAGCCTCGCAGCTACTGCTACAGCTGCAAAACCCAGATCAAATGGTATGACAATATCCCTATCTTGAGCTGGTTCATTCTTCGCGGTAAATGCCGTAAGTGCCACGCCAAGTTTTCTTTCCGCTACCCGCTGGTGGAAATCATCATGGCCGTGCTGTTTGCGCTTTGTTATCACTATGCAGGTCTGACTTGGACGCTGCTTGAATATCTGATCTTTATTTTTGGACTTGTTGTCTGCACGTTTATCGATCTGGATCACATGATTTTGCCGGATGAATTCACTCTTTCCGGGATTGTCATTGGACTGGTTGGCGCCGCTTTGAATCCTCAGCGTGAGTTCCTGGATGCCCTGTTCGGTGTGTTGATGGGCGGGGGCTTCCTTTGGGGGATGGCTTACGTCTATTATATGTTCACGAAAAACGAAGGCATGGGCGGAGGCGATATCAAGCTTCTGGCTTGGATTGGTGCCATTGTCGGCTGGAAAGCCATTCCGTTTGTGATCATGACCTCGGCAATTGTGGGCAGTGTGATCGGTTTGATCGCTGCCAGAAAGCAGAAGGCTGGACTAAAGACTGTGATTCCGTTCGGTCCTTACCTGGCTTTGGGGGCGGTGATTTACCTGTTTGGCGGTGAAGTCATTGCCCTTTGGTACCTTGGATTGTTCCTTCCCGCTGTCTGATTTGACAGCAAGACCTTCGCCCCGGGGCTGGACCTTTTGTTTTCAGCCTCGACCCTTGTTTGACATTCCCCACCCAAGCAGAAATAATTTTAGTATATCAGACTTGGGTCCTAAAGACGTAAGTCTTTGAAAAGACATCTGAGTGGTACAACTGGGGAAGCAGCGTAAGCATGTTTTTTAAATCGAAAAAGGTCATAGGACTCGACATTGGATCGAGCTCCATCAAGCTTGCTGAAATGGACGTCAGTGGCAAGGGCGCCCAGCTTCTCTCTTTTGGTTTTGCACCAACGCCTCCCAATGCCGTGTCCGGTGGGGAGATCGTGGATATCGCCTCCGTCGGTATCGCCATACAGCAGTTGATCAACGAAGTAAAAACCAAGCGTAAATCCATTTCAACAGCCATGTGGGGAACTGCCGTGATCGTGAAAAAGATCACCATTCCCAAGATGGATCGCAAGCTTATCAAAGATCAGATTCGTTTCGAGGCCGAGCAGTACATCCCGTTTGATATCAATAATATCAGCCTGGCCCACCACATTCTGAACTCCAGCGCATCCCCGGATGCCATGGACATTCTTCTGATTGCGGCCCAGAACGAACTTGTAACTCAGTACACTCAAGTCATTGAGGTCAGTGGCCTGACTTGCGGCGTATTGGACGTTTCTGGCTTTGCTTTGGCCAATGCGTTTGAACTCAATTACGGAAAAATCCCGGGCGAAGTGATCGGCATCCTGAATTTCGGAGCTTCGATCACAAACTTCGTGGTTCTGCAAAACGGCGAAGTGATCTTCTGCCGTGATATCCCTGTCGGCGGCGCCAACTACACCAATGAAATCCACAAAGCGATGGGTGTGACCGTGGCGGAAGCCGAAGCCCTGAAACTCAGTGCGATTTCCCGCCGTGAAGTTCCCGACGAAGTTCACAGCATCATCAGCGCCACCAATGAGGCCGTGACTGAAGAAATCCGCAGCAGTTTGGATTTCTTAAGCGCCACTACAAATGGTCTGGTTCTAAGCCGTTGTTTCTACACGGGGGGAAGTTCTGCGACCTCCGGGCTGGTTGAAACGGTTTCCCGCGTGACGGGCATCCTGATGGAACCATTCAATCCGTTCCTGCGTGTGAAAGCGAATCCGAAAAAGTTCTCTCCTGAATATCTTGATCAGATCAGCTCCTTTGCCGGGGTTGTGACGGGTCTGGCCCTGCGTGAACAGGGGGATGCGACATGATTAAGATCAATCTTGCCTCTCAGGCAGCATCTTCGGGCGGCGGTTCCATCGGGGCTTCTCTGGGGATTTCTTCTGACTCCTTCATGGGGGCTGATGAGATCCGCAAAGAGGCGTTGAAACGCATCGTGCTGTTGCTGATGGGACCTCTGGCTTTGTACATTTACGAAAACCAGAACGTACCGGGCAAGGTGGCAGAGCTGAACTCCAAGAATCAGATTCTTGCCGAGCTTCAGACCTACAACGCCAAAGCCGCGGATTCCGTGGCCGAGATTAAAAAATTCAAAGAGGACGAGGCTCTGATGGAGGCTCGTATCTCGGCTTTGGAGAAAATTTCCAAAGACCGTCAGCGTGAGATCCGCGTATTGGATCTGCTGCAGACGGTGATTCCGGAAAAAGCCTGGTTGACCCGCATTCAGGTGAATCCGACCCGCGTGAACATTCAGGGTCTTGCTTTAAGTGACTTTGAGGTCTCTCAGTTCCTGGAAGCTTTGACCAAGAGTGTGTTCCTGATGGACGTGAATCTTGTCAGTTCCAGTGAAACGGTGACCGACGGGGTCAGTTTGAAGAAGTTTGAAATCAGTTGTTTGTTGGAGAGAGCAAATGAATAAAATATTTGATCTGCTCGCAGTCCAGACAATTGGTAAAATCCTGGTGATCGGCCTGGGGCTGACAGCCATGTATTGGAACTTCATGTACGATGACGGTTCCGCAGTCGACGCGCAAATCGTGACTGTGAACCAGCAGTTGCAGGAAGAAGAAAATAAAAAGAAAGACACCGATGCAACTCTGAAACAAGTTCAGGAGATGCAGGAAAAAGTCGGTCAGCTCAGCCAGAAGTATCAGGAGATCTCCCGTCGTTTGCCGGCGGTGCTTTTCTCTATTGATATCAATAAGGCGATCGATGATTTCGCCCGTAATGCCGGCGTCAGCGTGAAATCGAAAAAACCGGGTGAAAACATTAAAAAAGAAGTCGTGGAAGAAGTTCCTGTCGAAGTGTCCCTTGAGGGCACTTACGCAGAACTGGCTCAGTTCACTTTCCTGGTTTCCACGGCCGAGCGTATGGCGCGCGTTCAGAATGTTGTTATTTCTGAAAGCGAACCGGGCTCCCGTAAATTGAAGTTTGAAGGACAGGTGGTTGGTTACAAGCTGGCCCCTGAAGAGAAGAAGCCTGCTACAACGGAGAACCCACAGTGAAGTCTGTAAGATGGATTGTATCTTACATTTTAGTGGCCTCTCTGGGACTTTGGCTGGCCTTTGCGGTCAGCATGAAGTTCATGGCGCCGGCGCATTCTCAGGATGCTCCGTCCAACGGCGATCTTCCCGCAGAATTCATGAAAGAGGTTGAAAACACCCAGGTGCCTCCAGCCGGTGGCACACCTGCGGGCAGTCCGCCTCCTGCGGGCACTCCGGCCGAAACACCACCGGCGGCACAAACTCCGCCACCAGCGGATGTGCCTGCACAGATTCCTCCGCCTCCGGCAAATGAAATGCCGGTTGGGGACCAGATGACAGCTCCGGCTCCGCAGCAGATTTTGTCCAGTGATGGATATATCTATGATCCGACCGGAAAAAGAGACCCGTTTAAGGTCTTTAAAACGGTCCGCCCAACGGGTCCGGAAGCGGCTCGTCCAAACGAGATTCTCGAGCCCCTGCAGCGCTGGGAAGTTGATCGTTTACAGGTTGTGGGTATTTTGTGGGATGTAAGAACACCTCGTGCGATGATCAAAGATCCGGACGGGGCTGTATTTGTAGTGACTAAAAACTCCAAGATTGGCCGAAGCGAAGGATTCGTGGCGGCGATCCGTGAAGGGGAAGTAGTTGTCGTGGAAACGAAATACGACGACGGCAAAGCCTTTAAAGAGTCACGCATTATGGAGTTGAAAAAATAGTTATCTTTTAAGAGGAGGAACTAATGAACGGATTCATTAGATTAGTAATCCTGAGCGCAATGATTGCCTCTCTGACTTCCTGTGCAAGCCGCCCGGTTGAAGACGATCTGTCTTTGGATGGCATGGACTCGTCCGCGGATGTGATGTCTGCTGACGACAGCGCTCCAGCGGCTGAATCAGCCTCTGATGACTTTGCAGAATTCGATGAAATCGACAATCAACAGCCAGCTCAAGCTGAATCTCAAGCGGCTCCTGCCGGTGACCAGGATCTGGCCATCGAAGAGGAAGTGAACGAGGCGGGCGGTCAGGAACAGGTGGCCGATGCGCCAGCTCCTGCTCCGGAAGAAACCAGCCCGACGGAAGATCCGTTTGCTGACAGTTCTGTTGCGGATGTTCCTGCTCAGACTCCAGAACCGACGGTGACTGAAACCACGCCAGATCCGTTTGCGGATCAGCCGCCGGTTTCCGAGCCGGCTCCGGCACCAGTGACTGAAACGATTGCCGCTGTTCCATCCGGAGCTCCGGCAAATATCACGGACCTTAAATTCCGCGCCAATGAAACAGGTGGAACTGTGATCGTGCAGGGGGATCGTCCTTTGACGTACACCACCCGTACAAATCCGGATCTGCGCCAGTTCATCATTGAAGTGGACAACGCCAATCTTCCAGATCGTTTGAAACGCTCTTTGAACACCAAAGACATCAAAGGCAGCGTGGGTGCGATTGATGCTTATCAAAACCCGGGTTCTGCTACCGCACGCTTTGTGATCCAGATGCGTGAAGGCGTGGGTGAGCCGGCGGTTCAGCAGGAAGGCAACAGCCTTCTGATCGTGGCCAGCGGATCTGCTCCGGCAGAGGCGATGGAAGTAACTGATGTCAGCACGGCGATGGAAGACAATAACATCCTGCCAAGCCAGAATCTGACAGAGTTCCTTGCCGGCAACACCAAGTTCTACGGTAAAAAGATCTCTATCGAGACCAGCAACATGGATATCCGTGACGCTTTGAACTTCATCACTGAAGAATCCGGCGTGAACATGGTGATCTCTGAAGACGTTAAAGGTGCGGTCAGCCTGAAACTGCGTCAGGTTCCCTGGGACCAGGCGCTGGTTGTGATCATGAAAGCCAAAAAACTGGGTTACACCCGTCAGGGCAACGTTTTGCGTATCGCTCCACTTCAGGATCTGAAAGCGGAAGAAGATGATGCAACAAAACTGGCTCAGGCCAGAAAGAACCTGGAACCTTTGAAGGTTCGCATGTTCCCAGTCAGCTACGCGAAAGTGGACGAGCTAGAAAAGAAGATCAAAGACTTCCTGGGTGACCGTGGCCGTGTGGTCGGCGACGTTCGTACGAATGCTTTGGTTGTGACCGATATCGAAGAAAACCTGGAAAGAGCAGCCCGTCTGATCGCCAGCCTTGATACGCAGCCCGCTCAAGTTTCCATTGAGGGTAAAATCGTTGAGGCGAAAGAAAGCTTCACTCGCAATATCGGTGTGAACTGGAGTGCGACGGGCGCGCCAATCAAGCTGGGTTCCACGGCGCGTGGTCCGGTGAACATGAATCCATCCTTCAACGTGAATCAGAGTGCGGCGGGTTCCTCCGGTGCTTTGAACTTCAATCTGAATGTGGGTACTTTGGACATCTTTGGCACTTTGTCAGCGGCTCTGGCCCTGAACGAAAGCGAAGAGCAGGTTAAAATCATCTCCGCTCCGCGTATCATGACCCTGTCCAATGAAAAAGCCGACATCAATCAGACGACGGAAGTTCCGGTTCGTCAGGTGACTCAGAATGGTACGGCGACTCAGGAAACGTTCCAGTTCAAACCGTTGACGCTGAAACTTGAGGTGACTCCACAGGTAACGGCGGATGGATCTGTTATCATGAAAGTACTGGTTAACAGACAATTCCGTGGTGCTGACGTGTCCAGTGCCGGTCAGGGTGCTTTTGCGGTGAACAGCCGTGAAGCCAACACCCGTGTCCTGGTGAAAAACGGCCAGACCGCTGTTATCGGTGGTATCTATCAAAGTGATGCGACAGACGGTGAGATTGGTGTTCCTTGGTTCCGCGAATTGCCATTTGTAAGTTATCTGTTTAAGACCAAGAACATCTCCAAGGAAAAGTCTGAGTTGCTGATCTTCCTGACCCCAAGAATCATGGGTCAGATTGATTCCAACGCAGGCAACCCGACAACCACCGATTTCTAACGAGGAGGACCCATGCGACACTGGAAAGTTTTATTGTTGGCATTGGTGGCAGTAACCCTGCCAAACTGCTCGCAGACTGAAAGTGATCTGCAGGTGACGGTTTCTCCGTCCCGCACTTATGTGATCAACGCTTCGGCAAAGAGCTGTATAACCAAAAAAACGGAAGACTCCACCAACCCCTCGCCAAACGACGTCGGTGCGGCATTCTTCCAGGTGTAGTATCTAACCGTGGCTTGGCCGAACGTCGAAAAGACCCTCATTGTCGCCTCTGTGCGCCTGAAATTCCAGGGCGGGCAGTTCTCGGGCGGTTCTTACGTGTGTGAGTTCTCTGGCGACAATTTGCTGGCTTTGAACGACACATGGTGGGCAAAAGGTGAGGCTGCCGTTGGCGGCCCGGAAATCGCAAGCTACAAGGCTCCGACAAACGCGGCCGAAAGATACACTCCCGCTCAGAGCGTGTCTGCCACTTGTCCTATCGTGTGCGGTGGCTTGAGCGCCTCCAACTCTTTCCAAGCTTCAGGAACGGTTGATGTGATCGGTTTTTCTCGTGACTCCACGGGCGAGCTGACTCCTGAAAGAACCACCGGCTTCATTTCCATCGAAAGCCTTGGCGACTAAGTCATCTGACAAAAGTGAATATGTAAAAAGGGCGGCAAAACCGCCCTTTTTTATTTAGGTTTGACCCATCTTGGCAGTCCTCGCTTAACTTGAAGTGAGGTGAATATGAAAACCACTTTACTTGTCGTATTGTCGTTGGCGATAGGGATTGGAATTTCCTGGGCAGGTATGAAGCCTTTTGCCGTCAGTCAGTTCACCGATGGAACAACGGTGGAAACAATCCTTGTAAGGCCTGAAGCGACCGAAACCGCTATCTATCAGATCAAGCAGCCAGATGGGGTTGTCTGCTATGCAATCAGTGGTGCTCGCAACCCAAATACACCCACGATCAGTTGCATTAAATAGTGGATTCTGGGAAGGGGATGGTTTATGACCCTCCTATGGATCTTTTTTCTGCATCTCAAGCCTCCCATGGAACTTCACCGCTGTCAGAAATCCTGCGTCCCAAGACGCTGGATGATATCTTTGGGCAGCAAAAGACCCTGGGGCCTCAGTCCAAGCTAGGACAGATGCTTCGCAAGGGCTATTTGCCCAGCCTGATCATTTGGGGGCCTCCCGGTACTGGGAAGACCACTTTTGCTCTGGCCTTGTCCCAGCACTTCAATGCGCACTATGTACATTTGAACGCGGTGGATTCCGGTGCCAAGGCGCTGCGGGAAGTGGGCGAAGCTGGCAAAGACCGTCGCCTTCAGTACCAGCAAAAGACCATTCTTTTCGTGGATGAAATTCACAGATTTAACAAAGCCCAGCAGGACGTGCTTTTGCCGTTTGTCGAAAAAGGCGATCTGGTACTGGTTGGGGCAACCACCGAAAATCCCAGCTATGAGTTAAACCGCGCCCTGCTCAGCCGCTGTCGTGTGGTGATTTTCGAGCGTCTGTCCGAAGACGATCTGAACAACATCGTCAAACGTGCTGAAACCCACTATGCAAAGCCATTGGACAGAATCCTGACCGAGGACGCCCATAAAAATCTGCTGGAATACTCCGACGGCGATGCCCGTCGTCTGATTAACAGTCTTGAGATTCTATACACCTTTACAAAGGATGAGGTGGAAGGCCCGCTGCTGGATGTGAACGACATGCGCGAACTTCTGCAGCAGAATCCTCTGGGCTATGACAAGAACTCTGAAATGCATTACGACACCATTTCGGCGTTTATTAAAAGCATTCGTGGCAGTGATCCGGATGCAGCCATGTATTATCTGGCAAGAATGCTTGATGGCGGGGAAGACCCGGTGTTTATCGCGCGCCGTTTGATTATTCTGGCGTCGGAAGATATCGGAAACGCTGATCCTCGCGCAATTTCAGTGGCGATCGCGGGTCTGCAGGCGGTGGAAGCCATTGGTCTGCCCGAGGGAGCAATCACTCTTTCCCAAGTGACGACATATCTGGCGTCTTGCCCGAAATCCAACGCTTCCTACATGGCTTTGCACAAAGCGCGCGAATTGGTGGAAAAAACCCGCACTCTGCCGGTGCCTCTGCATTTGCGATCTGCAAAGACGGCGCTGGCGAAGGATCTGGGATACGGCCGCGATTACAAATACCCGCACAACTATCCAACGGGCTGGGTGGAACAGTCCTATCTGCCGGAAGAAGTTGAAAAGACCGCGATCTATGAACCGACCACAAGAGGCTTTGAAAAGAACATCCGCGATTACCTTGGCTGGATGAAGCTGAAGAAGGATAAGGAATAGTTCTATATATAAAGAAGCCCACAGACTGTGCTTTCAAACAGCTGTGAGCGGTCTGTCTGAATGAAATAAAAAAAAAGCCCCCGTCTGTGAAGAAGGGGGCTTTTTAGTTTTTAATCTCAATGAAAAACTAGATCGCTCTTTGTGCGCAAACAGTCACGCAGGGTTCTCCGCCCTGAGCAACGTAAGAGAAGCGGGTGTTACCCGGGATTTCAACACGGTCTCCGGGGCGCAGGACAAACTGATTGCCGGAAACGTTGAAAATCATTTCACCACTGATGATAACTCGCACTTCAGCAAAGGGTTTGCGGTGGTCGCCGACTTTCTTAGCCGGTTCTAAAGTTTGCTCATACGGCTCCATGCCTTCTGATTCCAGAATCATAAGAACCTGTTGTTTGCTTGGGATGATCGGAGCTTGCCAACGTGTGATGATCATAGTGTGTGCCTCTTTCAGGCCAGTTTATCTCAAATCGGAACGCCCGGGACAAGGCGCGCCGCCGACGAATCCCGGCTTGAAACAGTATCACGAAATTTTATTCAAATTGCGACAGGATAAGAGGCCGGATTCTCATCTTTTTTTGTTTTCTTGTTAAGTCCTTCAAGGGATTGTCGATATCTCTAATGTAAGTTAGAGACGCCCTATATATTAGGGGAGGGTAATTTGAGCAGTTCTAAAACGAAGTCGACACATGCTGAGCTAGATCACATCCTGAATTTTGTCGATGCCTCCAAAGGTCTTCGTGCGAAGATCAACGAGTCAGGTCGAGTGCAAATTCGCCAGGATCTAGACGGGAAATTATTCTCCTTCAACACTCAGGACGTGAATGAAGTCCTTCACCGCGCAGACTCTGAAGGCAAGCCCTTCATTCAGGTGAACTTCAAGAACGGCACAAAGGTGCTGCTGACAGAGACACTGGTAGGATTCAAGCCACTGGAAACCCTGGGTTTGGATATGTCCCGTATCCCTAAAGTGGTGACAACACCGGACCTATTGAGTGTGTACGAGGCTATTGAAGAGTCCATGGGAGCCGACAACGGCCTGGATCACGAGGTTGAAATCCTTAAAAAGGTCTATACAGCCATCGTATCCGGAGGCGAAAAGGTCGGGTTCGACCTTAGTTTTGAAAGAAAGTGGCTCAACAGACTGCTTGCGTCAAAATTCAAGGCTAGCGCCTAATCTTACGTAAATTCAAATACTTATCTATGTTTTTTACAATAACCGAGGCCCCTGCCTCGGTTATTTATTGAGCAACTTCAGGTGAGTTATTAAATTTTCGAAAAAAAGCTATTGACCTTTTTCGGCCCTTACGAGAAAACAGCTCCACTTCGTTCGGGGGCATAGCTCAGCTGGGAGAGCATCTGATTTGCATTCAGAAGGTCGCAGGTTCGATCCCTGTTGCCTCCACCAACTTTTTCTTCTTCTTAACTAAGACTTAGGTCGAAAGTTAAAAAAAGAAAAAAGATAGTTGACGGGGACAAAATCTTTGATAAGATTGGTTCCTCGCGATTCGGAATAAAACGAAGTCACGATAAAATGTTCGCTCTTTGAAAACTGAATAGCTAGATAAAATAGATTTTTGGGCTCTTTGAATACCGAGTAATTGGTATTCACAATTTCAAAAAATATTCGAACAAACAATAGCGTAAAAGCTAGCTGTTTGCTTCTAAACAGAATTTAAACTGGAGAGTTTGATTCTGGCTCAGAACAAACGCTGGCGGCGTGCCTAATACATGCAAGTCGAACGGGGTAGCAATACCTAGTGGCGCACGGGTGAGGAACGCGTGGATAATCTGCCTTAGAGTGGGGGATAACTAGTCGAAAGATTAGCTAATACCGCATAAGACCACAGGAGCTGCGGCTCTAGGGGTCAAAGGTTTTTCGCTCTAAGATGAGTCCGCGTAAGATTAGCTAGTTGGTGAGGTAACGGCTCACCAAGGCGACGATCTTTAACTGGTCTGAGAGGATGATCAGTCACACTGGAACTGAGACACGGTCCAGACTCCTACGGGAGGCAGCAGTAGGGAATATTGCACAATGGAGGAAACTCTGATGCAGCGACGCCGCGTGAGTGATGAAGGCCTTCGGGTCGTAAAGCTCTGTCGCAGGGGAATAACACAATGAATGTACCCTGTAAGAAAGGATCGGCTAACTTCGTGCCAGCAGCCGCGGTAAGACGAGGGATCCTAGCGTTGTTCGGAATTATTGGGCGTAAAGCGGATGTAGGTGGCTTTGTAAGTCAGATGTGAAAGCCCAGGGCTCAACCCTGGAAGTGCATTTGATACTGCGAAGCTTGAGTGTCGGAGAGGTTACTAGAATTGTTGGTGTAGTGGTGAAATACGTAGATATCAACAGGAATACCGGAGGCGAAGGCGGGTAACTGGCCGAACACTGACACTGAGATCCGAAAGCGTGGGGATCAAACAGGATTAGATACCCTGGTAGTCCACGCCGTAAACGATGGATACTTGTTGTTGGAGGTATTGACCCCTTCAGTGACGAAGCTAACGCGTTAAGTATCCCGCCTGGGGAGTACGGTCGCAAGATTAAAACTCAAAGAAATTGACGGGGGCCCGCACAAGCGGTGGAGCATGTGGTTTAATTCGATGCAACGCGAAGAACCTTACCTAGGCTTGACATGTACTGGAAGACTGGCAGAAATGTCGTCGCCCGCAAGGGTCGGTACACAGGTGCTGCATGGCTGTCGTCAGCTCGTGTCGTGAGATGTTGGGTTAAGTCCCGCAACGAGCGCAACCCCTGCATTTAGTTGCCAGCATTCAGTTGGGCACTCTAGATGGACTGCCGGTGTTAAACCGGAGGAAGGTGGGGATGACGTCAAGTCCTCATGGCCCTTATGCCTAGGGCTACACACGTGCTACAATGGTAGTCACAGAGCGAAGCTAAGCCGCGAGGTAGAGCAAATCGCTTAAAAGCTATCTAAGTTCAGATTGATCTCTGCAACTCGAGATCATGAAGTTGGAATCGCTAGTAATCGCGGATCAGAATGCCGCGGTGAATACGTTCCCGGGCCTTGTACACACCGCCCGTCACACCATGAAAGTTGGCTGTACCAGAAGTCGCTGCGCTAACCGCAAGGAGGCAGGCGCCCAAGGTATGGTCGATGATTGGGGTGAAGTCGTAACAAGGTAGCCGTAGGGGAACCTGCGGCTGGATCACCTCCTTTCTAAGGATTATCCGGTCAATCTTCATCAAGACTTGTTCTTGATAAGTTAAAATGACCCAATCTTAGGTCAACTTACTCTTCCCGAGTAAGTGAGTCCCAAAAATCTATCTAGCTGTTTAGTTTTGAGAGAGTGAAGCCTAACGGGCCTGTAGCTCAGTTGGTTAGAGCACACGCTTGATAAGCGTGGGGTCGGAAGTTCGAGTCTTCCCAGGCCCACCAAGTTCTAATAACTGGAATGCGGTGTAAGTTAGAGTTTTGCTGAACGGTTTTCGTTCTTTGACAATTGAATAGATTGATTTAGTTGATTTTTAGCGAGGTTAGTTCCATTTTTTTAAGCTACAAAGGGCTTACGGTGGATGCCTTTGGCACTAAGAAGCGATGAAGGACGTGGTAAGCTGCGATAAGCTTCGGGGAGTGGCACACACACTTTGATCCGGAGATTTCCGAATGGGGAAACCCACCATTTATGGTATCACTCAATGAATACATAGTTGTTTGAAGCGAACGAGGGGAAGTGAAACATCTCAGTACCCTCAGGAAGAGAAATCAATTCCGAGATTCCCCCAGTAGTGGCGAGCGAACGGGGAACAGCCTAAACCTTATTCATTAATTTGAATGAGGGGTCGTGGGACCGCAATGTGGGACCGGAGAAGTTAGAGTAACAGTCTGGAAAGTCTGGCAAGATAGGGTGATAGCCCCGTACTCGAAAACTTCGAAGGCCCTAGCGGCATCCCGAGTACCACGAAACACGTGAAATTTCGTGGGAATCTGTGAGGACCACCTCATAAGGCTAAATATTCCTTAGTGACCGATAGTGAACAAGTACCGTGAGGGAAAGGTGAAAAGAACCCCGAGAGGGGAGTGAAATAGAACCTGAAACCGTAAGTCTACAAGCAGTTAGAGACCCTTAAGTGGTCGATAGCGTACCTTTTGCATAATGAGTCAGCGAGTTATGTTTGCATGCGAGGTTAAGCCGTTGTAGGTGGAGCCGTAGCGAAAGCGAGTCTGAATAGGGCGATTTAGTATGCAGGCATAGACCCGAAACCCGGTGATCTAATCATGGACAGGTTGAAGCGAGGGTAACACCTCGTGGAGGACCGAACAAGTTGAGGTTGAAAACTCTTTTGATGATCTGTGATTAGGGGTGAAAGGCCAATCAAACTGGGTGATAGCTGGTTCTCCCCGAAATATATTTAGGTATAGCGTCAGGTAAAAAATATCATGGAGGTAGAGCACTGAATGGGCTAGGGGTCTTTACCGGATTACCAAACCCAAATAAACTCCGAATGCCATTGATATGTTCCCTGGCAGGCAGACTCAGGGTGATAAGGTCATGAGTCGAGAGGGAAAGAGCCCAGACCAACAGCTAAGGTCCCTAAATGCACGCTCAGTGGAGAACGTTGTGGAGTTACTTTGACAACTAGGAGGTTGGCTTAGAAGCAGCAATCCTTTAAAGAAAGCGTAATAGCTCACTAGTCTAGTGACTCTGCGCGGAAGATACAACGGGGCTAAGCGTGTTACCGAAGCTTTGGATTAAGATATTTTATATTTTAGTGGTAGGGGAGCGTTCTAGTGTAGGATGAAGGTTGACCGGTAGGACAGCTGGACGAACTAGAAGTGATCATGCTGACATAAGTAGCGTTGAACTCGGGTGAAAAACCCGGGCGCCGAAAACTCAAGGATTCCTGGGTAAAGATAATCTTCCCAGGGTTAGTCGAGACCTAAGATGAGGCCAAGTGGCGTAATCGATGGCAAAACGGTTAATATTCCGTTACCTAATAAATCGCGCTTAAGGAATGACGGTATAGGATATCACAGCCTCTTATTGGATTGAGGTGTAAGCATGTAGGAGGATCAGTAGGCAAATCCGCTGGTCTTAACTCTGAGGTGTGAATGCGAGGGACTTGTCCCGGAAGTGTGAAAAGCCATGTATCCAAGAAAAGTTTCGTAAGTTTAGTTTTATTAGCTCGTACCGTAAACCGACTCAGGTGAGTGGGGTGAATATCCTAAGGCGATGGGGTGAATTTTGGTCAAGGAACTCGGCAACTTAACACCGTAACTTCGGGAAAAGGTGTGCCCGCGAGAGTGTAAGGATTTACTCCCCAAGCTTTTTCGGGTCGCAGAGAAATGGGAGTAGCGACTGTTTATCAAAAACACAGGTATGTGCAAAGTCTCAAGACGAAGTATACATACTGACGCCTGCCCGGTGCTGGAAGGTTAAGAGGATTAGTTAGCGTAAGCGAAGCTGAGAATCGAAGCCCCAGTAAACGGCGGCCGTAACTATAACGGTCCTAAGGTAGCGAAATTCCTTGTCGGGTAAGTTCCGACCTGCACGAATGGCGTAACGACTTCTCCGGTGTCTCGACCAAATGCCTCGCGAAATTGAATTCTCGGTGAAAATGCCGAGTACCCGCAGAAAGACGGAAAGACCCCGTGAACCTTTACTGTAGCTTGGCAGTGATTTTAGAGTTGGCATGTGTAGGATAGGTGGGAGACTTTGAAGCAGTGGCGCTAGCCATTGTGGAGTCAACCTTGAAATACCACCCTTGGCACCTTTGAAATCTAACCTGCTGCTCTTTACGAGCAGAGGGACACTGTCTGGTGGGCAGTTTGACTGGGGCGGTCGCCTCCCAAAAAGTAACGGAGGCGCGCGATGGTCCCCTCAGCCTGATTGGAAACCAGGCGTCGAGTGCATTGGCATAAGGGGGCTTGACTGCGAGACCTACAAGTCGAGCAGGTGCGAAAGCAGGCCAAAGTGATCCGGTGGTCCCGCGTGGAAGGGCCATCGCTCAACGGATAAAAGGTACTCCGGGGATAACAGGCTTATTCCATCCAAGAGTCCATATCGACGATGGAGTTTGGCACCTCGATGTCGGCTCATCACATCCTGGGGCTGGAGCAGGTCCCAAGGGTTTAGCTGTTCGCTAATTAAAGTGGTACGCGAGCTGGGTTCAGAACGTCGTGAGACAGTTTGGTCCTTATCTTCTGTGGGCGTATGAGATTTGAGTAGACCTGTCCTTAGTACGAGAGGACCGGGATGGACGAACCTCTGGTGTTCCTGTTGTTCTGCCAAGAGCAATGCAGGGTAGCTATGTTCGGAATTGATAACCGCTGAAAGCATCTAAGCGGGAAGCAAACTACAAGATTAGATCTCACTGGGGCTTCGGCCCCCTAAAGACCCCTTGGAGACTACGAGGTTGATAGGCTGAAGGTGTAAGTACAGCAATGTATTGAGCTGATCAGTACTAATAGGTCGTGAGGCTTTTTTAAAAAACATTCTTCTTAGATTTATCTAACGAAGATTTCGTCTCAGAGACTTCCTTAATTGGAACGAGAGACTAGCTCTCTGAATAAGTAAGAGAGTGAAATGTGGAACTAACAGCGACTCGCTAAAAATCAATTAAATCAATCATTCAGTTGTAATGATAAAAAGAAAGTAACTTCTCCATTTGGATTGGAAGTAAGTTGCAAAGAACGAAAAGGTTAGTGTAAGAAGCTAACCACTTTGATTAATAAACGCTTTGCTGGTGTTTATAGCAGAGGGGCCACACCTGATCCCATTCCGAACTCAGAAGTTAAGTCCTCTTGCGGCGATGGTATTGCATTGGTGACAATGTGGGAGAGTAGCACGACGCCAGCTCTATTTTACTTGAACCCGGGTTACGAAAGTAATCCGGGTTTTTTTATGCCCGAAATCTGACGATAGGCTAAAAGGTACCTGCTTACTTTTTCCGAAGCGATGCGTAGATAATGGATTTTGATATAAGAAAAGCCCGGTCAATGCCGGGCTTTTTTCGTTTGTAGATTCTGTTTCTAACAGATCTTTTTTTAAATGAATTGTTGGTTCTGTAGATCTGAGTTTCTTTAAAGGTGCTTTTTCATCGCTTGCCAGAAGGTTTCGTAGTCTTCGATGAAGGGCATGTGCCCCAGGCCTTTGAGTTCTTCCAGTTTTGATTTTGGAATCAGGCGGGCGGCTTGTCTTCCTAGTGCTGGATAGTTACCCATCTTCTTCTTATTCTCTTCAGGGGCCCAGGCTTTACCGATGGCTGTTCGGTCTCTTTGTCCGATAATCAGTACAGTCGGTGCTTTGATGTTTTTGAATTCATAAATCACAGGCTGGGTGAATGCCATGTCGGAAGTCAGAGCGGCATTCCAGGCAATCACTGAATAGTCAGGGCCCAGGATCCAGCCGGTTGGAATTTCCAGCCACTTATCATATTCCGATTTCCATTTTCCATCGTAGTAACTGTCCAATTGGTATTGTTTAATCTTTTCCGGAGAGCTTGCCAGTTCTCCGCGGAAACCATCTTCGACGGGACGGTAAGAAGTCATTGTTTTCCAGTCTTCAAGACCGATCGGATTCACCAGGAATAGCTGAGTCACTGAATCTGGGAACATCAAACTCATACGGCTGGCGACCATTCCGCCCATTGAGTGACCCAAAAGTTTGTATTTTTCTACATTCAAAGCCTTTAAAAGATTCTGGGTGTTTTGTCCCAGAGCGTGGAAGCTATATTGATAGTAAGCGGGTTTTGTCGACTTACCGAATCCGATTTGATCCGGCACAATCACCCGGAAGCCTTCGGCCGTCAGGGAGTTAATCAAAGTTTGAAAGTAGGCACCAGGAAAGTTCTTTCCGTGCAGCAGAACGATGGCGCCTTTGTTACTTTCCTTGGTGGGGGCGATATCCATGTACGCCATTTTCAGATCCTGGCCTTGGGATTTGAAATTATGGAAGTGCACCGGGAAAGGATATTGATAGGTCGACAGTACTGAATCGAAGCCTTTGGCTGTTTTGGTTTCGGCAGTTGGTTTTGTGCTGGTACTTGCGCAGGCCGTGGTTATCAGCAGGGCTGCGACTAGCAGGGTGTTTTTCATGTTGATCTCCTTTGCTGTTGGTCTCGAAGTTGCGACGACAAGCTGGGAGTTGCCTTTTTTATTCGAGGCCGAAGTTAAAAAAATCAGAGCAGTGGATCTAATACTGCCTGAGTTCTTTAGACGGTCAGGCAGTATTTCGGTTCATTTGTCGGAAAACTATTTTCTATTGTTTTGGTGGATTCGCCGGCTGAGCGCCGGGAGTTGACTGCTGAACCGCTGGTTGCTGCTGAGGAGTTGCACTGCTCTCTGGCGGGGCATTTGGCGCAGGTGGAGCTGTGGGTTTTGCCGAAGCATCCGCTTTTGCTGGCTCTTCGGTTTGTGGTGGAGTTACACGATTCAGATCATTCATTGTGTAAGTACGGCCGATTTCGAAGATTTTATTCTTGGATTTGATATCGAACAGACTTGCCTGAATGATGATGCCGGGATTTTCATCGTCTGGAAGATCCATGATCTCAAGTTCCAGATAATTGGCCCCCTCTTTGACCCTTTGAATATTCGGACGTTCTTTGCCCAGGATTGTTTTTGCCAAAACTGAATTCATGCGCAGTTCTACGGTGGCGATATTGGACCATTCTGCAGGCAGCTCGCCGTTGACGGCCAGATTTTGGAAATCGTCATTGATCATTTTGGATAGTTGCTGTGCCGGAGTCAGTTGAATGCAGGCTTCGGTTTGTTTGCCGTTGCTCTTTTTTGTGGTGCTAAGTCCCAGGTCATCTTTCAGGACAATATATCCAATCGTAAAAGCGGCCAGGATGATGAAGGTGCCCAATAATTTTGTGATCATGCAGATGCTCCCAATGATGTGCAGCTTTGGCCGGCAAGAGCCAGCCCTTCTATTATTGGAAAGATTGAACCCAGCCTCAAAGGCTTTCGGCCCGAGGACCAAAATCGCTCCTTCGGCCTAGGTGGTGGGAAGTTTATAAGCCTCTGAAATTGCAGACAAAAAAGTGTCTTTCGGGGGCTCCTGTCCAAGAGATCGACAGGGGCGAGGGTGCCAAGGGGTCAAAATGAAACAGTAAAAAGTCTGTAATTACAGATATTTGTAAAAAACACCCGGTTTTGGCACTGACCTTGGATGTATGGAGGTTGAGAGAGGTGTGTCTATGAAAACACTTACCAGAATGGCTGCCATTTCCTTCTTTGTAGGGCTTTACGTGGGATGTTCCCCGGTGAAGTTCTCTTTGGACGACAGCAAATGTAAAGACTCAGGCTGTGTGGTCGAGAACGGCAAATACGCATTCAATTACTCCCAGACTGCGGGCCGCGGTAAGGTCGACATCCTTATAGTAAATGACAACTCTGCCTCCATGTCATTTGAACAGGCAAGGCTGGCGCCGCGATTCCAAAACTTTATTGCTGATCTGGACAATCAACAAATCGACTATCGTATCGCGATGACAACCACCGATGTGGCAAGATCCGATGCTGGCAGCCTGGTTTCTTTCGGCGGCAATCCTTATATCACCCGCAATCACAGCAATCGCATGAGTTTGTTCAACAGTACAATTCAAAGACCTGAAACCCTGGCTTGTGAGAAGTTCATTGCCAACTGGATCCGCAACAACGGCGGGAACCTGGCTTCTATTGAGTCCTCGGCTTATTCCCAGGCTTATGCTCAGAACTGTCCATCCGGCGATGAGCGTGGTGTTTACGCTGCAAATCTGGTTGTTAAAAACAATCCGTCCAGCTTCATTCGCAGCGATGCTCACTTGGCAGTGATCTTCCTGGCGGACGAGGATGAAAGATCCGGTCTGTATGGTAACGGTGGTTATGTTCTGGATCAGATGGATCAGCCAAACTACCTGATCAACAACGTAAAAAGCAGCTTGGGCGCTGACAAGTTCAATTCCTTAAGTGTGCATGCGATCGTGGTGAAAGATAACAACTGTCTTGCCCAGCAAAACGGTCAGACTTTGGACAACTATTCTCCGACAACGGGTTTGGTGACAGGCAGTATCGGGAATGTGTATCTGTCCTTCACGAACAATGGTTGGGGTATGGCTGCAGACATCTGCTCCAACGACTATACCTCCCAGCTGGGTCAGATCCGTTCCAAGATCACGGACCGTATCAAGGACATCATGTTGAATTGTTCCAGCCCTCAGGATCTGATTGTGACTGTGTCGGGTTCTCCAGTGGGTTACAGCCTGGTTGGTAAGACTTTGAAGTTCAACCAGTACCTGTCCCCAGGCACAAGTGTGAGCCTGTCTTACAAGTGTGATTCTTTGAACTAACAATAAATTGCAGAGCGTTTTGGTAAAGGCAAAGCTTCACGGCTTTGCCTTTTTTATTTTCAGGATCATGGATCTTTCCTTCGAGGGGTGTCCTTTCGCTGGTTCGGGTGGCTTCAGTTACAAAAGCATTCTTCTCAAAGCGAGACGGGAAGTTTGGTTTTTTGACTAACTTTTTGCCACTACGAATGGGGGATGTTTCATCGCGGAATAAAACTTTTTTGATAATAAAAATAGCCGTCAGATGTCCTTTAGTCCTGCATTACACATCCGATAATTTACCCATGGGCATGTTAGACAGATACAAAAAAAAGGGCGGCTTCTTTCAACTTCTTCAGCTGTTGGAAACATCACCTGCAGCGAAGCGTGAACAGTTCCTGGGTTTGATCGGTGGCGAAAGCCCGGCTTGGGAAGAAGCACTTCGTAAACGCATCCTGACCATCACACGCGTGTACAGCTGGGACGGGCAGTATCTGGTGGAGATCTTCTCCCGCGTGCAGCCGTTGACGCTGGCAAATGCTCTGCATGGCAATCCACAAGAGCAGGTGGATCAGTTGCTGGCCTGCCTGCCGCCGATTTCCAAAAGAAAAATCACTGACATGATGGCCGAGTCTGCGCCGACGGCAGCAGAGAAGTCGACATGTATTTCCAAGATGCTTTCAGAGGTTCGTGGGTTTGTTTCTCAGGGTATTATCCGTCTGGAAAAGGTGGATCCTGAACTGCACATCCCAGAGAACATCGAAGAGATGCTGAGTGTGAATGCCTTCGCGACACCGACATTTGATTCTGAGCCGGTGGCGAAAAAGGATTCCAAACCCAATATCGTGGGGGATTCGGATCCGGCATCCCAGCAGGAAAATGAGTTCTTGAAGCGCAAGGTGAATCAGCTGGCTTCCGAAGTGAATGCTTTGAAGCATGAGAACTCGGTGCTTAAGGATAAGTTGTCGCAGATTAAAAAGATCGCCTAGGTCACTGCATAGATTCGAACTCGTCGAACCCCATCTTTTTAGGTGGGGTTTTTCTTTTTGGGAATAGATGAAAAGGTTGGATCAATCTCTTCCTCTAATTTGTTCAATCAATCAATCAATCAATCAATCAATCAATCAATCAATCAATCCTATTCTTCTTCTCATCATTTCATTTTGAAACAGTTTGCGTTTGAATTTTGAAAACCATGTTGGTGTTTTCATGGAAACTCGTGGTCGTCCTTGGTCTGGATTTCCCGTTATTTTGTCGAGGGTTTAGACAATCTGAGTTTTCTCTAAACTCGCTAAAAACCGCCCCCGATAAGCCTTTCGAAGTACGTGAGGTAGTAAAATGTCGCTGCAGATTTTCAGCATGTTTGTTGGGATTGGTATTGCATCATCTTTGACTTTGTCAGCTCAGGCCCAGTCTTTGGCCGATGCGCCAAAGGTCGATCTGGAAACACAATTTTATCAGGAATTGGCGAAAGAGGCCGGTGCGGATGTGCCGCAGACAAAAGGAATCTTTGAAGAGGTTCCCGATGGACTGAGCACCAAAGAAATCACTCCTGCCTGTGATCCGCGTCGTTTCGAAGACAGCATTATTGGCAAGAAGCTCAGCACGGCCCAGTACTACAATGTGGCACGCGCTTACTTCGCTAAATGTTCAGGCGAACTGACGCAGAAGTCCTGGACAGGCCTGCTGGGACTTTTGAAGTTCTCCAAATTCCAGTATCCATTCTTTTCCCACCCTCAGGTGAAAGAGTTCATGGTTAAACTTCCTGATGGCACTCGTGTCCCGGGGGTTTTGGCCTTGAAGCAGGATGCACGTCCTCGTCCCCTGGTGATTGTGAAGTGCGGGGTGTTCTGCTCGGCTTCGCAGTCGGCTTCGATGAAAAGCTATCTTATGCATTTGTTTGATCAGTCTCCGTTCAACGTTTTGCTTTTGGCGAATCAGACGGGCATGGATTACATCTATTATAACAAGCGCGTGACCCTGGGCGGTTGGTCTGAAGGTTACGAAGCTATTGAAGTCGGCAAATGGATGATGGAAAAGTGGGAACACAAGGACCGTATCTCCAGCTTGCATTTGATGGGTATCAGTCTTGGAGGCAATGCCGCTGTTATGGGGGCTGCTTTCAATGACAAGTATCTTTTGCCCAATGGTCGTAAGGTTTATAACTCTGTGACGGCAATTTGCCCGGTAATCAGTCTTCGTCCGACGTTGGATCATTTGTACGGCACGCAAGTGGTGGGCCGTGCGTTTGCGAAAATGACCAAAGAGCATTTTAAAGAAGCTCGTAACTATGTTGCCGACGTACCGGATCTGATCACTGACAATCACATTCCTTCCAACCGTAAGGACATGGCAGATTATATTGGTTCATTGGCTTCCACATCTTTACAGCGTCGTGGAATTGCCAGTACGACACCAGCATTCTTTAAAAGTAACAACTTCTGGAACTTGAAAGAGGAAGTCAAAACGCCTCTGATGGTGTGGGCTTCCAAAGATGACTCTGTTGTGAACAACCGCATCAATGCGGAAGTGATGGAGCATGATGATCTGTATGAAAAGTCCGCCAATGTCGGGGTGCTGAATCTGAAATACGGCAACCATTGTGGCTTCTCTTCTTCCTATGGGGCCCAGGCTTCCGCAGCGGTTTTGCGCACGTTTGTTCTGACTCACAGTCCGGAGTTTGTGGACACATACAACACCAAGCAAGAGATGCCTTGGACCTTTGGATTCAAGAAGCTGGGCTCGCAGTTTGAACATATCGGGCAGAGTTGGCATTTCTATTCTAACTCCAATCAGGCGAAAGTGGTCTTCCGTTTATTCAATTGGAATGGGGGGAGCGAGTGTGCTGACAAGGGCCCATGGTCCGGCAGTGGCACTTGCACGAGCACTCGTGAGTTCTGGGTGCCAATTTCATCTTTGAGCAAATTGGGTGCTCGCGTGCCTCGCACCGATGCCGAAGCGCAAGCCCTGACCCGCGAATTCAACACGAAAGTGGAATTCCGTATCAAAGGTCACCCACTGAATGGTACATATAGCAGTGATTTCTATATGACATGGCGGAGCCACTTTGAATAAGCGTAGCCACGTTGAATAAACGCAACCATTTCGAGTAATGAAAAAGAAAAAAATTCTGCTTACCGGGTTTGAACCATTTCTGGGCGAACCCATCAATCCCAGCCAAATCCTTCTTGAAAACATCAAGAGGGATTTGACGTTTGGTGATCAGGTGCACACGCTGCTGCTGCCGGTGTCTTTTGCAAAAGCCCCACGGCTTGTGGCGGCGGCAATGGCAATGCAAACTTATGACGTTGTTCTGATGCTGGGACAAGCCGGTGGGCGCAAGAATATCTGTCTTGAGCGCGTGGGGCTGAATTGGAACGAAACCGAAAAACCCGATGAAGATGGCAGCACGCCGGTGCGGGGAAATATTTCCCCGGAAGCACCCTCGGCACTGTTCACTACGGCCCCTATTGAGCAGTGGATGCAGCTTTTGCAAGAGCATCAGATCCCGGTGGAGATTTCGCTGAGTGCGGGCGGGTATGTCTGCAACAATGTTTACTTTAAAACTTTGCAGGTCCTGGGCTCTTCACCCGAGATTGTCGCCTGTTTTATTCATGTCCCTTATCTTCCGGAGCAGGTTGAGGGTAAAGCGGACCGTCCAGCCTCTATGGAGCTGGAGACCATGTTAAAGGCCGTTAAAACGATTATAGGATCGATTTTAGAAAGATCCTGATCGTTAGGATCCTAGATAATAATTTTTGAACCTGGTGGCAGACGCCGTCGTCTAAAGATTCAAAACAGGAGGAAACCATGAAGTTTAATCTGGTTTTGGCAGGAGCCCTCGTCGCGACAATGATGTCTACAAATGCCTGGGCTCGTTCAGAGGGCCGCGAACATCATAAGAATGATGAGATCGCCTTGGAAAGTCACTTCAGTCCCAAGAAAATGAAAGAGCTGAATCTGACCGAGGAACAAAAAGACAAACTCAAGGCCATTCGTGAGGCCGCCAAGGCAGAAAAGCAAAAGTGCCGCGAGGATATGAGAACGGCCCGCAAAGCCTTCAAAGAGGCCCTGCGTAGCAACGCCTCCAAAGAAGCGGTGACTGCCGCATATCAAAGCATGCTGGAAAAAAAGCAGCAGTTGTCCAAGACCCGCTTGGATACGTTGCTGTCAGCCCGAGATGTTTTGACGGAAGAACAGCGATCCAAATTATTCAGCCATGGGTCCAAGGGATCTGAGGAGTAGGCGCTTTTGTGAGTTTTTCTGACGCCGCTGACTTTGCGAAGTTCTATGAGGCCCATGCACACAAAGTGCGGGGCCTTCTGTTTCGTTTGGTTGGTGAATCTGCCTTGAGTGATTTGACTCAAGAGTCCTTCATGAAAGCCTGGGAACACCGGGGAAAGTTCCGGGCAGAAAGTGAAGCGTCGACTTGGCTGTACCGGATTGCCTATAACAGTGCTGTTGATCATCTGCGCAAAGCGGGGCGCAAGGAAGAAGTCAGTCCCGAGCAGGTGGAAGAAAGTCTGGAAAAGAATCTTTCCAACCGCGAGCTGGTGGATCTGGCTTTGGGCACACTGGATGTGGATATGCGAGCGGTAGTGATTCTTTTTTATCTGGAGGATCAGTCCCTGAAGGATATTGCTCTGGCCCTGGAGATCCCGGAAGGTACTGTGAAATCCCGTTTGAGTTTGGCTCGTCAGAAGATGAGCGATTTGCTGGCTAAGAAAGGAGTGAGTCTATGAGTGATAATTCATTCAAAAACTTCCTTAAAGACAATGCGGCCCCGGTGCCGGAAGCCCCTTTGGGAGAGTCCTCCCTGATTTGGCGTCACATTGAAGATCGTAAACATCGTCGTCAACGCGCGTGGTGGGTTCTTGTGCCTGCGATTGCGGCGACTCTGGCTTTGGTTATCACAGTGAAAACCCAGAAGCCTGCAGTGGTGGCAGGGGCGGAAGAGGACTATTTATTCCAGGAATGGAGTGAGTTCTCTAAAGAAGTCGATTCTGACTTTGATCAGGATATGGCTATCATGTTCAATGGCGAATAAAAAACGCGAACCCATCGGGCTCGCGTTTAAGGATCTAATGGTTTTTAGTTTTTTCTAGCGGATAGTGGAAAGAGCGCGTTTCAAAGCCTCTTCATCTTTCACACCGACAAAGACCAGCTCTGCACGACGGTCTTGAGCTCGGATGCCTGTAGAATCAGTTGCTCCTTTACCCATTGCTTCAACATTCGTGAAGCCATTTCTTTCCAGGATATTTTTCACAGAGTCCGCACGGGCTTGAGAGATTCTTTGATTGACCTCTTCAGTGCCTGTGGCGTCGGCGTAACCGTGAATTTCAACTCTTTCAACCAGGTCCGGATTTTCATTCAGAACTTTGGCGACTTGTTGAAGTTTGCGGTTGTCAGCTCCGGAGATCGCATATTGGGAAGAACGGAACTGAATCGCGCTGCCAGCACCGGCAATCATATTCATGTTCACGTCTTTCAAAGCGGATCCGGCTTCAACAGCGGCTACTGGACGAGCTGGTTCCACTCGCTCTTGATAGGTGATGTCCTCTTGGACTTCTTCCATCACAGTAGGCTCAGCTGCGGCTGTGGATCTGACGGATGGTTTGTAGGCGCCAGGGTTCCAACCGATTTGCAGGTCAACCATGTACATGCCGACTTGCTGTTCAGTGTTGTTCGTCAAGGCCTGGGCACGAACACCCAGACGGGCCAGCCAGCTTGGGCTCATGTTGAACTCTTTCAAGAGCTGTAAACCCACGAACTGGGCATCAGCTTGATCCGCGGTGTAGTTTACACCTTGGTTGAATAATTGATTTCCCACAACCCCGAACTGCCAGCGGTTGTCAGAGACCCAGCGGGCAGCAAATTCCAATGCCCCATCGGTGATGGCGGTTTCATTGGCCGTGCCTGAAGACTGGCTGAATTGCTGATTATTTACCCCATAACCCAGATCCATGACCCATGGGCTTTCCAGGTACCACGAACCCAGCAGTTTGATCGTTGAAGGTGTCCCTTCAGTTGCACCATTTGTTTCATACCCGGTGTAACCACCGCCCAATCCAAGGAAGGGAAGAACTCCGCGGGGTGCCATTTGAGTCTCCTCTTTGGAGAATTCCAATGCACTCGTTGTCGCTGAGTCTTGGTTGGCCTGTGCCGTCAGACCGACACTTAGCAAAGCTGTTAGAATGATTGTTTTCATAGTCTTCTCCTTTTTTGTAGAACGCCTTCAGTATTGACCTTATGGGAAATGGGTCAATTTTTAGGAGGTCTGAGAGGGTGTTCTTTGTTGAGATAAATAAAAACCATTCTACTAAAGGTCCTGCGTTTGCTTACGAACGTGTCATACATTGTTAAGTTCACGTATATGGGGTCTGAAGACAGGAGGTGAGGGAATCTTCGTTAATTCAGTTAAACAAGGGTTAAAGAGATACCGATATATAAGATATGAAGATCCACGGAACGTCATTTTTCTTCTTCTTCTCTTTTCTGTTGTCTCAAGTTGCAACAGCAGCTCCCAATTCCCTGACTTATCAGGGGCGTATCTTGAAGGTGGATGGCACTCCACTGGAATACAACAACGTCAGCTTCAGTTTTGAAGTTACGAGCCCTGATGGCTTGTGTGTGATCTATCGTGAGCAGGTCAACGGTATCAACCTGGCAAACTCGGGTGGTGTCTTTGACGTGCCAATCGGCCAAGGGACTAAAGGTTACCCTACGGCGCCGACGTTCAAACTTTTGAATGCCTTCCAGAATTCGGGGACGTCATTCATTTGCGACGGTGGGGCGACTTATTCACCGGCGTTTGATGAAATCCGCCGTCTGCGAGTGCAGTTCCACGATGGCTCGGGCTGGAAGATGATTTCTCCGGATTCGGAAGTACGCTCCGTCCCTTACGCGGGATACTCCTATTCCGCGGCAAAACTGGGCAGTAACACAGCAGCTGACTTTGTCTTGAAGTCAGTATTGCCTACTTGCGGTGCGGGAACATTCTTAAGCTACAACGGTACAAATTTTTCCTGTGCGGCAGTGGCAGGGGCCAGTGGCGGCACAGTCACAGATGTGACTTCCGGGAATGCCTATTTGACCATAGTGAACGGGACCTCCACACCGTCGTTGACCCTGAATGTGGGAACCACAGCGAACACTGTTGCTGCGGGAAATGACTCGCGCTTGTCTGATGCGCGTGTTCCAACCGGCACGGCTGCTGGAGACTTAAGCGGTACCTATCCCAACCCGACGGTGGCTAAACTTCAGGGGGTTCCGGTGGCTTTGGCTGCTCCGACCAGTGGGAATTTTCTGAAGTACAATGGGGCTGAATGGACGTCTTCGGCAATCGCGACTGGCGATGTGACTGGTTTGGCAGCAACCCTAAGTGGGTACGTGACCCAGAGCTCTTTCAATACTGCGGTGGCGGATGCCGGCTGTACGACTGGACAAACCATGTACTGGTCTTCAGGGCTTGGTAAATTTTTGTGTCAGACGTTGAGCGACGGAAGCAAGCTGGGCACAACCTTGAATTCTGCCCAGGTTTTTGTTGGCAATGGTTCCAATATTGCGACGGGTGTGGCGATCAGCGGAGATATTTCTTTGAGCAACACCGGTGCTGCCACCGTAGTGGGCCTTCGTGGAAAAGCTGTCAGCGCTACGGCGCCGACAGCGGCAGGTCAGGTGCTTCGCTATGATGGAACTTCGTCCTATGTACCGGCATATTTGTCGTTGGCGGATATCCGTTCCTCTGTGACTGCGACCAACACCATGTTCCCCGCGGCAAGCTGTACGTCGTCACAGACTCTGACCTGGTCTTCGTTGTCCGACACAATGACGTGTTCAAATATCGTGGTGTCGGCTTCAAACTTTGGATCCCAGACTGCAAAAACCTTCCTTGCCGCACCAAATGGTGGCAATGGAACTCCGTCTTTCCGGACTATAGCTTCTTCAGATCTGCCGACAAGTGGTGTGGGTGCGGGCACCTACAAGTCTGTGACGGTGGACACTTATGGCCGTGTGACTGCGGCGACCAATCCGAGCACAGCGGCAGGATATGGTCTGACGGATGTTTTTGTTAAGGACGGAAACTCTTTTGCTCAGGATGCTGTCATTGGAACCAATGACTATTTTGGCCTGGGTCTGAAGACCAATAATCAGTATCGACTGGTGATAGATCGCGACGGGAATGTCGGGGTTAATACAACGTCCCCCTCGGCGGCGTTGCACGTCCATGGAAACGGCAGTGGGACCATTCTGGCGTCACGAATTGCCAATTCTAACAATGGTGCAGAGATCGCTTTCTATAAGTCCCGGGGAACTGATGCTTCGCGATTGGCTGTTCAGTCCGGCGACCGCCTGATGGGCCTTTATGGACTGGGTGCCTATGACGGCACAAATTTTTCAAACAATTCGGGAGCGATTCAGATCATGGCTGCGGAGGATTTCACGGCGACGGCTCATGGTACCAGCATTGATTTTGGAACAACACCCCTCGGAGGCACGGCACGCCAGACACGAATGACCCTGAGCCCTCAGGGAACCGTCGGAATTGGGACTATCAATCCAGCTGCAAATTTGCATATCCAGGGGACAGGGGATTGGGATGTCACTCAGTATTTATTGAATACGGATGATGCGTCTGCCAACTCTCGTTCACTTATCCTGGTTGGTACGGCAGCGACAGGGGCCCGTTATGGCTATATCTCTCATCAGGGGGCTGGCTATACGGGGATGGGATCTGGCGCAGCATCGAAACCTCGCACGACCGTGTTAGCAGGTACCGATACCGGAGGACTGAATCTGTACGCTACTCAACAGATCGGGATGTGGATCGGCAGCACAGAAGCTTTGAAGGTGAACACGAACGGCTATGTCGGTATTGGACCAGGAACTCCGCGGCAGCCACTGGAAATTAATAAAGGCCATATCTTTCATACCGGCGGTGATCTGGTTTACTTCTTTAACAGTTATCACACGGGATCTCAGAAGTACGCCGGCTATGGTGGTGGCAGTGCTCATGCTGCCGCAATTGGTTTTTCGCCTGTCACTGGCAGCATGTATTTTGCAACCTCCTCTGCTACGGGGGCGGCTGATGCGAATGTCACCGGCAGTGCAAACCATATGACGATTGATAAAAACGGAAATATCGGGATTGGTGTCTCGTCTCCGTCCTATAAGCTGCATGTTGTGGGCACCGCGGGACTGAGTACCGGAACCGCCTGGACAAATGCATCGGACCGCCGTTTGAAGGACATTCATGGCGACTATGAATACGGTCTGAATGAAATCCTGAAGCTGCACACAGTTCGCTATAACTATAAAAAAGGCAATGCCCTGAAGCTGCCTTCCGATGTGCCAATGACAGGATTTATTGCCCAGGAAGTTCAACAGGTGATTCCGGATGCGGTGAAGACTCGTGAAGACGGATATCTTGAATTGAACGTCGATCCGATCCACTGGGCCACGGTCAATGCCGTTCAGGAATTGCACGGCCTTTGTAAGTTGTCAGAAAAACAACTGCAGACCTTGGAGCTGCGTCTGCAGGATCATGATCGTCGCATTGCTTCTGTGGAGCAGGAAAACAAGGACCTGCGCCAGGAAAATGCAGACTTGAAAAAGCAATTGCAGCAGCATGCCGCAGATCTTGAAATCATCAAAAGCCGTTTGGGTATCAAATAGCGCTGTGGTATGCTTCACTGCATGCCACACATCAGAATGCGCGCCGTAAGAAAAGAACATGTTCAGGAACTCAGTGACAGTCTTGCCAAAGAACTGGCGCCGGCTATGAAAACCTCTGTTGATAACTTCACATTTGAGCTGGTGCAGACGCAGTTTTTCTCTGCCGGGCAGGAAACGGCTTCGTATCCATTTGTGGAAGTTCTTTGGTTTGCGCGTTCTCAGGAAGTGCAGGATGACTGTGCTTCTATCATCACTCGTCAGGTTAAGAAGATCGGGCGATACGATGATGTTGTCGTTGTCTTCCAGGTGCTTCTTCAAGAGTCCTACTATGAAAATGGGATCCATTTTTAAAGATCCCCTGTCAAAGTTTTAGACACCTTCAGGGCCTGCATTACAGGGCCCTCATTGAGCTTCGTCAGGTATTTTCTTCATAGGCCCTCATCTCAGACCCGGTTCTATTTGAATTGAGGGTGCCAAACCCCATTCACGCTTCTTGCTTTAAGGCTGGGTGCAATGAATGGAGATTATATGAAAGCTTCTTTAGTCGGAGTCGCAGCAGCGGTTCTTATGAGTGTTTTGGCTGGTTCCCCTGTTTCTGCCCAGGTTGCGGATGCTTCCGCCCAGGTTGTTAGCAAGAGCCAGTTGATCGTAGGCAAGCGTTACTATATTTCAGCTGACACGCTGAACGTGCGCTCCAGCAACTCCACCACAGCCAATAACGTTGTTGGTAAGCTGTCTAAAAATGACCTGGTCGAAGTGTATGACGTCTTGAATGAGGCGACACCGCTTGTGCAGATCAAGATCATCAAATCTTCCACGGTATCTCCTTATATCTCTTCTGATTTCTTTGTATCCAAAGATTATCTGAGCGAGCGTGAGCTGACATTGCCGACGTCACGTTATTTCGTGGTTCAGAACATCGCGACAGAGAAAACCCGTATCTATGAGCGTTGCACGGCGACTCCGAATTGCGCCCATAAAATGGTAATGGAAACAGACATGGTTGTGGGCCGCCCGGAAGAGGGTGATGGTCAGGATGACAATGCCTATAAAACATGGGTGGGTCATGCCCGTATTTCTGAATGGGTGAAGTTCTATCAGGATGGCAAAGCCTTCTATCCTCGCTGGTACACTCCGGGTCAGAGCATCAAGGACATTCCAGATCCGGTTACAGACAGCATGAGCCTGTACATGGGTGCAAGAAAGTGGCTTCGTAAAAACGAACAGGGCAAGACTTCCAATTATGGCGCGTTCGGTTGGTATGCAGCCAAGTTGACTCCTGCAGGTGAAAACGGTGGCGTGAACTATCAGTGGATCCACGGCACTATGGGCTGGGGTAAAGATGGTTCCAAGCCAATTGAAATCACTCGTATGAAGATGATCAACTTCTTCAGCAACCCGGGTTCCCATGGTTGCACCCGCTTGGAAAATCAGGCGGTGGCATACATGAGACACCTTTTGGGTCCAGGCACTGACATCTATCGTGTGTATGCTCGTGAAGCGTCCCGTGAGGCGGCTCCATTCTCCAGATACCGTGATTCTCAGCGCCCTCTTCCTTGGGAATGGATGCTGTTGACGAACGGTGCCGCTCAGTCCGGTGGTTTGACTGCAGATGCTGCTACGATCAGAGCTCAGGGCATCAGTGCGGTTGCGGGTGTGAATCTGATTGAACGTGGTATTTATCAGGTGAACCGTTATCCGACAGTGATGCCATTGAACTATAGCAAATCTGCGGCTTCCGGTTTGTCTGGTGATCGTTACGACATCGACAAAAAGTTGAAGAAGGGCCAAGGCACAAACTTCCGTGGTTACTTCCTGGTTGATGAGGGTCGTTTCGTCAGCTACTCCCACCCGAACTACAACGCAACAGGTGGTGCGGTTCGTGTAGGTGGTATGGCGGACTTCACGAACTCTGTTCCGGATTACCTGCAAGCGGGCGCGGGCAACTACTACCCACCAGCTGTTATCAAATAAATTTCACCAGGCATGGTTGAATGGAAAAGGCCGAAGGAAACTTCGGCCTTTTTTATTTGGCCCAATGCGCCTTTGAAATAATCTGTCTTGAAAATTGGAATGCCTCAGTAAGAATAATGGGATGCTAAGAAAAACATCTCTTTCTATTGTGTGTCTTTCCGCAGTTCTTTCCTCTGGTGCTTATTCCGCGACTTTGCAAGAGGCTTATCAGTCCGCTTTGCAGAAGAACGAAACAGTCGGAATCCAGAATGAACAAGTTCAACAAATTCGTGAACGAGTGAAGCAGGTGCGCGGGGGCATGTTCCCGCAGATTTCTGCAAACGCCACTTACTTCATGCAGCCGGCACCGTCAGACCCGGTGGCTCGTCAGTTCTTCCCTGAGCGGCAGACCACGGTGGCTTTGACGGCGAATCAGGTTTTATTCCGGGGTTTGCGAGAATTCGCAGCGGTTCGTCAGCAAAAAGACCTGGTGCAGTCCCAGGAAGAAATCCGCAATCAGGCGCTGATTCAGCTTTATCAGGATGTCACAAGTTCGTATCTGAACATCCTGACTCTGGAACAGGATCTGGATAATATCGCGGTTCAGCTGAAAATTTATGACGAGCGGGTGAAAGAACTTTCGTCACGCATGCGTCGTGGGGAATCCAGTTCTTCAGATGCGCTGACCGCGCAAAGCAGTCAGGCCGCTTTGAATGCCGAACATGAAATCATCACCGGTAATTTGAAAATGGCCCGCGAGGCTTTCGCTTTCTTGACCGGCCTGCCAACGGCCGAGCCTTTGACTGACCCGGAACTGGCCAAGTCGGTGAAGGTCGCATCTTTGCAGACTTATCTGGACAAAATTGAAAACCGCTATGACGTCAAAGCGGCGCGCAGTCAGCACCAGGCCATGGAAGAGGAAGTCAGCATCGCCAAAGGGGCGCACTGGCCTTCATTGGACCTGACCGGAAATTACTATCTTAAAAGACCCGACGGATACAGTGAAGATCTGAACTGGGACGTGCAGTTGAAGCTGACGGTGCCGTTGTTTGAAGGGGGCACCACCCAGTCTCGCGTGCGCGAAGCGGCGTCCAAACGCATTGAAGCGGATTTGTTGCTGTCTCGTTTGCGCAGACAGGCGGATCAGGAGATTCGCGCCTATTACGAAAACTTCCAAACCCGCCTGAAGCAGGTCGAGGCTTTGGAAAAGGCCGGGGATTTGTCGGAACGAAACTATAAGGTTTTGCAGAGAGACTATCGCCGGGGACTGGCACGCAATATTGACGTGCAGGTGGCGCTCACAGACTTCAGAATTGCAGCCCGTGCCCTGGATCAGGCGCGCTTTGCGGCTCAGATGGAGCTGGTGAAACTGAAAGTGGCTTCTGCAGAAATCGAAGCTCCGAAAGTGAAGGAAGACTAAGATGACATTGTCTGATTTATCAATTCGCAGACCCGTCTTTGCCTGGATGTTGATGTTTGGTCTGATCGTCTTCGGTGCGATCAGTTTTATGCGCATGGGGGTCAGTGAACTTCCCGATGTGGATTTCCCGGTCATTTCCATTTCAGTCCGTTACGAGGGCGCAGCGCCTGAAGTCATGGAAGCCGACGTTATTGACCCCATCGAAGACGCCCTGATCAGTATTCAGGGTGTGAAGAATATCTCGTCGGTGGCTCGGAACAGTACTTCCGACATCACAGTCGAATTTGATCTTGAACGTAACATCGATGTGGCCTTCCAGGACGTGCAGGCCAAGATGTCCCAGATTCAGGATGCTTTGCCGCAGAATATGGATTCACCGACGGTGATGAAGATCAATCCTGAGGACTTCCCGATCATGTGGCTGTCCCTTTCCAGCAATAAGATGCCGCTGGAAGAAATGATGGTCTTTGTGAAGGACTATGTCCGGGACCGTTTAACGACGGTACCAGGCGTGGGGAACTTGTGGATGCCCGGTTATCTGGAACCCAACATGCGTGTCTGGGTTCGCAATGAAGACCTGAACCGTTATGCGCTGTCCGTGATTGATGTGACCAACACTTTGCGCACCGAACATGCCGAACCTCCGGCCGGTCGTGCGGAATATGACAAGACGGAATACAGTCTGCGCACCCTGGGTGAAGCTAAAACCATTGATCAGTTCAACAAGATCCTGGTGAACAGCCGCGGCGGGGGGCCGAACTACATGCCTATCCCGCTTGAAAAAGTGGTGGAGTTCAAAGAAGGCATGGTCGATGTTGTGCAATTTGCCCGTGCCAATGGAAAAGCCGCGGTGGGCTTGGGCGTCGTCAAGCAACGTGGATCCAATGCCGTGACCGTGGCCCACGCCGTGAAAGATCGTATTGCCGAAATTCAAAAGACCCTGCCTGAAGGCATGCAGATCGTTGTAAACTATGACGGCACCAAGTTCGTGGAAGAATCCGTACACGAACTGGTATTGACGCTGATTCTGGCAGCCATTCTGACCTCGTTGGTGTGCTGGCTGTTCCTTGGATCGTGGTCATCGACTTTCAACGTATTGCTGGCCATCCCAACTTCGGTGCTGGGAAGCTTTATTATTCTTTATTTTGCAGGTTTCACGCTGAATATCTTTACCTTGATGGGGTTAAGTCTGGCGATTGGTATCGTCGTCGATGATGCCATCATGGTTCTGGAAAATATCATCCGGCACCTGGAAATGGGCAAAAGCAAACGCGAAGCCGCCCTGGTCGGTGCGCGCGAGATCACCTTTGCAGCGATGGCGGCATCCGTGTCCCTGGTGGCCATTTTCCTGCCGATTGCGTTCATGGAAGGTCTGATCGGACGCTTCTTGTTCCAGTTCGGTGTGACGATGAGTGCGGCGGTCATGATTTCCCTTTTGGAAGCCCTGACCCTGACGCCAATGCGCGCTTCCCAGTTTGTGGACTCCGGAGAGCGCACGACTCGTATCGGCCGCGGATTTGAAAGTATGTTTGAACGTCTTAAGAATGCCTACACCCGGACTCTTGAGATTTCTTTGAATCACCGCTGGAAGGTGATCTTAGCTTCCTTGGTCTTCTTTATCCTGAGTTTTGGCTCGGTGGCCTTCTTAAAAGGCGAATTCCAGCCGGCACAGGATCAGAGCTCTCTGATGATTCAAATCAGCAATCCGCCCAAGTCCGCAATTTCTTTCACCGACGAGAAGGTGAAGATCATCGAGGACTTCCTGCTTAAAAGGTCTGAGGTCAGTTCGACGTTTGTGGCGGCGGGTGGTTTCACCGGTGGTGAGGCGAACAATGCCATTATCTTTGTGGACATGAAACCCAAAGGTCAGCGCGGCAAGTCTGCGGAAAAGAACAAGGAGCTGAGTCAGCAGGAATTCATCGAAGTTGTGCGTGATTATCTGAATAAAACCATCCCGGACTCAAAGCCTCAGGTACAGGATCCTTCGACTCAGGGTTTTGGTGGCGGGGGCGGCAAAGGCTTCCCGGTGGAGTTCAGTATTCAAGGACCTGATTGGAACGAGCTGGGTAAATTCTCTGAACAGATTGTGGAAGAACTTAAAACCAGCAAGATTATGACCGACGTCAGCTCGGACTATCAGGCGGGGGCTCCGGAAGTGCAGATCATCCCCAATCGTCAAAAGGCGGCGGATCGTGGTGTCAGTGTGATTGCCATCGGTGAAGTTTTGAACGCGATGATGGGGGGCGTGGTCGTCGGAAGCTATGAAAAGGGCGGCCACCGTTATGACATTCGCGTGAAAATGCTTGAAAACGGACGCAATCCGCAAGAGCGTATCAAGGATCTGAAAGTGCGCAACAACCGTGGTGAGCTGGTGCCGATCGCGTCTGTGGTGGACATCAAAGAAGCATCGGTTGCTTCCAGTATCTCACGCAAGAATCGTCAGCGTTCGATCATCATCTATGGAAATATCGGCCCAGGACTAAGTCAGCAACAGTCGGTGGACAAGGCCCAGGAAGTCGCTCGTAAAACTTTGCCGGCAGAATACAAAGTTTTGCTGAGCGGATCTGCAGAAGAATTCCAGCAGAGCTTCATCAGTCTGATCTTTGCCCTGGTTCTGGGATTTATCGTGGCGTACATGATCCTGGCTTCCCAGTTTAACAGCTTCATTGATCCCGTGACGGTGTTCATGGCTTTGCCGTTCAGTTTCTCGGGGGCCTTCCTGGCGCTTTTGATTGGCGGGCAGTCTTTGAATATTTTCAGTATGATCGGTTTGATTTTGTTGATGGGTATCGTGAAAAAGAACTCGATCTTGCTGGTGGATTTCACCAATCAACGTCGGGATTCGGAAAAGATTCACGTGCACCAGGCGCTATTGGAAGCGTGTCCGACACGTCTTCGTCCGATTCTGATGACATCTTTTGCGACCATTGCCGGGGCTGTGCCAGCAGCCATGAGTCTGGGCCCGGGGGCGGAAGCCCGTCAGCCGATGGCCATCGCGGTTATTGGTGGGGTGTTTGTTTCGACCTTCCTGACTTTGTACGTGGTTCCTTGCGTATACAGTCTGTTTGCAAGGTTTGATCGGCGGGAAGTCGCCGTTGAAAACGCAGAATAGCTGGCAAAAGCCCCGCTCCAGCGGGGCTTTTTTTATGTGAACTGTCAGATTGAGAGCCTTCCGTGCTTGGGGGACAATGAGGTTTAAAAGTACGGAGGGTTTTATGATGAGTCAGATGGAGCTTTTGCGAAAGAAAAGTCACCCGGTGGATCAGGCGCTCACCCCGGAGGAAATTCAGCAATATCTCACTGTGCTGGATGGCTGGAGCCTGCAGGGTCTTCATATTGCCAAGTCCTTTGAATTTAAAAACTACTATCAGACCATCGCTTTCGTAAATGCCATTGCCTTCATTGTTCACACAGAAGATCACCATCCAGAATTGGAAGTGGGTTATAATCGCTGTGTGGTGAAGTTTTACACTCACTCGGTGAATGAGGGGTTGGGTGGAATTTCTGAAAATGACTTTATCTGTGCGGCTAAAATTGATGCCTTGGCCGGGAATCAGTTCGCCCCCATGTCTCACTGAATTCTAATTTTCATTCAGAAGCAGCATCAGCCCTTCAGCATCCTGAGGGGCTTTGATTTTCAAATCGTTATCAAAGAAAACGAATATGTCTTTGGCGGGACCGGTCACGGGGGGCAGTAAAGTCAGGCTGTCCTTTGGATTGTTGCCCTGTGCCCAGGCTTTAAGTCTTTGCGACCACCAGCGCAGCTGTTCGGGTTCGTAGCCTTTGCTGTAGAAAGTGTCATCGCCGTGCAGGCGAAGATAAAGAAAGTCGCTGGTGATGTCTTCCATATAGGGCCACTTGCCGGCGGTGTCGGCAAAGACCAAAGCCATATTGTTGCGGCGAAGCAGTTCTATGAAATCTGGATTTTCAAAGCTGTGGTGGCGAACTTCGACGGCGTGGCGAAGGGGCTTTTTGATCTGGGCTATATCCGCAGAATATTCACCGTGAAAGCGTTCTGATTTGCCAGCCAGTTTGACAGCGTCAGCAAAGGTGCGGGGAAGCAGGCGGAAGAAAGTTTCAAGACGTTCTTCCTTTTCCGGATTAAAAACAAAGTTGGGCGGCAGCTGCCATAAGAAGACACCCAGCTTTTCGCGCAAGTGTAAAACTCCCGACGCAAAGAAATTCGCCAGCGGAATTTCGACATTCTTCAAACGAGCGATATGAGTGATGTACTGCGGTCCCTTCACGGAAAAAACGAAATCATCCGGAGTTTCAGAAAACCAGTGCAGATAGGTTGAAGGCTTTTGATAAGAATAGAACGAGCCATTGATTTCAATCGAAGACAGATGTCGGCTGGCAAAGAAAAGTTCTTTCTTCTGGGGAAGATCCTGGGGATAAAAGGTGTTTCTCCACGGTGGATAGACCCAACCGGAGGTTCCGACTCTGTATTCCATGTATTCATCTTAGTTTGCACAAAGTTGTTTTTCATTCGGAAGTTCTTCGCTTCTTCAATATACAAAAACCGCTAACCAAATTTAGTTGGATATTTTGATGGACGCTTCTTAATTGTATCGACGTTGACGGTTGCCACTGGACTTCATCAGACTGACTTCACAAAAAAAGGAGTTCTGTATGAAAACGATTCTGATGTTTTTGATCACGGCATCCTCATTGACGGCGGGTGCGAAGTTTCTGGAAAGCCACTATGGGAAATTAAGAACCAGTGGGCATGTGCACAGCTGTTCTTTCCACAACAGCACGGGTGGAACACTTGATATGAAGTATGTCGTCTTTACGTTTGCTCCTCAGTCGGGCGACAGTGCTGACTATGATGTACAAGAACGTATTGATCAGGTGGTCGAGGCGGGAGATACCGCCAGTGCCTCTGTTCGTGAAGTGCGCGGCCGTCCACTGTGGTGCCGCTTCCTTGCAAGGTAAAGTCCAGGGGCGGATCCCGTATAAAGGTCCGCCCATTTTGTTAAAGTTCTATGTGAATTGAGGATCTTTGAATCTTTCTCTGGCTTCTTGGCAAATTACCGATGCAATGGTTCCCACGATTAGGGATCCATAGTTATCTGTTGCGGGATTAACCAAAGGAGGTTCTTTATGAGTTTCGGACATTTGTTTATTGGTTTTATTGTCACTGTGGCCGCGTGCACGACGTTCGCAAAGGGCGATGATCACTATTCGACCACAACAAAAGAGACAACGACAACCAAGGCCACAGATCAGGGTATGAACGAGTCGGATACGACTTTGACCCGTTCTATTCGTGAAAAGATCAACAGCGATGGCTCCATGTCGATGATGGGAAAAAACATCACCATCGTCAGTCAGAATGGTATGGTGACCCTAAAAGGAGCAGTGGCCTCTCAGGATGAAAAGAAAAAAATCAGCAGAATCGCGAATGAAATTTCCGGTAACAAAGTCTCTGACCAGATGACGGTTAAGAAATAGGGGGACCATATGGAAAAAGGTCATAATTCAGTATTTGGTATTTTTAGAAATCGTGCTCAACTGGAAAATTGCGTCAACCGCCTTAAAGCGGAAGACTTCCGTAACAGTGACATCTCTGTTCTTATGCCGCAAAAATCCGAAACCCGGGAATTCGCACACGAAAAAGGAACTAAAGCACCTGAAGGTGCCAGCGTCGGTGCTGGGGCTGGAGCCGTGATCGGCGGCAGTCTGGGCTGGCTCGTCGGCGCAGGAGTGATTGCGACCATTCCGGCCTTGGGGCCTTTGGTGGCAGCAGGTCCGATCATGAGTGCATTGGCCGGTCTTGGTGTCGGCGGCGCTGTCGGTGGGCTGGGTGGGGCCCTGGTTGGTATCGGCATTCCTGAATACGAAGCCAAACGCTATGAAGGTTATGTGAAAGAAGGGGGAATCCTGATTTCAGTTCACGTGGATGACGGGGACTGGGCGGACAAAGCCGAACGCATCCTTAAAGAATCCGGTGGGGAAGATATCTCCAAAGCGGGTGAAGTTCGCGGGGATAAATCATCTGGGCGCGATCTGCGTTCTCATCCATAGTAAGTTTTAATATCACGCCCCGGTTTCTGGCCGGGGCTTTTTCTATTTAGTGAATGGGGCCTTCATTGTTTCTTTCAGCCGCGCGCTGGGATGCCGAGGTAAGAAAAGACGGCGAAACAGAAGAGTGCGCATCCCTGCCTTCAACCGCATTGGCCTGACCTGGCCCTGGCATCACCATATTTGCCAAATACATCAAATCTGAAAACATATTCGGGAATCGCGCCTGCATGGTGGCGGCAATTTTTGTGGGTAGTGACAATATCAGTTCAGCATCACCACGCACACATGCATGGAAGATGCGCTGAGCGGCTGTATCTGCGCTGGTGCTTAGCAATGGCATAGAAGCCAGAATCGAAAACCAGGCGTATTCCTTTTGAACCTGACCTTTGAAGGTGGCGTGATCGATGGAACCTGTGCGCATGACATTGGGTGAAACTGTCGTCACGTAAATGCCCTTGGCAGCAAGTTCTGAATGCAAGCCGCGGGAGTATCCCACCAACGCGTGTTTCCCCACGCAGTAGGCGGCACGGTGGGGGATCGGAATCAGGCCGCCAATCGAGGCGATGTTCACAATGCGGCTGCCTTTGTTCATGACGGGCAGGCAGTGTTCGATGAAGTGATAGGGACCCCAGAAGTGAACCGCCAACGAATCCTCATAGTCGGCTTCGGTGACATGCTCCAGTGGTGAGGAGGATATGATCCCGGCATTGTTCACAAGCACATCGACTTTACCGAAGGTGTGAACGACTTGAGCCACGGTTTGCTCCACGTCCAAGGGGATGCGGCAGTCACAAACGAAGGTGTGAACCAGCGCTTGAGGGCTGTCCAGCTGAAGGATATTTTGCGCCCGGCGCAGTTCGTTGCCATCCCTTGCCGTCAAAGCCACGCTGGCCCCTGCACGGCAGAATTCTTTGGCAATCAAAAGCCCCAGCCCGCGCGAGCCTCCCGAGACCAGCACCACCGCACCCTTGAATGATCGCGATCTTATCTGGGTTCGGATTTTTCTAAGAAGCAGGGCTGAAACAAAACCTGTGGCGAAACCAGTGATAATTTTTTTTGTAAGGCTCATATGAGCTCCTTTTCTTCATCATAGGTGACGAAGGGGGGAGCTCAACGTGTAAGAATGCAGGGGCTAGTAGTAGTAAAGCAGGCGCGCTTCGCCACGCTGAACAGAGTTGGTTTCTTCGCCAGACAGACGCAGGCTTAAAGACTTGTTCACACTGAAGTTCACGCCCAGTGTGTTTTGACGATACTCGTGTTCAAAACCTTTATAATCGTAGCGATAATAGCTTTCAGCGAAAAGAGCAAACCAGTCACGATTCCAGCGGGCACTGACGGCAGGACCGGCACCGATCTTCCATGTGTCGCCGATAAAGTCAGGGCTGGTTTGACCTGTGGCACGCAACCACAGGCTGAGATCCAGATCGTTCCAATAGGACTTTGTGATACCAGAGCCCCCGCTCAGTTCGGTCCAGCGGCAAAGTGTGGTGCAGCCATTTTCATAGCCACGTTCCACAGACACTTTCAGGCGCCACGAAAAGCCCTGATTGAATGCATCTACTGGTGCCAGAGAGATCACTTCGTACACGGTGGCTTTGTCCAGTGCGATTTCTTCATTGTCCGGATTAAAGCTGAAGCTGAAAGCTCCCATCGTGATCTCGGCAGTTGGTGGGTAACCTTTTTTCGGATCCAGCAAATCATGCAGGGATAGTTTTGTGTCGAGCAGATAGAAGCGGTCTGAATTCCATTCGCGGTATCCCAAACCCCAGCGTCGGGATCCTTGAGCATCGTGAGGAGCTTCATTCCAGGGAGCAGGCACGGTCAATGGTTCTGAAGCTCCACCCAGTTCCGCACGGGCCAGCAGAATGTCTTTTTTAAACAGGTAAGCCCCTTGTTTGCGCAGGATTTCTTTTGGATATCTGAAATCCAGATAGTCCATGGCGGCATCCAGAGTGTCGCGCTTTTGCTGAGTTTCAAGGCCTGCAACCAACTGAGACAGGGATTCCGTTCTTGCGAACTGGCGGATGCGTTCTTGTTCAGCCGGGCCCAGCTTTTTGTAGCGGGTGTCGAAAGTCGCGCGGATCGAAGGGCGATAGTGAATGTTCTTAACCAGATCCTTCTGCTGATAAAGCGTTCCGACCGTGTCTGCCGGCATCACCTGGGATTTGAGGTCTTTGGTGAGTTCCAGCGACGGGCGGGCGGCTTCAAGCAAAGCCAGGATGCGGTAAGAACAGTTTTCTTTGAAATAGTGATAGTTGAATTCTGCACTGATCAGTTCCCAGATGTTGGCGACGATCAGCTGGACTTCTTCCGGGGTGAAGTTCAGGTCGTATTCCCACAAATCGCGGGATTCAAAGTCATTGTATTCACGGACTTTGTAATAGTACGGATTGATATCAAAGGTTCCGGGCATCAGGCCAGAGACGCCGAGGAAAGAATAGATAAATGGATTGTCAGAAACCTTTACCGCCGCATAACCCACGCCATAGTCAGACAGTTCGTAGCGTTCACCATCACGGGCCGAAGCACTTTTATTGATGCGCAGGAAGGTATGCCCGAATGCAGAGGCAGGATTGTTCAGATAGTAAGACGAGAAGACATAGGTCAAAGACTGCGGCTGAAGAATTTCGATGAATCTTTCATAGCGTTCACAGGGAACGGAGGGCAGTTTTTGTCCGCTGATTTTTTCAAGCCAGAGCTTTCGGGCGGGGAATACACAGGCCGCGGATTCATTGAACTGGCCATCTTTGGATTTGATTTTCTTTTCCGGATCCAGAAGGGCCGAGATGGTGGCCTGCAATTCCAGAGCGGGGTTGGTTTTTCCTTCAGGATGCAGGAAAAACGCGGGGTTTTCAGCCGGACTCGTGTAGCCGCCGAAAGTGTTCTTATCGTATTGCAGAAGTCGCAACCATTGAATGTTGTCGCCCCATTTTTCAGTGGAGGCGCGAGAGGACAGATCACCGGTTGCCAGAGCCAGTGAAGATATGGTCAGTGAAAAAAGCAAAAGCCCCATTTTCATGAGGCTTTTGTTGCAGAAACTCAAAGTCATTAGCCTTGGCAAGATTGAGCCAAAGTAACGATTTTTTCAGAAGAGTTCACGCCTGGAGCGTAGATCTCTTTGTAGTTCTGTTGAAGAGTGCCGTTGAATTTGGAATCACAGCCCAACATGTTATTCAAAGTGGACAGAGTCTCACCTTGGCCACGAGCGATGTCGTTTTCCAAAGCAACAGAGTTGGATTCGATGAAAGAGTTTACTTCAGCTTTGGCAAAAAGACCTTTACCGCAGTTGGAAGTACCGGAAGTGATACCGAAAGTTTGAACACCAGTACCGTTCAAAGTTGCAGCGATAACTTGCATCGCGCCTTCTTCGTTACCGAAAACCAAGGAACCCAGACCGCAACCTGCAACGCCATAAACGCCATTGCCTTTAAGACCGGAAGCAGCTTGTACAGATACAGCAGAACCCAAAACAGCCAGTGCTACGATGAATGATTTCACGTAATCCCCTTTTTAAAACGCCCGACTTTATTGTCGAAGACCTAAAAATTATGAAAAACGAAGTGAGACTTGGCAAGGACTCATCAGGTGCTGACAGATAAACTTGGTGTTATTGACCCTGAAGTCTGGGTTTGCTCAAAAAACAGGCTAAAAAAGGACGTCCGCATAGTCATCTGACAAATGCTTTTTAACTTCCTGAATAAAAGTTTTCACATTTATGTTTTGTCGGTGACGAATGGGGGTGACCGCCCAGATGTCTTTGCGCCCTTCGCTGAAGTTTTCCAACAGTGAAACCAGACGGCCTTTTTTGATGTCTTCAAATGCGTAGGACCCCGGAAGTCTTGCCACCCCCAGGCCGGACAGCACGGCTTTTTGCAACACACGCGGATTGTTGCATTTGAAATTTCCTTTTACCGGAACTTGAAAAGATTTTCCCCGTTTGCGGAAGCTCCAGGATGATCTTTCTCCGATGCAGTTGTGTTTTGCCAGATCCTCAGGATCTTTCAATGCTGGGGACGCGCTAAGGTAAGCTTTGGAGGCGACTACGTATTCAACTCGTGAAGCAATTTTAGTGGCCAGCAAAGAGGAGTTTTCCAGGTGCCCGATACGAATGGCCACATCGAATTTTTCCTCAATCAGATCCACCACGCGGCTTGAAAAATCCAGTTCGATTTTCAGATCGGGATAGCGTTTGGCCATGTCAATCACCACGGGGGCGATATAGTCCTCGCCAAAGATTCCGGCAAGGGTGACGCGCAGAACGCCGCGGGGAGTGTCTGACAGATCCAGGATTTCTTTTTTTGCCGAATCCAGATTTTGCAGTGATTGGCGGCAGGTTTCCAGAAAACGTTCGCCGACACTGGTCAGCTGGACTTTACGGGTGGAGCGGACAAACAGGGCCACCCCCAGGTCTGATTCCAACTGGCTGATGGTTTTGCTGATATGGGACTTGGAAACACCCAGAGCCTGAGCCGCGGCGGAAAAGCTTCCGGAGTCGGCGATTTTGACGAAAGCTATGATTCCCTGCAACGATCTTATTGTTTCCATGCAGAAACAGTATTGTTCCTTTCGTTGCCTAGTCAAGTGGGGGTTGGGAAATTATAATTCCTTCTTATTAACTAAGGAGAATTACATGAAAATCAAAGCCGCAGTTGCCTGGAAAGCCGGAGCCCCTTTGTCCATCGAGGAAATTGATCTGGAAGGACCTAAAAAGGGCGAAGTTCTGATCAAGGTTGTAGCGACGGGCGTATGCCATACAGACGCTTTCACGTTGTCCGGCGCGGATCCAGAGGGTTTGTTCCCGGTGATTCTGGGTCATGAAGGCGGCGGCATCGTCGAAGAAGTCGGCGAAGGTGTGACGACTTTGAAAAAAGGCGATCATGTGATTCCGCTTTATACTCCTGAGTGCAAAGAGTGCAAATTCTGTCTGTCTGGTAAAACCAATCTGTGCGTGCGCATCCGTGCGACTCAAGGCAAAGGCCTGATGCCGGATGGAACCTCCCGATTCTCGAAAGATGGCAAAATGATTCATCACTACATGGGTTGTTCCACTTTCTCGGAATACACTGTGGTTCCGGAAATCGCTTTGGCCAAAGTCAATCCTGCGGCACCTTTGGACAAGGTCTGCCTGCTGGGTTGTGGTGTGACCACCGGGATTGGCGCTGTTTTGAACACGGCAAAAGTTGAAAAAGGTGCGACGGTGGCAGTATTTGGTTTGGGCGGCATTGGTTTGTCTGTGATCCAAGGTGCAAAAATGGCCGGAGCTTCCCGTATCATCGCGATCGATATCAACGATGCGAAATGGGAAATGGCGCAGAAGTTCGGTGCTACGGACTTTGTAAACCCGAAAAAACATGACAAGCCAATTCAGCAGGTGATCGTTGAAATGACTGAATGGGGCGTGGACTATTCCTTCGAGTGCGTGGGTAACACCCAATTGATGCGTGCGGCGTTGGAGTGTGCACACCGTGGCTGGGGCCAGTCCATCGTGATTGGTGTTGCTGGTGCTGGTCAGGAGATTTCAACTCGTCCGTTCCAATTGGTGACGGGTCGTGTGTGGAAGGGATCTGCTTTTGGTGGGGTTAAGGGCCGCACGGAGCTTCCAGGTTATGTGGAGCAATACATGTCCGGTGAAATCAACATCGACGACATGGTGACGTTCACAATGCCACTTGAAGATATCAACAAAGCCTTTGATTATATGCATGAAGGAAAAAGCATCCGTTCTGTCATCAAAATGTAGAACGGGCGGGGGATCCATGAATCTGACACCTTTAAAAACGCATAAAACATTCCAGGGACTGACTCAGTTCTGGGAGCACGACTCTGCTGTGACTAAAACCAAGATGAAGTTTTCAACTTTCATCCCCGAGGGTAAAGTCAAAGGCTGCGTGATCTGGCTTTCCGGTCTGACCTGCACGGATGAAAATTTCATCACCAAGGCGGGCGCGCAGAAATATCTGGCAGAGCACCAGTTGATGGTGATTTGTCCGGACACTTCGCCGCGTGGCTTGCAGCTTCCCGGAGAACATGACAGCTATGACTTCGGTTCCGGCGCGGGCTTTTACGTGGATGCGACAGTGGATGGTTATAAAGACCACTACAAGATGTACAGTTATGTGAATGAAGAGCTTTATTCCCTGATTCAGAAACAGTTTGAAGTTTCTGCCGAGCACATTTCCATCATGGGGCATTCCATGGGTGGGCATGGCGCTTTGGTTTTGGGTCTGCGCAATCCAGGCAAGTATCGCTCTGTCTCGGCGTTTTCACCGATTGTGAATCCGATTCAGTGTCCGTGGGGGCAAAAAGCCTTCGCAGGATATCTGGGGAACGACGGCAGTACGTGGTCGCAGTACGATGCCACAGAATTGGTAAATAGTGGGGCCCGTCATCCGGCCAAAATCCTGATTGATCAAGGGACGCAAGATGAGTTTCTGCAAAAAGGCCAGTTGCTGACTCAAAACTTTGAAGGTGCCTGCAAAACTGCGGGGCAGCCTTACGAAGTGAACTATCGGGAGCAGTACGACCATAGCTATTACTTCATTGCGACTTTCGTTGAAAGTCACATCAAGTTTCACGCAAGCGTTTAAAGTAAAGAGGCCGGTTTCCCGGCCTCTTTTTTTTCAGCTTTCTTAGATTTTTCCCATATCCAGAACGAATCGATAGCGCACGTCGCTTTTCAGCACTCGTTCATAAGCCACATTCACTTGTTCCGGAGAAATCAGCTCAATTTCCGGTGTGATGTTGTGTTTGCCGCAGAAATCGAGCATCTCTTGGGTTTCTTTGATCCCACCGATTGCAGATCCTGCAAAACTTCGACGCATCAGAATCAGCGGGAAGACATTTACAGACAGCGGTTTGTCCGGAGCTCCGACTGACACCAAGGTGCCATCCAGTTTCAGCAAGCTGAAGTAATTTGCCATTTCAAGATCTGCGGAGGAAACCGTATTGATGATCAGATCAAAGTACAAAGCATTGTCTTTGAAAGCATCGGCATTTTTAGTCAGAATAAAACGATCTGCACCAAGTTTCAAAGTGTCGTCCTGTTTGCTTTCAGAGTGACTAAGAACTGTGACTTCCGCACCCATGGCTTTGGCCAGTTTCACACCCATGTGTCCAAGGCCGCCAAGTCCCATGATAGCCACTTTTTTGCCCGGGCCGGCCTTCCAGTGTGCCAGTGGCGAATACAGCGTGATTCCCGCACACAGCAGGGGAGCTGCTTTATCCAATGGCAATGAATCAGGGATGCGCACGACGAAGCTTTCTTTGACGACAATCACGTCGGAGTATCCACCTTGAGTGATACCGGAACCGTCGCGTTCCATGGATCCGTAAGTCAAAGTTTGACCGTCCATGCAGTATTGTTCCAGATCCTGTTTGCAGTGGGCGCATTCGGCACAAGAATCCACCAGGCAGCCCACGCCGACATGATCGCCGACTTTATATTTGGTAACTTTGGGACCTACGGCGCGAACAACGCCGGCGATTTCGTGACCGGGAACCATGGGGAATTGGCCGGGGCCCCATTCGTCGCGAACCATGTGAATGTCAGAGTGGCAAATGCCGCAGTATTTGATGTCGATAACAACGTCATGATCTTTAGGATCACGGCGCTCAAAAGAGTAAGGTTTCAGAGGTGCTTTGGAGGTGTGGGCCGCCATGCCTTTAGCCTGGATCATAAGAGTTCCTTTGTTGGATGTTTCGGGATCAAACCAATACTACGGTACTGGCTGTCATTGAAAAACCATCTTCGGCTTTATGTGCTTTTAAGAATTACTTAACAATTCCTGACATTTGTATTGTTAAGATTTGCTTAATAGCGCATGAAGAAAGGGTTCATTCTCCTTTATAGTGAAATCGGCATATGATTTAGTAAGTTCAAGACAAGCTGGAGATTTATGCGTCTATTTAAAACGGTCCTGATTGTACTGCTGGTGGGTTGTCTATTGGGTGTAGGAGGAATTGCGATGGTGGGTTGTTCTTCATTTGGATCTTTGCCTTCAAAAGAACAGGCAGAGGCTTATCAAAATTCTCCGAACTATGACAAAGAAAGAAAAGTTTTTGTGAATCGTCGTCCACGTCTGGTGGAAGAAATGCGCAAGCGCACGATGAATTTCTCAACGACCAAGGAATTCCTGTTCGGCGGGGATGCGGAAAGAATTCCGACAGAGCATTTGCCAGAGGTCAAAACGGACTTTGCCAATTTCAATCAGGCTGGTGATGACTTCAAGGTGGTTTGGTTCGGGCATTCCAGCGTACTGATGAAGCTGGATGGAAAAAATGTTCTGATCGATCCGGTGCTTTCAACATCCACCGGACCTTTTGGATTTATGATGAAACGATTCCAAAAGCCGGTGATTGAGCTTTCTGAATTGCCTGAAATTGATGTGATCATTGTGTCCCATGATCACTGGGATCATCTGGACATGGACTCAATCAAATTCTTTAAAAACAAAGCCACACGTTTCGTGGTTCCGCTGGGGGTTGCCGCACACCTGACGGGCTGGGGCATTGAAGCCAGTCGGATCCAGGAATTGGACTGGTGGCAGGGTGTGGAGATTGCCGGTATCAAGTTCACCGCAACACCGGCCCAGCATTTCTCTGGACGGGGTTTGACGAATCAGAACAAGTCCCTGTGGGCTTCATGGGTGATTAAAAGCTCCAAGCACAACATTTATTTCTGTGCGGACTCTGGTTATGACACTCACTTCAAGGATATTGGTGAAAAGATGGGGCCTTTTGATTTGGCCTTTATTGAAAATGGTCAGTACAACGAAAAGTGGCGCGAAGTCCACCTGTTGCCGGATGAATCCATTCAGGCCTTTAAGGATCTGAATGCGAAAAGATATTTCCCGATTCACTGGGGTATGTTCTCGTTGGCGTTGCATTCCTGGTCCGAGCCTATCGAAAAAATCTCGGCAGCGACGACTCGTGATGGGATTTCTTTGGTTGCGCCACAGATCGGCGAGGTCGTGACGATCAACGATCAGTACGTGACTCAAACTTGGTGGAAGAAAAACAGCAACGCCAAGGCGGACTAAAAAAGGGAGCCTTATGCAAAGTGATCAGCTGGATGGACTTATTGCGCTGAAGCTGGTGGCGGAGAAAAGAAACTTCACCGCCGCTGCCACAGAGTTGGGCATTTCGGCCTCGGCAGTCAGTCAGGCCATCAAGCAGCTGGAAAGTCGCTTGGGGGTTGCACTGCTCAGTCGCACCACCCGCAGCACCAGTCTGACAGAGGCTGGGGATCAGTTCCTGGCCCAGGCGGGGCCTGCGTTGGATCAGATTCTGGCGGCTCTTTCCAATGTCGGCACTTACGCTCAGAAGCCGTCCGGACTTTTGCGGCTGAATATGCCACGCATGATATATCCGTGGTTTTTAGCGCCTCTTATTGTGAGCTTCCGAAAAAAGTATCCCGAAGTCGCAGTGGAGTTGTTCTTTGAAGACGCCACCTCGGATGTGATTGGCCAGGGTTTTGATGCGGGCATCAGGCTGTCGGATGTGTTGGCAAAGGACATGGTCGCGATGAAGCTGATCGGGCCAGTGCGTTTTGTGCCGGTGGCGTCCCCGAAGTATCTGAATAAAGCCGGTCGTCCGAAGCACCCCAAGGATCTGTTAAGTCATGATTGCATTGTGGCCCGTTTGAACACCGATCGGATTTATGACCGGTGGGAGTTTGAACAAAAAGGCACAGAGTTTCAGGTGCAGGTGAAGCCCGCTTTGATCTTTAATGATTCTGTGCAGGCTTTACGTGCGGCCGTTGATGGCTTGGGCATTATGTATGCGGCAGAAGAAGTCGTGGGTGATCAGCTGGCTGCTGGAAAACTGGAACTGGTGCTGAATCAGTTTTCGACCAGCAGTACGGGATTTTATTTGTATTACTCAAAACGCTCTCAGGTTCTGCCGAAACTAAGAGCGTTTATAGAACACCTCAAGTCAGAAGGCGTGGTGTAACTTCCTACCAGCATTGGTGGTGGCAAGTGGATGCGGCACCACCGGCATCAACGCACTCTTTAATGCAATCGCGCAGATAGTCCCGGGCTTTTATAAACTGTCTGGGGCGAGGTGTGCTGACATCGTTCGCTGAGCAGAAATGGCGGTCCCCGGCCCAGCCGCGACCCATAGAGCAATAATAGTGGTTGCCCTGTTCGTCGCAAGGGGTCTCTGTGTAGTTGCATACTGTGGCCGCCTGGGCTGGCAGTCCCGACATTAATAACAATCCAAGTACAAAGATGTATTTCATTATTCATTCCTTTCGTGGTTGGGATCTGCCGTTAAAATAGTCATATTTATTATTGAATAAAAGTTCATTAAAGTTATATATACATAACTTATGGATATAGGACGTGTTCGTTACTTTCAGGTGTTTGCAGAGACTGGATCGCTGGTAAAGGCGTCAGAGGTGTTGCACGTGTCGCAACCGGCCCTGTCCAAAGCTTTACGTTTGTTGGAACAGGAGGTAGGCGCAAAGCTACTGGAACCTGAAGGACGGGGATTGCGCCTGACTCCAGCGGGGCAGCGCTTTAAAAATGAAACGGCTGGTCTGCTGGATCAATGGCTCAAAATCCCGGAAAATCTGCTGCGTTCCGATGCGGAAAAAAGTCCTTATCGTCTGGGCTCTTTCGAGGTTTTCACCACTTATTTCCTTGGCCATTTGATGAAGTCAGTCGATCTGGGGCCATTGGAACTGCATGAGTATCGTCCGGGGCGACTGGAGCAGGCGATTGCGGATGGCGTGGTGGATATCGGTATTACCTATGCGCCCATTCCAAAGGCGGGTGTGGATTTTGCTGAGGTTACTAAAATAAAAATGGGAATCTTTGGCCTGAAGAAATTTAGAAGCCAGAGTTGGAGTGAGTTGCCCTTTGTTGTACCCTTGTTGCCGACGCAGGGAACGCCGTCAAAGGTGCAGGGCCTGGATGGCTGGCCGGATCATGAATACAATAGGCAAATTCTTTACCGTGTCACCATGATGGAATCGGCTTTGGAACTATGCCGCCAGGGGGCGTGCGTGGCTTATCTGCCCGAGTTCGTGGTAAGTCTTCATAATAAAGCAATTCTGCCAGAATTTCGCCTGATAGAGCTGGAGTCCCCTCTTCCTCAAAAAGAGCGAAAGCAGAGCGTGTTTTTGATTCAACGAAAGAACAATGTCGAAAGTACACTGTACCGGCAGATTGCCAAGAGCCTGCGTAACCTGAGTTAAGGGCGGCGTCTTTGTTGCCGCAAGTGAAGGCGGTCATCAGTATGTCGGCGCAGGCTTTTGTTGAAGATCGTACCCGCAAAGGGATTGAAGATTCCAAAAAGGCTTTTGCCAGCGTGGAAAGAATTGAACGACTGGCAAAGTACCATGGCGATAAAGCCCGTTGGGTGGTGGATGCGTGGACCGAGGTGTGGTTGTCCCCTGAGTTTGCCAATTGGTCTTGCAGGATGTTTTACCAAATGTGCATTGCCCGGTTTTAGTGATTCACGGTGATCACGATGAATACGGTTCTGTGCGCTTTCCTGATATGATTTGTGATTTGGTGTCGGGACCTTCTGTGAAAAAGATCCTGGTTGGCGGGGGCCACGTGCCCCATAAGGAAAATGAAGAGGGTGTCCTTACGATGGTGCAGGAATTTTTAGGTTAGTTACTGCTGACTTTCGACCTTGCACTCGGCCCATTTTTGCCAGACTTCGGCTTCCATATAGCAGGCCTTCATGTGAGCGGGCGTATCGCTAAGTTCGTCATAACAATAGTCCATAAAGTCCGGACCGAAGTTGCTGCTTTCATCAAAGAACACGGTGGTCTTTGGTTTCAGCGCTTTGCAAGTATCTTCCTGCGCCCAGGATAAGATGGGTGTGCTTGCAATCAGACCGGCGATAAGCAATTTCATAATGACTCCTAAAGGCTTCTTCTTATCCCAGCAAACAGAGGAAGGGAACGGCTAAGGATCGCTGTGAAATTTTCATCTGGTTTGCTGTTAAAGATCCCTTTAAATACATATTGGCAAACCCTGAAGGCCCGCTGTAGAACGGCTTTCATGAAAGCAATGTTGGTTTTGCTATTGTTGATGCCCGTGATAAGTTCTGCGGTCGTCGGGGGAAAGACCCTGACGGATGGGTCTTTCCGTCAGACGGTGGCTTTGACCTATAAAGCATTACCCAATCAATCCCAGGGTGAGGTCTATTGCAGCGGCACCTTGATTGGTCCGCGCTTGGTGTTGACGGCGGCCCATTGTATTTCTTTGGGAGCCAAAGCCTTTAAAGTCACCAAAGAAGAATTCGCCCAGCGCACGTGGATCTATATCGGGGATTCCCCCGTTGAAGCCAAACCCATGGCAACGCCGCAGTTCAAAGTTCAGCGGGCCGTGATTTATCCCCCAAGTGATGCCAGTCACAGCGACCTTGCGGTGTTGGTGCTGGAACAGGAAGTGAATCTTGAAAACTATCAGATCCGTCCGGCACCTCTGATGATTGCGGGTAAGTCTTTGATCGGCCGGGAGCTGACTCATGTCGGATTTGGTCAAACCGAAAGCAAAGGCCCTAAAGGTGAAAAGGCGGCGTTCAGCCTGCCAATTCGTGGTTTGAACGGATATAACGGTCTGGAAGTGGGCGAGATGTTTAAGCCAAGTCCCGGCGCTTGCCACGGGGATTCCGGGGGCAGTGCTTATGTGACTGACGTTGATGGCAAGATGAAGTTTGTCGGAGTGGAAAACGCCATTTCAAACCATCCGTGCGGGGAAGCGGCGACATTCTTTGTGCCTGTGTCCGAGAATATGCTGCGCTGGATTCGTGCTTTAAATATGCCTTTGTTCGAGTAAATTGCCGTCGTTTACGCCAACTTTTGGAATTCTTGTTTTAAGACCTCGCGAAACCAGGCTTTAAGGGGATCTTTGTGAGTCAAAGAATGCCAGATCATACGAATCTCGATCTTCGGAATATCGACCGGGCACTTTTGCACCAGCACCGGGAAATGTTCGGCATACTTTTTCAATAACAGCGAAGGCGCAGTAAGTACCAAGTCCGTCGAAGCGACCGTCCACGCCAGTCCGGTGAAGCTGTAGGATCCAAATGCAATATGGCGTTCCAGGGTCCTTCCGTTCACACGTCTGCGCAGACCGTCTTTAAAATCTCCCTGAAGTGTGATCAGGGCATGATCGCACTCGTAAAACTGCGCAGCTTTTAGTGTCCCTTGGATAATGGGATGATTTCTGCGATAGGCGGTGGAAAATCCGTCTTCATAGACCTTCACCTGATAAAAGCCTTCGGGCATGTTTTTATAGAAGCCGGCAATGGCCAGGTCATACACGCCACTTTCAAGCTCGGGCTTTGGCAGATCTCCGCCGGTGGGGCGGAAAGATATTTGCAACCCCGGGGCTTCAGTTTTCAGTCTTTTTAACAGGGCTGGCGCTAAAATCACTTCAACCATGTCCGTGGTCGCGATATTGATGCGCCCTTGGGCTTTCTTGGGATCGAACTTTTCCGACTGTTGGGCGAGGGCGCGTGCTTGTTGGGTGAAGGCTTCAACTGCAGCCCGCATGTTCTTTGCTGTTTGGGTGGCTGACATGCCTTTGGGAACGCGAACAAACAGAGGATCATTAAAATGATCGCGCAGTTTGGCCAGGGCATGGCTTGCAGCGGACTGACTCATATTCAGTTCATCGGCTGTTTTTGAGATGTTGGACGTCCGATACAGACTTTCAATGATAAATAACAGGTTTAAATCCAAGCCTGGCTTCATGGGTTCCTCTTAATTCGTTATGATTATTTCAGATAGCTATTATGAAAGCTATGAAATTGATAGATCGACTGGAAGCAGGCATCCTGGGGCTGTAACAAAGGAGATCACTATGAAAGCTCTGGCAACTGTTCTGGCTGTATTGGGACTGTCTGTAGGCGCCCAGGCCAAGGAAGCGGGTAAAACTATGAAAAAGGCACTGATTGTTGTGACAAACCATAACGTCAAAGGCAGCACAGGTCAGCAGACGGGCTGGTATCTGTCTGAAGTGACACATATCTATTATCCTCTGGTAAAGGCCGGCTATAAAGTCGACTTTGCCAGTCCCAAGGGTGGAGTCACAACGATGGATGAATCCAGTCTTGATTTGAAAGACCCGGACAACAAGAAATTCGTCGAAGATAAAAAGCTGATGTCACAAATGCAAAACACCTTGGCAATCGGCAAGATCAATTCCAAGGATTACCAGTTGATTCACTTTGCCGGTGGGCACGGGGCCATGTGGGACTTTACAAGCTCGGCTGACATGGACAAACTGACTGCGGCGATTTATGAAAACGGTGGCATTGTCTCTGCGGTCTGCCACGGCCCGGCGGCGTTGGTGAATGTGAAGCTTTCCAATGGGGACTATCTGGTAAAGGGTAAAGATGTCAGTGCCTTCACGGATGCGGAAGAAAATGAAGTAGGCCTTAGCAAAGTGGTGCCATTTATGCTGGAGTCCACATTGCGCGAGCGCGGAGCAACAATGCATCCGGTAAAAAACTGGAATTCACAGGCTGTGGTTTCAGAGCGATTGGTGACAGGTCAGAATCCCCAGTCAGGTCACGCGGTGGCAAAGAAACTGGTGGAATTATCCAAGACGTTAAAATAGTGCTTTTGTGGGTGCCCCGGTGATAGGATCGGGGCATGAAGCAACTTGAAACTATTGTATTGCTGCCGGGATTTTTGTGTGATGAAAGGCTTTGGGCCCCTCTGGTGCCGGTTTTTTCTGAACACTACAATGTTCGAGTGGTGGATTTGAAGCATCCTCAGAATCTGGATGCCATGATCGAAGAAGTTGGCAAGACAGCCGACAAGACATTTCATCTGGTCGGCTTTTCCATGGGTGGGTATATCGCTGAAACATTTGCGACCCGCTTTCCTGAACGAATTCTGTCTTTATCCCTTATAGCTGCAAGTGTGGGTGCCCTGTCTGAAAAAACACGGGCGGCGCGCCTGAAAATGGTGGTTCTGTTAAAGCGCGGAAAATACAACGGCATCTCGGAAAAAGAGATGGATCGTTATATTCACCCGGATTTTCTGAACGATCCCCAGGTTGTGGGACCTGTCATGCAGATGAGTGCGGATTTTTCCTCTGAACAGTATATCAACCAAACCCTGGCCACTGTGGACCGAGTCGATCAAGGTGCGGCTTTGCAGGAGCTTTCGTTCCCGGTGTTGATTGTCGCCGCTGCCAATGACCGCGTGGTTCCTTTTGATTCCCTCAAAAACCGCCATGCCCAGATAACTCGATCCAAGTTTCACGTGATTGAGCATTGCGGGCACTATGTGCCTTTGGAACAGCCCAAACTGCTGGGTCATGCCATTCTTGATTTTGTTGGAAGGTAACTGATGACGCAAACGTGGGGCATCATCGGCATGGGATGGCTGGGACAGAAGTTGTCCGAGAATTTAAGTCAAAAAGGTGTTGAAAACTGGGGCACCCGCAGTCAGGACTTTGACTGGGGACGTGATGATTTTCCGGCCAAATCCTGTGATGTGCTGTTTCTGAACACACCGCCGCTGGTGCAAATCGCCCCCGAAGCCTTCGTTGCCAAAATTCCGACAGGCGACTATCGCCGAATTATTTTTATCAGCTCTATTTCGGTCTATGGCCATCAAGCGGGTCGCATTACCGAGCAAGCCAAGACTCTGCCCAGTACAGACAGTGCGCGCTGGCTGGTGGCGGTGGAAATGCTTTTAAGTAAGAAGTTTAAAGACCACGTGACGGTGATTCGCCCCGGAGGTTTGATCGGTGGGGACCGGCACCCTGCCAAAAGTTTGTCACAAAGCCAGCGGTCCTGCGCGGGCAATGCTCCCGTGAATCTGATTCATCGTGACGATCTGGTGCAGATCATCGTTGCTGTCGCTGAAGCAGAAGCGGCACCGTCAGTCATCAACGCTGTTACTCCGTTTCATCCCACCAAAAAAGAATACTACAGCGAGTGGACAGCAAAGCTGGGGATTGCTCCAGTCCAATTCACTGAAATGCAAGAGCCTGCAAAGATTGTCAGCTCGGATGTTCTTCCTAAGATGTATCCAGATTGGTTGTGTCCACGCTTGGACTGATTGGTTTTTCAGCAGTGCTGCCGATAGATTTGGCAGTTCCTTGTTTTTATTAGCAGGGAATCTGGAGGCATGGTAAGGGATTGCCTCTTATGCATCATGATGTTTCTGTGACGGACGATAAAAATATACGCAAAGATCTTTTCTTTGCGTCGTCGAATCTGCTGAAGAAAATTCGACAGCTTGAAAAAGACCATACGGACTTTCTGCTTTGGGATCAGATCCTTTATCAGGATTGGTACAACCTGACATTTAGAAATGAACTGCAAGCGGGCGAGCTGCTTGAAAAACGTCACAAGGTTCTGACCACTTTCCAGGTGCATTTGAAATACGTTGCCAACACCTCGGACGTTCCTTTGGAGCGTGCTTACTGCATGCTGAAAGAGGAGGAAAGCCAGTATCAGGCCGGTGATGACGTATGGAAGTTTGTCATCGATAAACTGAGAAAGAACCGCTTCGACACCGCGACAAGATCATCAGCACTTCCCGGAGAGCCGGCGCCTGTCGATGACGACGAACCGGCAATCAACTTTGCCGAGATTTTCTTTAAAGACGATTCCGCCTTAAGCGGCCTTAGACGTCGCGCGCGTTCCGTGTATCATTACCTGAATGATATTGATGACGGCATGATGGCGCGTCACTTGTCCGTGCCAATGGCTGGCTACCAGTTATTCAAAGAGACTTTCCAGATCGCGATGAAGTGCGGGGACTGGAAGCTGCTAGGCCGTCTGTGGAAGGCTGCCGATCCCGCATATCAGCAAAGATATCTGCGCAATATGCCGGTGCATCTGAAAGACTTCCTGCAGCAGATCATTGCTGAAAACGCCAGCCAGGAAGCTTTGGAAAAAGAACAGGCCGAGGCGGAAAGCCTGGTGCGCACCACGTACCGAAAGCTCGCGCGTCTGCTTCATCCCGACAAGCAGATTGGGGTTTCAAAAGAACATCAGGAATGGGCTTCGATCAAGTGGCAGCGTGTGCAGGCCGCTTACAAGTCCCAGGATCATGATGCCTTGAAACGCATCGAGCTTTTGTGCATGGCCGAGCTGGGTCAGCTGAATGATCTGACCACCGATGAAATATATCAAAGCTCGCTGGTGCTGAATGAAGAGTACGAGTCGCTGAAGAAAAATCTGAAAACCTGCCGTAAGCACCCGGCCTGGAAGTTTTCCGGTCGACGCAGTTATGAGACTTTGAAAAAACAAGCCCGTATCGATCTGGAAAAGCGCTTCGGCCCCTTGGAGGCAGAAGTGCACATGCTGGAAAACCTGCTGAAAATGCTTTCCGCCGCCGAGATGCAGGCTGTTCATTAACCTGTCCCTTGGAAAATATTCCATTAATCAGGGGTGAACAGGCCTTAAAAGAGGTCGTTTCTGTTGGCTCCAAGCCCCTGTAATTAATAAAAATTTCGTATTTTGCGAGGGGGCAGGGTTTCTGCTTGCGGAATTCGCTGGGTACTGGCTTATTACCGTCCATGCAAACACAAAGCTTCAAACGTCCTGAACTGTTACTTCCCGTGGGTACCAAAGAGATGGCTATGGCCGCCATCCATAACGGTGCCGATGCCATTTTCATGGGTGTACCGGGTTTCAATGCCCGCGGACGAAGCTATGATTTCCAAATCGAGGAAGTTAAAGAAATCATCGACACGTGCCACCTGTACGGCGTGAAGGTGAACCTGGCCTTCAATATTTTGATCTTCCAAAACGAACTGCACAAGGCAGCCGAGACCCTTGAAAAAATTCTTCCACTAAAACCTGATGCGTTCATCGTTCAGGATCTGGGTTTGGTGCGTCTGATTCGCCAGATGGCGCCGAATCAGCGTGTGCACGGTTCCACACAAATGAGCATCAGCAACGCCGAAGCCATCATCTGGCTTGATGATCTGGGCATTCAGCGCTTCGTATTGGCGCGTGAAAACTCGATCAAAGAAATTCACTCGATCAAACAAAACACCGACAAAGAAATCGAAGTCTTTGTGCATGGCGCTCTTTGTGTGAGCTATTCAGGTCAGTGTTTTACATCCGAAAGTATTGGTGGCCGTTCTGCCAACCGCGGTCAGTGTGCACAAAGCTGTCGCTTCAATTACGAAATGTATGTTGATGAAGAAAAGCGTGACCTGGGTGGCAAGTCCTTCCTGGTGTCCCCGCAGGACCTGTGCGGCATCAACGAAGTGCCAAGCCTGCTTGAGGCCGGTGTTGACTGCTTCAAGGTTGAAGGCCGCCTGAAAACGCCTGAATATGTTGCCACCGCAGCCCGCAGTTTTGATCAGGCGATTGAGTCTGCGCAGAATCATCAGGCCCTGATGAATCCGGTGCTTTTGAAAAAACAAATGGCCACTGCATTTTCCCGTGGCTTCTTCAGTGGCTGGTTCCATGGTGTGGATCACCAGAGGCTTGTGGAAGGCACGTTCAGTGCCCACCGTGGTTTTGAGTTCGGTAAAGTTGTTCGCGTCAAGGACAGCTCTTTGGAAGTCGAACTGACCGAAGAAAACATCCAGCAGGGGCTGAAAGCGGACTTCATCCAGGCCGGTGACGGTGTGTTGTGGGTTTATCAGGACCGCAACGGACAAAGTGCTGAAAAAGGTGGATTCGTTTTCGCGGTAAAATCCCTGAACACCCGCCGGTTTGAATTGGAATTCTCTCGCGATATCAACATGAGCGAAATGTTTATGGGTGCTCGTGTGTTCTATAATCACGATAAAGACCTGAAACGTGACGTGGCATTAAGTGTGGAAGACAAGGAAAGAAAGAAACGTCTTCCGGTGTCTATCCGTGCAGAGGCTTCGCTGGGTCAGCCTTTGAAAGTCACCTACACGGACGGTCGTTACTCTGTTTCCGCAACTTCAGCTAACATCTGTGAGCCGGCGAAGAGCAAAGGGCTGAATTCCCTGGATTTGCGTGAAGAGCTTTTTGCTTTGATGGGAAGCCCGTTCCGCGGTGAAGAGTTCACGTGCGAACTGGACGCGGCTGCGCCGTTGTTCCTGCCTGCTCGTCAGGTGAAGGAACTGCGTCAGCAGTTGGTCAAAGAATTGACGGATCTGCGCATTCAAAATGGCGCAGCACCAGAAATCCAGACGGCATTGGCTGTCGGCGAATGGATTGAAGGCAACAAGACGACTGAAAAAGCCGCTCCGGGTGCAAAACTGAATCTGCTTCTGCGTGAAAAAGGGCAGGTCGAAGACTTCGTTAACGCCATCAAATCCGGCGAGCTGACGACGGCTGGTTTGAATCTGGTTATTCTGGATTTCGAATTCGGTTTGGATTTTGAACCCAGCTTGAAACTGCTGAAAGAAAACGGCATCAAGGTGGCGATTGCGACCACTCGTATTTTGAAACCGAATGAACACCGCAATGTGAAGCATCTGTTCAATTTGAATCCGGATGCGATCCTGGCAAGAAACTTGGGTGCGGTTCAATGGCTTCAAGCCAATAACTATCAGGGCGAGATCCTGGGTGACTTCAGCCTGAACGTGACCAATCACCTGACAGCGCAATATCTGCTGAATAAGGGCCTTCACAGCCTTTGCCTGGGTTATGATTTGAACAACGTGCAAGTCAGTGAGCTGATTCAGGCCGGTAAAGCCGCACAATTTGAAGTGACCGCTTATCAGTACATGCCAAGCTTCCACATGGAGCACTGTGTGTTCGCCGCGTTCCTAAGCAAAGGTTCCAGCTTCAAGGATTGTGGCAAACCATGTGAAAAGCACCAGGTGAAACTGAAAGACCAATTCGGCAACTGGCACCAGATTAAGCCGGACCAGGAATGCCGTAATACCATGTACAACGGGACTTCGCAGTCAGCGGCCCGCTATGTGAAGGAATGGGAATCATTGGGTCTGGGTTATATCCGCTATGAAGCGTTGAAAGAACGTCATTCGGAGTTGATCACAAAAATTCAGGGCCATTTGGACTTCATCAGCGGCAAAAAGGATCTTGAATCTTTGATCAAGGATCTGGGGAACGTGGAAAGTTATGGTTTGTCAGAAAGCCACTTCCAGAGAGAAAAAGAATACCAAAGCCGTAAGAAGTAATAAAAAAGGGAGTCCGCAGACTCCCTTTTTTTATTCAAATTTTGAACGAAGATACTTTTCGTATTCCCGTAACACCGAGTTCATGACCCCTTTCAGGAGTTCATCCATCGCGGGATCCTGCCCCTGTTTTCCGTCCATATTGACGAAGTCTTTCAGAATTTGTTCTTCACGGGCAGCATTGAAGAAAGGCTGACCTTCCTGCTGCTTGATCTTCCAGACGGCCATCGTCAAATCACGACGGCGCAGCAATAGGGCATGCATTTCTTTGTGAACCTGATCAATTTCCTGACGGAGACTGTTGATTGTTTCCATGTCGATAACCTTCCAATTAGTCCAGGCGGAACAGGGCAAATTTCAGATAGCGAAGTTCTTCCATCGCCAAAGGATAGGGGTGATCCACGGGCTGGCCGCCAATGTAAACCAACGTGGCCTTCTTACGGGCGCGGGAAAAGGCTTCCTGACAGATATCCATAAACTCTTTGGTAGAGATATGGCTGGAACAAGAACTTGCTGCAAACAGGCCTTCAGGATTCACCAGTTTGATGGAGTTAGAGAATACTTTGGTGTAAGCGGCCTTGGCTTGTTCGACCGATTTTTCATTCGGGGCAAAGCTTGGCGGGTCGGTGATCACGATGTCGTATTTTTTCTTTTCGGTGTTCAGTTGCTCAAGATAGGCAAAGGCATCGGTGGCCACATCATGGTGAACAGTTTTTAGGTTGTTGATTTCAAAATTGCGGGCCACGGCCTGAATAGCGACTTTCGCGATATCCACGCTCGTGACTTCGGTGGCGCCACCTTTGGCGGCAAAGATCGAAAAGCCCCCGGTATAGCTGAACAGGTTCAGCACCGTTTTGTCTTTGGCAAAGTGCTGAATCATCTTTCGGTTGTCACGCTGATCCAGGAAGAAGCCGGTCTTTGCAGCGTCACGGATATTGGATGCGAACAGGACGCCGTTTTCCAGGAACTGAACTTCCGGGGCCAGGGTCCCTACGATGTTTACGCCTTTTTCTTCCGCGTCGTTACGGCGCTTCAGATAGACGCATTTCACCTGAGGGAAGGCTTCCTGGATTTTTTCGGCAATGGCCGGGGCATTCCAGGTTTTTTCCATGATCGGGTGGTCGTGTTTGATCACGGCCGTGTCGTTATAGACGTCCACGACCAGGCCCGGCAGACCGTCGCCTTCACCGTTGATCAGGCGGAACGAGTTGGTCACAGATAGATCAAAAGTTTTACGAATCTGAACGGCTTTGCGCCACTGGCTGTCGAAGTACAATTCAAGCGTGCGCTTCATGTTGTTGCGGCGGAAGATAGGCTCTTCGGCCAAAACCAGAACTCTGAAACGCAATTGAGTGTCGCCCTGCCAGATGCCCAGAGCCAGAGCCTCGCCCTTATAGTTCAGCAGGTGAATCCCGGATTTCAGGTTGCGGCTGGGATCAAAGCAGTTGGCGAAAAGCCAGCGGTGACCTTGTTTTAAGTGCTTGGTCACATCACGTTTTAGCTCGATGGTTTCAATGGTGTTTTCAAATGTGACGGCAGCAGAAGTCATAGTTCAGGGTCTCCAAAGCGAGGGCTCTTTTTATGCTAAATCGTCCCTGTTCGCAAGGTGTTAGCAGGGGCTTGGCCGGGGGTACTTAAGTGGGTGGCAAATTTACAGGCCGGACCTTCTGTTTGACTCCCAGATCAATCTCAACGACTCTGGCGCCTTCAAATTCGCTCTTAAAACGGAGTATTCCATGGCGCAAAAAAACGGCACCCCCAAGGCTGCATCCACCGTGCTTGATCAGAAGTTCTGGCAGAACTTCGCCAAGAACCATTGGGAGAAAAAGCCCCTGGTTGCCCGCAATGTGAAGTCCGGTCTGCTGGAGATGACGGATGCCGAGATCTTCGAGCTTTTGGTCAGCTATAGTGATCGTTGCCGTGAAATGAATGACCCCGAAGGTTTGAAGTTCTTCATTGATGGCGCTAAAGCCGACCCGGAAGAAGTTTTAGAGTTGCTTCCGGAAAAGTCCGACAAATCCTTGTTGGGATATCACAAACGTATGAATGCCCAGTTCCCGGATTATTGCCTGGTCTGTGACGAGCTTTTGCAGGTGAATCTGAAAAAGCAGCATCTGTTGCAGGACTTTACCGACGATCTTTTCCGCCATGTGGGTTTTCCAAATCGTTTTTCTGAAATCGGACTTTATCTGGGGAATTATCGCAAGACTCCGTTCGGGGTTCATGTGGATTCCTGCGGGGTCTTCAGCTTCCCGGTGGCGGGGGTGAAAAGATTCCGTCTGTGGCCTGCGGCGTATGGAGATAAACATCCCGAACTGGATCGCACGTTCAATTATGAAAAACACAAAAAACATTCCCAGCTTGTCGAAGTCGGCCCGGGGGACATGACGTATTGGCCATCTTCAGAGTGGCATATCGCTGAATCTGACGGTTCCTTCAGCGCGACGTGGAGTCTGGGTGTGTGGGTCGATCAGACTCATCGGGATATGTTCGGGACGGCATTGAAGAATCTGGTTGATGCGAGGCTGGATTCAGCGGGGTTGAAAGTCACAACACCGTTTAAGACGTTGCATGACAAGTCCGGTGAAGTCGGGGAGCTGCCAAAGATGTATCAGGACTCTTTGAAAGCGTTGAAGTCCCTGAGTGCCGCAGAACTTGAAGAGGCTTTCTTGAAATCCTGGATGAAGCACATTTCGCTTCAAGGGTTTAAGACCGTGCCTGTATCGACCGTGAAGGTCACTGCGAAATCGCGCTTACAGCTTCGCAGTGTGCGGTCGCCCGTGTTGTGGCAGCAGAGTGCGGTGAATAAGAAAAGTTTCAGTTTGAGCTTCGGCGGAGTTTTGGTTCAGAGCTCTGCCGCCGGACTTTTGAAGCTGGTGAAAGATTTGAATGCCGGGAAAGTCTGTGTTCCCAGTCAGTACTTGAAAACCAAAGGAGACAAGCTGGACCAGCGCTTGCTGCAAGAGCTGGCTGATGCTGGGGCGTTTCACGTTTGACGCTGCGGGGGCAGGACACAAAAGTGGTCCTGTTGCCCGGAAAACAGGCATAATTTCCAGCTTTTCCCATGACAGAGGCTTTCAGCGGGTTTAAATTCTTCGGGATAGCTAATTCGCCAAACCCTTGAAAGGAACCAGCTTATGAAAGCTCCTGTTCGTGTTGCAGTTACCGGCGCTGCCGGCCAAATCGGTTATGCACTTCTTTTCCGTATCGCTAGTGGTGCGATGTTGGGTGCAGATCAACCGGTGATCCTTCAACTTCTAGAAATCCCAGATGAAAAAGCTCAAAAAGCGCTGAAAGGCGTGATGATGGAGCTTGATGACTGCGCGTTCCCTTTGTTGCACTCCATGATCGCTACAGGTGATCCGGCAGTTGCTTTCAAAGACGCTGATGTTGCTTTGCTTGTTGGTGCACGTCCCCGTGGCCCGGGCATGGAACGTAAAGACCTTTTGACTGCAAACGGCCAGATCTTCACTGGTCAAGGTGAAGCGATTGGTAAATACGCAAATCCAAATGTAAAAGTTTTGGTTGTTGGTAACCCGGCAAACACGAACGCTTACATCGCAATGAAATCCGCGATGAAGCACGGTCGCGTACAGGCGAAAAACTTCACAGCAATGCTTCGTTTGGATCACAACCGCGCATTGTCTCAGTTGGCGACTAAAACTGGTAAACCAGTTGCTTCCTTCAAAAAGGTTGCAGTTTGGGGTAACCACAGCCCAACGATGTACCCGGATGTTCGTTTCGCAACAGCTGACGGTGCAAAAGTTCCTGAGTTGCTTAAACTTGGTACCACTGAAGGTGATGCCTGGAATAAAGACACGTTCATCCCGACAGTGGGTAAACGTGGCGCTGCGATCATCGAAGCTCGTGGTTTGTCTTCTGCCGCTTCTGCAGCCTCTGCAGCAGTTGATCACATCCGTGACTGGTGGTTGGGCACAAACGGTGAGTGGGTTACAATGGGTATTCCTTCTGACGGTTCTTACGACATCCCAGAAGGCATCATGTACGGTTTCCCTGTCACTTGCAAAAACGGCGAATACGAGATCGTAAAAGGTCTTGAGATCGACGCTTTCTCTCGCGAGAAAATGAACAACACGTTGAAAGAGCTGACTGAAGAACGCGACGCTGTTGCTTCAATGCTTTAATATTAAATTCAAATTTTGAATTGGAGAAGGCCGGGCGAAAACCCGGCCTTTTTTTATAGATCCACTTTCGCACCCAGCGCTTCGATCAGAACCAAAACTTCCGGGAAAGAAAACTGTGCGTCTTTGATTTTTGTGAACTTGGGATCAATAAAGTATTCCCGGGCGCCGCGGAAGTCGGCTTTTTCGATATTGGCATTGGTGAAAGATGTCCCAGCCAGAGAGGCTCCGTTAAAGCTGACTTTGGAAAGGTTGGCGCCAGCAAAGTCAGACTCGCGAACCACGCAGTTAACGAAGTCCGAGCCCCGCAGATCCACCCCTTGGAAACTTGCATAATCCAATTTGCATCCCTTAAATGAATAGTTGCCGTTCTTGCGCACTTCTGTCCAGTTAGTGCCCATCAGATTGCAGTCTTCAAACACGACCCCGCGGAAAGTGACATTCATCAGGGAACAATTCGCAAAGTGGCACCCGACGAATTTACAGTCAGTGAAAAGGGCACTTTTCAGACTGACCTCAGTGAAGTCCATCTTGATAAACTCAAATCCCGAGATTTCCGTATCCGGGGTGTTCAGCATTTGCAGCATCTGGCTTTCGGTGGCTTCGATGTAGTTCATGATCGTCTCCTTGCAAGGAAGCTAGCACTGTTTGTTGTAAGGGTTGAAACGATTTTGTGTTTTCCCAGAGTGGAAAATTAACGCCTAGCGGTTGAAATCCAACGGTTTTTGTATATCTGCGCAGAAAGAATCAGGACTTTTAATTTTGTAATTGCACCGGGATTTCCATATTGAGTTGGCAAATACGAAGTAAATCGTAACGTGGGAGTGGGGGATGCATCATGAAGTTCAAGCAGCGTTTTTCAAGTTTTCTGGATCAGATCAGCAAGCATGAGGTCTTTATTCTTTCATCATCCATAGCCTACACCACAGGTTTGGCACTGGCTCCTTTTGTTCTGATCCTGTTGTCCCTGGCGACTTTGTTTGGGGATGCGACTCGCGATAAGATCTTTGCCGGTTTTTCGGACGTTGTGGGTCAGCAGGCCAGTGGCTCTATTAAGATGATCGTTGAAAATGCAGAAAAGAATCCGCAAGGGACAGGTATTTCAGGGGCCATTGGTTTCATCGTGTTGTTGGTGTCGGCCTCTGCCATTTTTTCGCAGTTGCGGTATGCACTGGATAAAATCAATGAACACAAAGCCACCGAAAAAGAACAGGGGATGATGGGGTTTGTGAAGGACCGCTTCTTGTCCATGGGGCTGTTACTGGGGTTTGTTTTTCTGACGATCACATCAATGATTTTAACGACAACATTGACCTTGGTTCTGCCCGAACAAGACGGGTGGTTCTGGCAGTCGTTGGTTTTCGTAATTACTTTGATGGTGTTTTCGCTGCTTTTTACCGCGATCTATCGTTTTGTCCCGACGGACAAGGCGTCCTGGAAAAGATGTGCGGTGGCCGGGGTGACCAGCGCGGTCTTTTTTAATATTGGCAAGACGCTGATTGGACTTTATCTGGGCACCGCAGGCCTTGAAAAATCGTACGGCGCGGCAGGGTCGATTGTGGTCTTTCTGGCGTGGGTTTATTACAGCGGGCTGACTCTGCTGGTAAGCTATGAGTTCGCGAATGGGGTGCTGTTGCGGGTGCCGCCTCACACGAAAATCGTGAGGTCGACACCGCGGTCAAAAGAGTCCCGGAATCAGATCACGCTTAACACAAACTAAAGGGATTAGAACTTAGAGATTTGATCAACGTATTCCGGGTGATCAATGAATGGATTGCGGTTGCCTTGAATTCTTTCAATGGCATTGTTGCGTTCCAATTCTGACTGGTCGACAGGATCCAGCTTGTTCCAGCGGCGAAGAGTCGCTTCCTGTGCCGCAGGGATTGGGAAGTCATAGCGAACCGCGAAGTAGAAGATCGCTCTGGCAACATTGCCTTTGTGTTTTACAGGTGGTTCAAAAACCAGATCGCTGCCACCGCCGCTGCCCAGTTTGGATTCTGTGGAAATGTCCTGTCTTTGTTCATCAAAGCATTTTGGCGTGTTTTTGATGGTGCCCACGTCACCAAACGCAAAATTGCCGCGCATGGAATTGGCTCTGGAATCAGACGGGTAAAGGTGGTGCAGGTCTGCTTTGCCTACGTTGAAATAGTGGCGTCCCTTGAACCAGGATTGTGCAACTGTGTGTTCAACGTTGATGATCATGGAAGAAGGTTCTTTTCTTGGGCCCACGCCGTTACCCAGATGGGTTTTACCATATGGTGTGGAGCAGTAGACTTCGTCGATGGCATAAGAGCCGTCGGTCAGTCGGATCAGAGCTACGTTGCCAAGCAGCTCTACTTGGGCTTTGTCATAAGAAATTGGATCGTGCTTGGAAATGACGTCTTTTTTTAGATCGCTGCGAAGGTCGGCTTTGGCAGCAATAGAAGTTAAAATTAGTGCAGCAGATAGCAAAATGAATGATTGGCCCACAGTTCCCCCTTGTAGACACGAGACGAGTATCAAAGGGGTGTAAACGTTTCAATCTTGAAAGGTTCGATGCCTTGGCGCGGCAGAGGATAAAGACGGATTCCTGACAATTCCTATTCCCAAGCCATCAGTCATTATGATCGTGAAACATATGAGGTTTAGTATTGTCGGAAGGCGCATTGTGGTTCACGTTGCGCTTTCACATGCATTAAATAGTAGGAGCTGCCTCATGCGTTCTTTTGTCATTGCGGTTGTTATTTTCTTTGCGACAACCTTCGCCCATGCAGAAACTTTCGTGGAATTCATCGTCGTCGGCAAAGTGTGGCCTGAACACAAGTGGGGCCACGTTTCCTTGCGTGTGAAAGATGCGGAAACAGACTTGGTTTTTGATTTTGGTCGTTATGGCCGGATGTGGGGGCTGTTTAATTCGCAGGGTGAGGCTATTTTGCGCGTCTGGAAAAATGCACGCAGTCACCTGGAGGCGCAACAAGAGGGAGGACCTGTTATTCGTGCGATTCGCTTCCCGGCAACATCGACCCAGGCTCAAGGTGTGCTGAAGTATTTTGAACGTATCGCGGGAACAAGGCTTTACCATCGGTCTGTAGATGCGGATTGGTACCATATTAGCAGCACGACTTTTCATCCAATCAATAACAATTGCGTCACTATGGCGATCAAAGGCTTCATGAATGGATTGCCCACAATCAACGTCAATCGCAGTTCATATGCAAAGGGCGACGGTCTTTACATGTGGGCTCGGGGTAAAGCCAGAGGGAGTTCTTATAACTCTTCAACAAAAACCTGGAAGCATATCTGGTGGCCCCAGGATCTTTTGACGCTCTTGCAGAGGGAATACGTGGCCAAGGGGCTGGCTGTGGGGAAGGTTTACTGAAGCCGCCAGTTCTTTGAATCTATTTATTCTGCTTAAAGATCTCGTCGATATTGGCGTGAAGCTTTGAGGTCAGGCTTTCCATCAGCGTCTTCGTGAAATCCTCAAGCGTGTCAGCGGATTCAAAGTTTTCTTCAAGCAGTTCGGCTTCTGCTGTCAGTTGTTCAGAGGCCTCTGTTGGCGCAGTTTGATTTTTTGGATCTTGAGACTGAGGCATAATTACTCCTGAAACGAAAAAAGCCTTTTGAGTTCATCAAAAGGCTTTAATAAAATTCAAACTTTAGGTCCTACTTCGGTGAAGCCGAAGTGCAGACAGCCATTTTTCCCAGCCAAAGGCTGGAGAGAAAAATGGTCGGGGAGATAGGATTCGAACCTACGACCCTCTGGTCCCAAACCAGATGCGCTACCAGACTGCGCTACTCCCCGACAGAGTCAGAAAACTACATAATCCCTAGGCCAGTTGTCAAACTACTAGATTCTAACGCGTAATATTAGTACCCTTTTTTTCATGGAAAACTTTCTGAACTCTTTGCCGAAGCCTGTTCTTGCCATTTTGGTCCTGGTGGTTGCCATCATCGCCTTCATGATCATGAGCCCGCCTCATTCGGTCTGCGACACTCAAGCCGACGCGTTCAAGGAGTTGCAAAAAGGCAACATCTTCCCAACAGACTACAAGAAATCCAAAATTCCGCCGACCGTCGTGCGCGCCAAAGAGGCTTGTCAGCTGGGGAACAGTGCGGGGTCCTGCTATGAATACTTCACCATTCTGCGCGAGGTGGCTGAAGGTGTCGGCAAAGCCTCTGCCGAATGTACCTCCCAGTTGTATGGGATTAACGAAGTTCGTTCCAACTTGAATGATGGGATTGAATTGATGGCGCGTTTGGCCTGGGGAACCAAGCCTCCGGAAATGGGGCTTGAGCGTTTTGGATGGATGCAAGATGCCGAGATCGCGATCTTCTGTCGTTTGAAGAACATCTATACTCGGGCTAACGGGGAAGAGGCGTGGACGAACTTCCGTAAAAAAGTTTATGAAAAATTCCCGGGCGAAGAACTGCCGCCGTCCGCGGATCCGGCTCTTGTTGCTGTCGAGCCTCGTAAGGCCACGCAGGTTCTTTCAGAGCAGGATATCTGGAATCGCAGTTTGTTCTCGGTCCGTTGCGAGGTCTATTAAAGCGACACCACCTCCAGGGACTTCCAGCGAGGTTTTTTGTCGCGGTATTCAAGTTGTCCATACATAGCGAACTGTTCGTCCTGGGTGTTCTGAAGCAGGTAACCCAGGGCCTGGATCTTTTGCAGGCTCCATTCGGCCGGATTCAGGCCAAAAGATTTCAGTTCAGTTTGCAGTTTCAAAAGTTTCAATTCGTTGGTTTCCATTTAAGCCCCCTTAAAAGGTTTCGTTGTTCGGATAACCCCTATTGCAAGGCGGTTGCCGGACAGTTCGGCCTTCAAATCAAAATAAACGGGTGCTGGGCATGCTTCCCCCTTGAGTTGTCTGCGGGGGTGGACTAGCTTCTTGGATATGAGACGAAATGCTTTTCTAGGATATTTGATAGCAGAAGTGATTGTGATCCTGGCAGTAATGGCCTTGTTCAGGGGCATCCCTGATCGTCAGATTGCGGCGACCCTGGCGGGGGTTCTTTTTGTGATGCTGCCAGTCATTTTAATGGTGATGGAGTACCGTCGGGCGGAGCTGGGTCAGTTTGTTTGGTTCGTGGTCGTTATGCAGTTCTGGACCCTGTTTGCGTTACCTATATTAGGTATCAGGCTGATGAACTGGGGCGTGCCGTTTGAGCAGCTGTCATTTATAGGTATTCCGGGGCCGGTGCTGCACCAGTGGTCGAGTAAAAGTTACATGCTGATGATGGCGGCGACGGTCTGGAGCTGGTGGAAAGTCAGCCGGGAGAAGGCTTAAAACGCAAAAAAGCCGGTTTTCACACCGGCTTTTTTGTCTTCCCAATCAGGAAATCAGTACTCTTATTCGTTTCGGATTAGATCTCGAAAGGAACTGGAGAGATTGCTTCTGCTCTATGGAATGTATCGAAAGAGTCAGAACCAGATGGCAATAGAGCCAAGTTACGAGATTTCTTAACTGCTGCTGCTACTCTTTTTTGTTGAGCAACGGACAATTTAGAGATTCTGGATGGAGTGATTTTACCACCGTCACCAATGAAACGAGTCAAAGATGCTGGATCTTTGTAATCGAATACGTGGTCACCAGAGAATTCCTGACGGTATTTGCTACGTGTTGTCTTTTTCATTACTATCCTACTTTCGATTTCCTGTTGGTTAGCGAGTTCTTGTGTATACGAGAAAAAACAGTTGCCATCAAGTGTCTTTTTACTTTATATGGTTGTTTCTTGTTTTTCGCGCCAATAGGCGCCAACCCAGACTTGTAGCTAGTTTTAAGGCATCCGAAGGGGTGCCCTATGTAAGAGAGCCAGAGGAGCTTAGAATGAGCAAATGTGAAGTAACCGGAAAAGGTCCAGTTGTTAAAAACTTGGTATCCCACTCCAACATTAAAACAAAATCAACTGCTCTACCAAATGTTCAGAAAAAACGCATCTTTAGCCGCGTTTTGAACCAAATGGTAAGACTTTCAATCGCAGCTAGTGCTATCCGTGATATGGAGCACGTAGGTGGTTTTGATAATTTCATCCTTAATCAAGACGATTCCAAGCTTTCTAAAAGAGCTTTGACCGTTAAGATGAGAATCAAAAAGAAAATTTCTTCTAAGAACTAATTAAGGTTGGCCACAATGAAATTGAAAATCAAAAAAGGCGCGACAGTACAAGTTATCACAGGCTCTGACAAAGGTAAGAAGGGCACTGTTATCGCTGTAGACGCTACTGCAATGAAAATCCAAGTTCAAGGTGTGAAAGTACAAACACACTACGATAAAAAAGACGGTCTTTTGAAAAAAGAAGGCTTCATCGACTACTCCAACGTGAAGTTGGTAGAAGCTGCTTCTAAAGAGAAGAAGACTTCCAAAAAGGCTACTAAGTCTAAGTCCGCTTAGTCTTAAAGTCCGGTCCGTCGCATAGATTGACCGGGCAAAGTTTGCCTAAGACAAAGTCTAAATTTGGTCCTTAAGGCGATCTCTTCGTTTTAGTCTCTTACATAGCTGCGTAAAATCTAAGTTGGGTTTAGAAACATTAATTTCGCCCCACTTGTTAAAAGAGGAGAGCAGCTTGAAACAGGACCAAATCTCTAAAGCAAAAAACATAAAAGCACTGTTGTCGGCGACGATCACGGTGCTTTTTTTTTCGTCTTTCAGTCACGCGGCTGAATTAGGGGAGTCTCTTGTTCTTTGCAAAAGCAACAAGACGGTTCGCACTCTGCGTGTGGAAATTGGCACTGATCAGATCTGCCGCGCGATCTACACAAAACAAGGTGTGGATGAAACCATCGGCTCTGGACAAAATCATCAGTCCTGCCATGACTTCGTAACAAATGTCCGAAAAAATCTGGAAGAAGCCAAATGGAACTGCCGCGAAGTTAAAGAGGCGCGCACTTCCAATGTTCTGATTAACAGCGAAGATTAAGAGGTCCCTGATGAGTTCAGAGTTGGTTGTCGCAGCAGTGCAAATGACTTCGGTCGATGATGTAACAACCAACGTGGCTCAGATGGAAGAGCTCTTGAAAGAAGCCTTCAAAACCGCGCAACCGCGCTTTGTTTCTTTCCCTGAAAACTGCCTGTATTTGCGTCTGAAAGAAGGCGAAAAGATCGAGGGGCTTACTCTCAGTCATCCGGCCTTTGCGCGTCTTTCCGAGCTGGCAAAACACTACAATACTTATCTGCACCTGGGTTCGATTCCTCTGTATCTTGAGGGGCATCTTTACAATTCCTCGACGCTGATCACTCCGGAAGGGGAGGTTCAGCCCACGTATCAGAAAATGCACTTGTTCGACATCCAGCTGGAAGGTCAGGAACCCATCCGTGAATCCGACGTATTTCGCCATGGTCAGACTCCGCATGTGATCGAAATCGACGGCTGGAAGGTTGGCGAGGCGATCTGTTATGACGTGCGTTTTGCTGAGCTGTTTTCCCAGTACGCCCGTCGTGAAGTGGATGTGATTTTGCTGCCGGCGGCGTTCCTGGTAAAAACCGGCGAAGCGCACTGGGAAATTCTGCTGCGCGCCCGTGCGATTGAGAATCAATCTTATGTGATTGCTGCTGCTCAAGGGGGCACCCACACGGGGCTTCGTGGTGGTACGCGGGAAACCTATGGTCACAGCCTGATTATCGATCCTTGGGGGGCTGTTGTGGGCCAGGTGGAAAAGCGTCAGCCCGGGGTGACGATCTCTAAATTCACACGTGAGCGGATCGATTCTGTTCGACGCCAAATACCGATGAAGTTCCATCGCCGCCTTCCCGTAGGTTAGGTGTTTACCCCCTCGAAAAACATGGGCTGGGCCGCGCCAGAGTTCTGGACTGAAAACCAGAATTCCTGCACTATTTCTAATGACAACTTTCTCAGTTAGCTTTTAATATGCGCGCGAAGCGCGGAAGACAGGAGCGGGTTATGATCCGAGTTTTCTTATGTTTGTTTCTGCTATCCTCAGTAGGTGTTCAATTTGCGCACGCGCAAGACGCCACGGGAATTCAGACGGAGCCTCAGTACGATGAGGCTCGTGAAGCAGAGATTGCGATGAAGGCCAAGAAGCGCCTTTATCCCGGGGGACGGGATGAAGAAGAGCTGAAGGTTCAGTCCCAACTGGCCACTCCGGCGCGCAAGCTGGCTCCGCAGGCGGAAGTCAAAGACGAGTCGATGGAAGAATAGGGCAAGCCAGCCCCGGGTTTCGAGTTTTTGTATTGAATTGAATGGAGAGAATATGTCTGTATACGATCAACTGCCAGAAGGTGTAACACGCGAAACGATGGACGTGGATGTCCTGATCGTCGGTGGTGGTTCCGCGGGTATGTCCTGCGCATTGCACCTGCAAAATCAAATTCAAAAACACAACGAAGACGTTGCTGCCGGTAAAAAGCAGGGCGAGCAAATCCCGGAACAGATGATCGTTGTTCTGGAAAAAGCTTCGGAAGTGGGCGCGCACAGTTTCTCGGGCGCGGTTTTGAATCCGAAGGCTTTGACTGAGCTTATTCCGAACTTCAAAGAAGAAGGCTGCCCGATTGACTCTGAAGTCAAAAAAGATGCGGTTTATTATCTGGGTTCTGACTTTTCTTTCAAGCTGCCAATCACTCCGCCGCCGTTCCATAACGAAGGCAATTACATTATCTCTCTTTCCAAGTTCAACCGCTGGTTGGGCACAAAGTGTGAAGAAAAAGGCATCAACATCTTCCCGGGCTTTGCGGCGGTGGAAGCACTGTATGAAGGCGACAAGATCGTCGGCATTCGCACCGGCGACAAGGGTCGCGATAAACACGGCAATCCAAAGGCGAACTTTGAGCCGGGTCTGATTCTGAAATCCAAAGTTGTGATCTTCGCTGAAGGCACGCGTGGTTCCCTGTTCCAGAAGGTTGAAAAGAAACTGAATCTGCGCGCAGGTAAAAACAAAGAAGTCTTCGAAGAAGGCGTGAAAGAAATCATCCAGATGCCAGCGGGCACGGTGGAAGCAGGCCAGGTTATTCATACCATGGGCTTCCCATTGTCCAAATCCATCGGCGGTACTTTCATCTACACCCTTCCAGGGGACAAGATCATCGTGGGCCTGGTTGCTTACCTTGATACCCAGGATCCTTTGCTGGATCCGCATCGTGAACTGCAAAAACTGAAAACCCATCCGTTCCTGCAAAGCATGCTTAAGGGCGGTAAAGTCATCGCTTACGGCGGTAAGACCCTGCCTGCGGGCGGCTGGTATTCCATGCCGAAACTGTACGGTAACGGCTTTATGGTCTGCGGTGACTCTGCCAGCATGGTGGACGTGCAGAAGCTGAAGGGTATCCACTTGGCGATGAAATCCGGCATGCAGGCGGCGGAAGCCGTTATTGACGGGTTGATCAAGGGTGGCGATTTCTCTGAGGAAGTGACCAAGGGTTATTCCGACCGTATTGAAGCCGGCTTCGTAAAAGAAGAGCTTTACCGCGTTCGTAACTTCCACCAGGCGCTAAGCAAGGGGATCGTGGAAAGCATGCCACTGTTGGCCCTGCAAGAGCTGACCGGCGGCCGTGGTCTGCAGGATCCAATGCCGATTGACCATATCGACGCTGAAACCACTGAAAAAGTCCTGGATATCTGGGGCCCTTACGGCCTGGATCACGAGGATAACAAGCTTCCAAAACCGGACGGCGAGCTGTTCTTTGATAAGCTATCCAGTGTTTACCTGACCGGGACCATGCACGACGAAGATTCCCCAAACCACCTTATTTTGAAGGACGGGGATATTTGCCGTACGGTATGTGAGCCTCAGTACAAATCACCATGTAATCATTTCTGCCCGGCGGCGGTTTATGAGATGGTGCCGTCTACAAAAGAGGCAGGTAAGAAGGACTTACAAATCAATTATACCAACTGTATTCACTGCAAAACTTGTGATATTAAGTGCCCATTCGAAAATATCGAGTGGACCGTTCCTGAAGGGGGCGGTGGACCACAATACCGCGAAACATAGGAAGCCTGGCGTTCGGACTGGGCTTTCTTAACAAAGGAAAGGCTCAGTCCCATGCCTCAGTTTTTTGCCTCCACAGCCCGTGGACTTGTTGAACCCCTGGAACTTGAATTGAAAGAGCTTGGCCTGAAGGTCACAGACCGTTACATCGGTGGTGTGTTCTTCGAAAGCAACTGGGAAGGCTGCTATAAAGCGAACCTTCATTCCCGTTTGGCCAGCCGTATTCTGAAGCCTGTACTGGATTTCACGGCGTATCAGCCGGAAGAACTGTACAGCCAGATTCTTCGTCACGATTTCACCAAATACATCAAACCGAATCAGACGATCTCCATCGACGCCAGCGTCAATGAATCCAAAATGCGTGACCAGCGTTTTGTGGCGATGAAAGTCAAAGACGCTATCGTCGATCAGTTCCGCGAAAAATTCGGCGTGCGCCCGGATGTTGATAACACCAACCCGGATCTGCGCATTCACGTGCGCGCGATCAAAAATCAGTTCAACATCGCGATCGACACTTCCGGTGACAGCTTGTTCAAGCGTGGTTACCGCAAAGAAGTCGGCGAAGCTCCATTGAAAGAAAACCTGGCAGCGGGTCTGCTGCGTTTGTCCGAGTGGGACCGTCAAAGCCCGCTGGTGGATTTCATGTGCGGTTCCGGGACATTCCTGATTGAAGCTGCGATGATGTCCATGAACATTGCTCCTGGTATCAACCGCAAAGGTTTTGGTTTCCAGAACTGGTTGAACTATGAAGAAGAAACCTGGGAAAAAGTGATCCAGGAGGCTATGGACGCTGAAAAAGAAGAACTTGATTTCAAGTTCTATGGCTTTGATATCGACAAGCGCGTTTTGATGAATGCGAAAGACAACGCCAAGCGTGCCGGTGTTGACGAAGTTATCGAATTCAAAAAAGAATCCGTGGCGACTGTGGAGCCACCGGTTGAAAAAGGTCTGATCATCGTGAATCCGCCTTATGGCGCGCGTATCGGTGATGAAGACAACCTGCGTGACGTGTACCGTGACCTGAGCTTCACCATGAAGCACAGATTCAAGGGCTGGGACGCATGGATCCTTTCCGGCAACAAAGAGCTGATCGCGGATTTGAAACTGAAATCCACGCGCAAGCACTTCGTGTTCAACGGCAATATCGAATGCCGCTTCCTTAAATACTCCATGTTCTAAGGAATAAAGGGGGGGATATGAAACTGCTTTTGGCTTTGTTGCTGCTTGTGCCGGTTTCGGCGATGGCGGGACTGACTTCCAAGGATGTGTATCAGAAAATCGACTGCCGTCTGTTGAATGACGGCGTGTTGCTGAAAACACATTCGGAATACATGATGAATGTTAAAACCGATATTGGTTATGCGAAATTTTCGCAGATCCAGTTCGGCGATGAAGCGCTGAAGATTCAGTATCAGCTGTTCATCGAGGATGACATTAATGGGGCGATCCCGGAATCGTTGATCTTTTTGCAGAACCTGATGATCGGCGAAACAGAGTCTTCTGTTGAGATTTCCGGTCAGAAGGTCAGTTGGGTCAAGTCGACATTGAAGGGTTTCGCCGTTCAGTGTGAGTTGGCTGAACCGATCCAGTAATTGATTTATTTTTTTGCAGTACGTTTATTTGGAGTAAAAGATGAAAAAGTTGATGTTGGCGTTGGCAGCACCCTTGTTGTTCTCTGTACCTTCCTTGGCGGCTAAGAAGTTTTCCTGTCAGGGCCTGACGGAAGAACAGGTTCCGGTGTCTATCACGGTTTCTGTTGATGTGAATGACTATGCTGAAGTGAAGTTTTCCAGTGCAGACTTTGAAAACAGCTGGGTGGGGGAGCACACACGCCTGTACCGCACTATCGGTGGCATGACCAAGCTGACAACAGCTTTGGGTGATCGCACAGAGTACTTTGTGAAACTGGAAGTGGCTGACAACGGTCAGGGCACTTTGGAGTATGAAGAGAACGATTCCGGCTGGGAATATTTCGCTTCAGCCCGCGTTCAGTGCACCCGTCAATAGACAATAAAAAAACCGAGGCTTGTAACCTCGGTTTTTTGTTTTTTAAGTCGTGTGATTTAATTAGAACGGTTTGTTGATCGCAAAGATCGCTGCCGTGGTTCCCAGAACCAAAAGCAGGATGGCAATCGGCCATCCGATATAGCCTTTTCTTTTCACCAAAGAAACCGCCAGACCCAAAAGCATCCAGATGATCAGCTTGCCGTACAACCAGCCCGGCATTGCGCCCATGATGCCGAGTTTCGCCATCATTCCGAAGCCGCCGATCAAAAGCAGCATCAAGCCCAGGCCATGAGTCACAAATGTCATGATGCGAGCTTGTTTGGTCAAAGTCACTTTGGCATAGTTCGCCACCAGCAGGCCGCCCAATCCGAAGAACAGGGTCATCAAACCCAGGAAGTGCATGATTTTATAAAACTGATATGTCATTGAGGGGTCTCCTTGTTATTCGTCTTTCAGGCCCAGGTGTTTGATTACGCGGGATACGTCTTTGCGCAGTCGCGTAAGGTGGGTTTTGTTAGTCAGGGTTTTCAGGGCGTCACGCAGTGGCTCCAGCGGGTAGCCGCCGTATTGACCAGGCTCGGTCAGGTTGTAAGTCACTGCGCCACGGCCTGCGATAATAATGCGGTCGCCGACAGTGATGTGGTCTGAAACGGCCACTTCGCCACCGAACATGCAGTTGTTACCAACTTTGCTGGAACCGGCGATGCTGAATTTTGCCGCCATCACGTTGTTTTCGCCGATGATCACGTTGTGGGCGATATGACAGAAGTTATCCATCTTGGTGCCGTTACCGATGCGGGTTTCAGTCAAAGCAGCGCGGTCAATGGCGCAGTTCGCACCCAGCTCCACGTTGTTGCCGATAACCACGCGGCCGATCTGCGGGATCTTTTTTTGAGTGCCGTCTTTTTGCATGGCAAAGGCGAATCCGTCCGAACCAATGGTGGTGTGCGGATGGATTTCGCAATGAGATCCCAAAACGCAGTGGGACCCGACAAAGACATGGGGATGCAACAGGGTGTGATCGCCGATTTCCGCGTGGGATTCCACCAAGGTGTGAGCACCGATGGTTGCGCCGTCGCCGATCTTGGCATGTTCGCCGATGACCACATAAGGACCCAGGCCGACATTTTTACCCAAGTGGGCCGTTTCGTGAACGATCGCCGTCGGGTGGATTTTCGTCGCCTGATTGAAACGGTTCATCTTGCCGTCAAATAGTGGAAGAATCGCGGCCATGCCCAGCTGAACAGAACCCGCAGTGAAGAAGGCGGCCGTGCTGTCCGTCGGAACGGTCAGGGATTTGTGAGCCACGATAATCGGGGCCTGGGCTTTCAGTGCCAGAGCCAGTTGATCCGGCTTGGACACAAAAACCAGACTTTCAGAATCGCACTGTTCAGGGGGAAGAACCTTCGATGCTACGGCGGAAAGTGGGCCGGAGACGAAGTTCAAATCGGAAGAATTTAACTCTTTAATGACTTCTGCTGTGATCATAGTGATGCCTCGCGCTAACACTTTACTATTATTTTTTTGATGTCAAGACACTGGGTGATAGTATAAAGCTGCTTATATAGACACTTTTTGATTCTTTCTCACCTTTAATTTTGGAGAGGAAACGCGATGGCGAAAAAGGCAGCAAAAAAGGAAGCACCTGCGGCAAAGAAAACGGCGAAGCCTGTGGCGAAAAAAGCCCCGGCGAAGGCAGCCCCTGTGAAGGCGGCAAAACCTGCCAAGCCGGCTGCGAAATCTGCTGCTAAGCCTGTGGCAAAAGCTGCTCCGAAGCCAGTTGCAAAACCGGTAAAAGAAGTTAAAGCGGCCAAAGCTCCGGTAAAAAAAGAAGCTGCCGCTCCGGTAAAACCAGTCAAAGCTGAAAAAGCAGCGCCTGCTCCGAAAGCGGCGAAAGCTGAAAAAGCTCCGAAGGCAGAAAAGCCAGAGAGAAAATTGAAGCTGGTTGAAGATGCTCCGGCGGTTGTTGCTGAAGCTCCGAAAAAAGAAAAAAAGGTCAAAATCGACAAAACCGGAATGTCTGATGATCAGGTGAAATGGCACGAACTTCATGAGAAGTACAAAGTCATGAAAGCCCCGAACTATAGCATTTCTGGCCAATTCGAGGCGAAAACTCCACTGCAGCACAAAATCTTCGGCTGGGGTTTCATCCTTTCCAATGAATACGATCGCTTGGAAGTCCTTTTTGAGGACGGAAAACGCATGCTGATCAGCAATAGAAAGCTGTCTTAAGTAAGTCCAAAACTCATGTTTCGGGGTGCGATGGGCAGAAAACTATTGCAAGGCCCCGGAAACTGACCTAGAAATTTATCTGCATGGCAAAAGACGATTTGGTACAAATTGACGGAAAAGTGATCGACGCCCTAGCGGGTGGTCTATACAAAATTGAACTTGATAATAAAGTTATCATTAACGCAAAACTTTGCGGAAAAATGAGACGCTTTAATATCCGCGTGGTTGTTGGTGACCGTGTGAGCGTAGGGGTTTCTCCTTACGACCCATCTCACGGCTTGATCCAATTCCGTCATAAATAATACCGATTTAATTCCTTCTAACATTTCCAATTAAATCTAGAGGTTCTATGGATCAGGCTCTTCAGAGTTATTTGGCTCGTATTGCTCCAACCGTTACCGCAAAGTCAGCACAGGCTGTGATCGAACTGGCGGCAGAAGGGGCAACCGTTCCGTTCATCGCACGTTACCGTAAAGAGAAAACCGGCAATTTGGACGAGGTTCAAATTCGCGCGGTTATCGAAGGTCACGAAACTTTCAACGAAATCGTCAAGCGTAAGGCGTTCCTGATTAAAGAAATCGGCGAACAAAACAACCTGACGGCAGAAATCCAGAAGCGTATCGAGCTTTCCTGGGATTTGGGCGAGTTGGAAGAAATCTACAAACCATTCAAAAAGAAAAAGAAAACCAAAGCGACCATCGCACGCGAAGCGGGCCTGGAACCTTTGGCAAACTGGATCTGGGATATGGGTCATGGCACGATCAAAGACGATCAGACCATGGAGATGAAGGCGAAAAACTTCCTCAATCCAACTGCAAAAATCGCGACTTACGAAGAAGCGCTTAAAGGCGCTCAGGACATCATCGTTGAGAGAATCGCCAATGATGCCGATCTTCGTGCCATGGTGGCGAAAAACTACAACGACAGCGGTCGTGTGGTTGCCAAAGCGGCAAAAGGCTACAAAGCAAACTCCAAGTACGAAATGTACAAGGAATTTGAAGAGCCGGTTAAGAACCTTCTGGATGCAAAAAACAATCACCGCTATCTGGCGATGAGACGTGGCTGGCAGGAAGAAGAGCTGACCGTTGACGTTAAAGGCGACGACGAAGCTATCTTGAAATCCTATGAAAACTTCGCGACATCCACTCCGGACAATGCGATCGGCGATTACCTGAAGCAGTGTGCTCGTCTGGCATTGAACGTTTACGTTCTTCCTTCTGTTGTGAACGAAGTTCACCGTCAGTTGAAAGAAAAAGCGGATCAGGATGCGATCACGGTCTTTGCTGAAAACGTGCGTAAGCTTTTGCTGGCTTCCCCGTACGGGCCAAAATGTGTATTGGGCGTGGATCCTGGTTTAAGAACGGGCTGTAAAGTGGCTCTGATCGACAAATCCGGTGCATTCATTTCTCACACGGTTCTTTACACTTTGGGTGATGATGCTGACAGAAAAGCCAAAGTTCTGTTCGGCGACGTGATGAAGCAGATTCAGATCGAGGCTATCGCCGTGGGTAACGGAACTGCCGGTCGTGAGACTGAAGCCTTCCTGAAGAAAGTCCTGAAAGACCTGGGTAAAAACATCCCGGTTGTGATGGTATCTGAGTCCGGAGCTTCCGTGTACTCGGCTTCTGAAGTGGCTCGTGAAGAGTTCCCGGATTTGGACGTGACTGTAAAAGGTGCGATCTCTATCGCGCGTCGTTTGCAGGATCCGTTGGCAGAGCTGGTTAAAGTTGATCCTAAATCCATCGGCGTTGGTCAGTACCAGCACGACGTGAATCAGTCCCAGTTGAAAAAATCCCTGGAAGCAGTGGTTGAGTCCTGCGTGAATAACGTGGGCGTAGACGTGAACACAGCTTCAGCAGCGCTTCTTTCCCACGTGGCGGGTATTGGCCCGGCATTGGCGAAAGGGATCGTTGAGGCCCGCAAGAAGACCTTGTTCAACGACCGTACTGAGCTTTTGAAAATTCCCAAGTTCTCTGCAAAAGTTTTCGAACAAGCTGCAGGTTTCCTGAGAATTCCTCAAAGCAAACAGGTTCTGGATTCCACAGGTATTCACCCTGAGCGTTACCAGGCGGTGACGGACATGGCGAAAGACCTGGGCGTGTCTTTGTCCGATGTTATCGGTGAAGGTGCAAAAAAACTGGTTTCCCAAAGAACCAAATGGGCTCAATTGGTGGGTGAATTCACCTTTGATGACATCGTAAAAGAGCTTGAAAAACCAGGCCGCGATCCGCGTGATCCGTTCAAGGTGTTCCAGTTCCGTGATGACATCATGGAAGTGAAGGATCTGACTGAAGGCATGATCTGCCCGGGTATCGTGACTAACGTGACTAATTTTGGTGCGTTTGTGGATATCGGTGTTCACCAGGATGGTCTGGTGCATATCTCTGCATTGTCTCACAAGTTCGTGGATGATCCTCGTAAAGTGGTGAACCCTGGTGACCATGTGACAGTAAAGGTTCTGAAAGTGGATGTGGTTAAAAACCAGATCTCTTTGACGATGAAGATGGACGATGCTCCGGAAGCTTCCGCACCTCGTGGTGAAAGACGTCCGGAAAACCGTGGTGCTTCCCGCCCAATGGGTCAGGGTCAGCGTCCGCCGGCAGGAAAACCTGCACAGGCTCCAATGAAACCTGCAAACCCGTTTAACAACCCGTTTGCAGCTTTGATGAATGTTCCGACTAATAAGAAATAACAAGGAGAACTAAAATGGCAGCTAAAGGTAAATCCAGAAAAGGTATCCGCGCTAGAAAAAAACGCATCTTGACCAAGAAGCGTATGTACAAAGCGAAAATCCGCAAGTAATTCGCTTTTAAGTTTGAAAATAAAAAACCCACAACTTTAACCGGTTGTGGGTTTTGTTTTTTTAGGAAAGAGTGAAACTCAAACCTTTAAGGCTTTGTGGTCTGAGCCGCTTCCTGAAGCAGCAGTAGATCCTTGTATGTGAAGATGCGGTCTTCACGGGTTGTTTTCAAGTCATGGTCCGTGACGTTCGCATAAGAAGCCGCAAAGATGCTGGCGCCCAGATCCTTGCCCTTCATTTCAATCGTGCGCGAAGCAAAGCGGATGCTGCCTTCACGAAGCGCAGTCAGGCTGGTAAAGCGAGCCGCTGCCACCGTCGGCAGATTCGAAAGGGTCGCGACCAGACTGGTTTCAATCGCCAGCAAAGTGTTGCCCACGCTTTGTCCGGCAAAGAACAACGCCAAAGTCGAATACATCACGCGGGCTTCAGATGTTTTCAAAGCCGTGTGGCTTTGCGCCCCGGTCAGCCACAGGGCGAAGTTGTCGCGCATGCGATGATAGTCATCGTAAAGCTGTTTGCCGGTAATTGCGGCGGCCGTGCCTCCGCAAGCCAAAGATACCGGCCATGCCTGAAGGACTGCCGCCACCAATGAACAGGTGGAAAGAGCGGCTAGTTTGATGCTTGGCGAGTTTCTTTCAATCCACGCTTTCAAGCCCACAGCGTGTTTTTGCTGGCGCAGCAGGCTTTCGATGATGGCTTTGCTTTGCGGGCTTTCTTCCACGATGCTTTTTACGATCGGTTCGTAGACTAAGAAACTTTCCAGCGGGTTTTTCTGGGTGTCGTAAAGCTCGCCCAGTGCCTTGTTCACGCGTTCGATGTATTTACCCAGAGCCACGGCGATTTCCTGATCCGGAGCCTTGTCGGTTTTCATGTAAATCACAAACGGCACCTGATGAATGATCAGCAGGGCTTGCATGTTATAAAACTGTGTCGCAGTGGAAAGTTCGTTTTGAATAATATAGCCTTCCAGGTTCACGTAAGGACTTTTTGGCTTGTCCTTGAACATCTCGGCGGCTTTATCGGAAATCGCACGGTAGTCTTCCTGATACAGACGGCGGATTAGTTTCATTTCCGTCTGGTCCTTGTCGAATCTAGTTTCATACTGCACAAATGGCAGGGTCATTCCGATGCGGGCCGCGGAACCTGAATTCATCAGGCTTTGCGCGTTCGCAAGGCCCACCAGCAGGCGGTACTCCTCGGACTTTTGTTTGATGGCGTTGCGGATCAGCGGCAGTTTTTCTTTCACGTCCGGATCACACAAGGTGATGAAGGCAAAGCATCGGCGCAGTTTTTCGGCCTCCAGCTTTTGTCTTTCGACCAGCTCGATGGTTTTGGTTTTAATGTTTGTCAAGACGGCCTCTTCCGCCGCCGTGAAGGACGGGGAGGTGGCGGCATGGGCCGAGGCCGAGGTGACCAGTAGCAGGCTTAACAGTACAGCAGAAACGTTCATGACTTAAATTTCCTCAAAGAAAGGAAGCGGAAGGCCGTCTTTGCCTTCCGTGGTTCCCATCAGTTTTAGTTTTGGTATTTTAATTTTATTGCGATCCTTGATAGTGACCTTCAGGAAGGTCCATTCGCCACCCGTCCAGTGGTAACCACCACGGAATAAGCTGGTGTTCACACCCGGAATCTGGCGCAACCACTGGCGAAGCGGCATTTGCGTTCCATCTTTGCGCATGACCATGCTGTCAGAACCAAAGCCGCCGTATTCTTTGCCGGTGTACAGATAGATCTCGCCCTTGTTGGACAGGGACTCCAGATAACGGCCAAGCACGATGTCTGGAGCAAACGACGACATAAAGTCCCCGTGATAGTCGGTGATCAGCTTCACGTCGCGCACGTCTTTCAGCAGGGCTGAATCGGACACGGGGGTGTAGTTGATTTTGTCGGTGTTGATGCGTGAAGCTCTCCAGCGGATGAACTTTTGTGAAAGACCCACGAACACCGACGTGTCGCTGTAGTCATAGTCTTTCGACTTCATCCCTGCGAACACTTGGGCACCGACTTCGGATGAATTCACCCAGCGGTCTTCGCGTTTCAGGCCTTTGATGCTGGCAATCAGCGGGTGGCGCAGTTCGCCGCCGCGGAAGGCGTCCAGGAATTCGGTGGCCGTGATGTTTTTGGATCTTTCACGGAACGTGGCGCGGGCCTTTTCCTGCAAGGATGCGTGGTTGGTCAGGCCGTTGTTGGCGACTTCTTTAAAGGACATCACAGGTGGTGCGCCCTCTTTAAAATGGATCATTTCGACGGCAGGCACCTTTGCGTTTTCGTCGGTCTTGGTGATTTTTATGGTCCACATTTCATAGCGGGTGCCATCGTCTTCTTTCGGGGTTTTCACCAGTTCAGCGCGGATGCCCGGGATGGTTTCAAGCCACTGCCCCAGATTCAGCACTTCACCCTTCGCGGTGATCACTTTATTGAATTCGCCGTACAGTTCATGGCGTGCTCCCAGGAAAATGTAGATCTCGCCATCGGGCTTCAGGTTGTTCAGGTACTTTTGCATCACCTGATGGGGTTGGCCGGAATAGGCCAGGGGGCCAAAGACATCGGTGATTAGATCGCTCTTGGCGATTTCTTTATCGGCAATGGTTTCAAGGAACCGGCCGGAAATCACATTCAGGCGTTCGGCGGATTTGGCTGAAGTTTCATAAGCGACAACGGTGGACTTTAGATATTGACCTTCCGGGGCTTGCAAGGCTTGCCTGACGGCGAAAGCGTGGCCAGCGCCGGAATCAAACCAGTGGCCGTCCTGCTTTTGCAGGACACGGGACAGGGACTGGGCAAAGTCATTACCAAGAACAACCTTGTAAGTTTCCAGACCACGACCTTTGGTGAACAGCTGCTCATATTTCGTCAGGTTTTCAAAGGCGCGGGGATCACTTTTTTCGACCTTGGCAAAAGTGAATATGGCTTCACAACGGGCTGCAGCCGACGCCTGTGCCGCAAAAGGCAGCGCCGTTGTCAAAATGCTCGACAAGCCCAGGACGGCTAGTGTTGTTTTAAGGCCCATAGTCACCTCTGCGTTAGAGGTATTTCAAGCGCCGTTCCAATTGACCCCAAAATATCAGGGTATCAAGAGATGATACCGGATCAGTCCTTCTGGCCTCTGACGCGACCTCCGGGGATTTCTTCTTGGGGGGCATCAGGACTTGAGCTATTCTTTGAAGACCTTAAGGAGGCCCTATGATTATTCAACCTCACATTCTGTCCAAGGCTCTGGATGCGGCTTTAAGCACGGGTGCTGATTTCGCGGATATTTTTGTTGAAGACACTTATTCTTCCCAACTGACTGTTCTGAATTCCAAAGCGGATCAGGCTATCGTGGGCCAGCTTTACGGTGCAGGCATTCGTCTGTTCTTCGGCCACGAGATTGTCTATGTGACGACGAATGATCTTTCTGAAGTGGGCCTGGTGAAGGCGGCGCTGAACGCGGCTCAAAGCCGTGGCACCGGGGCGGCTTCCAAATCCATGCCACTGATGCAAGTTCCTTTTGATTCTGTTCACACCTTTGGTGAAAAGCCTTGGGAGATGAACCGCGAACGCAAGTTCAAATGGCTGAACGGAATTGATCAGCACGCTCGTGCCCGCAACTCGGCAGTGACGCAAGTTGAAGCCGGATTGAATGAAAAGTTCCAGCGTGTGCAAATCGCCAACTCTCGCGGTTTGATGGCGTATGATGAACGTGCTTACTCCCGTATCCGCATGCAGACCTTTGTTGAAAGCAATGGTGTGAAAGAAAGCTCTGCGGACGATGAAGGCCACATGGGAACTTCGGAAGTTTATGATCAGATTGATCTGAAATCTTTGGCAGAAGGCGCGGTGGACCGTGCGATGCTGCTGACGAAGGCGGCTTATGCTCCGGCCGGGGACATGCCTGTTTTGATCGATAATGCCTTCGGGGGCGTTTTGTTCCACGAAGCTTGTGGTCACGGCCTGGAAACAACAGGTGTTGCGAAGGACTCTTCCGTATTCTGCGGCAAGATGAACCAGAAAATCGCACACGAGTGTGTGACAGCGATTGATGATGGCACCATCGAAAACGGATGGGGCTCTTTGAACATGGATGACGAGGGCAACAAGACCAAGAAAACGACTTTGATCGAAAACGGTGTTTTGAGATCCTATATCGTTGATGAAATGGGTTCCCGCCAGACCGGTTATGAAATCACTGGCAGCGGTCGTCGTCAGTCTTACAAATATGCTCCGGCTTCGCGCATGAGAAACACTTTCATCGCGGCTGGTAAAGACAAGTTTGAAGACATGGTTCGCGATGTGGACTATGGCCTTTATGCAAAACGCATGGGTGGTGGTTCTGTGAATCCGGGCACCGGGGATTACAACTTCCAGGTGGCTGAAGGTTACATCATCCGCAATGGTCGCATCGAAGAAGCGGTGAAGGGGGCCTGCCTGATCGGTCGTGGTATCGATACGCTGGGTAAGATCACCCGAGTTTCTGATGATCTGAAACTGGCGCGCGGTATGTGCGGATCTGTCAGCGGGACGATTCCAGCAGCTGTGGGTCAGCCTCAAGTTCTGGTTTCCAGCCTGATGGTTGGTGGGAGAGCAAAATAATGGATACTATTAAAAAGAACTTCCAAAAGTTGACTGAACAGGCCCGTAAAGACGGTGCCAAAATTGAAATGCTGGTGACCGGGGGCGAAGCCCTGAGCATCGGTTATTCCAAACGCAAGCTGGAATCGTTTGAGTCCACACAGACTCAGATGGCAGGTTTGCGTGTGATCCTGGGTGCGAATCAGGGTTATGCTTACACGGAAAATCTTTCTGAAGAATCCCTGCTGCGCACTTACGGTGAGGCTTTGAACAACGCCAAGACCGTGCAGACGGGTGAAACAAAACCAGTTGAGCTGGTGAAGCCTCAGGCCGTGAAAGCGATGCCGGAACTGTTTAAGCCAGAGGAAATCGCCATGGAAAAAAAGCTGGAAGTGGCAAGACTTCTGGAAGAGCTGTGCCTGGCAAAAGATTCCCGTGTGACGAATGTGCCTTATTCTGGATTCAATGAATCCGTGGTGTTCAAGCGCATTTTGAATTCAGAAGGTCTGGATCAGGAGTTCAAACAGAACTACTACAGTGGTTACACTTATCCTCTGGCCAAAGACGGTGAAAATTCAAAAATGGACGGCGAAGGTTTCTTTGCCCGCAAGTTTGATGACATCAACACCGAAGAAGTGACGGGCGAAGGTGTACGTAAAGCCTTGGCTCGTTTGGGAGCGACTCAGCTTCCGACGGGTAATTATGCAGTGGTGATCGACCGCGAGCAGTTCCCGACGGTTTTGCAGATGATTCATGATTATTTCTCTGCGAAAGAAGTCCACGAAGGTAAATCCCTGTTCAAAGGCAAGCTGGGTCAGAAGATCGCCAGCGACAAATTTGAGCTGTTGGACGATCCGTTTGAAACTCGGGGGACGTCAGTACGTCCGTTTGATGATGAAGGTGCGCCTTCTCAGAAGACCGTGCTGTTTGATAAGGGTGTATTGAAAAACTATCTGTCCAATCTTGAGTATGCCAACAAGATGAATCTGCCGCACACAGCTCATGCCAGCCGCGGTCCTGCTTCCCAGCAGGCGATTGCGCCGACAAATTTGGTTGTGGCAAACGGAGAGAAGTCTTTGCAGGATCTGCTGACATCTTATGACAAGGTCATCCATCTGGCAGGATTCGAGGGTGGTTTGCACGCGGGCTTTAAACAGTCCACGGGTGATTTCTCGATGCCGGCGTCTGGTTTCTTGCATGAAAAAGGCCAGAACATGGGTCCGATTGAACAGTTTGTGATGTCTGGAAACGTGCTTGAACTGCTTCGTGATATCGAGGCGGTGGGCCGTGACTACAACAAACCAGGCAATTCCTTTATCTGTCCTGATGTTCTGATCAAGTCTTTGAGTTTCGCAGGAGCATAATCATGAAGAAGTTCGCACTTGTTACATTGTTGTTGTTTCAGATGGTGGTAAGTGCGGGCTGCTCCAGCTTGTTTGGTTATGCCGAGGAACCGAAGGTTCAGTTGAATCAGGTGTATGTGCGTGATGCGGACTTCACCGGGGCGACCTTGATCTTTGTGGTGAATGTGCAAAACCCGAACAAGAGCGATATCAAAGTCAAAGAGATCGCCTACAAGGTCTTTATTTCTGGGAAAGAGCTGACCGAGGCCAAGACGGAAAAGCCCATTCTGGTTCCGGCCAACGCTGCCACTGACATCGAAGTTCCACTGCCGGTCAAATACACGGCGATCCTTGGTAATCTCGGGGACATCCTGACGGCTCGTGAGGTTGCCTATCGTATTGATGGCAGCGCCAAGACGGGCTTCTTTAGCATTCCGTTTTCCAAAGAAGGAAAAGTCGAACTTCGCTAAATTCCTGATGGCTAGTTTTTCTGTGGTGAATTGAAGTCCACTTGCCGCAACTTCTTCAGAGTCCTATGCTTTTTCACAAAGTAAGAGGGCTTATGAAGTTCATTTCTGTTTTGATTTTCCTGTTCACATCCATTTCATTCGCACAAACAGTGTCTCGTATTCAAGGGACCGAGGCGACCATCAATCTGGAAGGTCACGAAGGACTGATTGTGGGCGATCGTGTGCATTTCCTGAATTCACAGCTAAGCACGGCGGGCGAGGGCGAAGTTTCGCGCGTTTCTGCTGGTGGCAAAAAGGCCTTGGTGAAAATCCTTTCCGGTAAAGTGAAGACGGGAATGACGCTAGAGAAAATTTCATCCTCTGTGAATGCACCTAAAGAAACTGCGGCGCAAAGTTCTGCCGGAACGGCTATGCGTGCCGATGGTATTTCTTATGCTTCTTTGAGTGAAAGCGACCGTGCGATTCTGGAGCGTGGTGAGATTTCTCAGACGCGCTATGTGGTGGGTGGTATCTTGGCGACGTATCCATTGGTCTTGGAATCGGTCATGCCGTTCAAGGACGCTATATGGAAAAGGGCTGGATCTTTACAGTCGGTGAGCTGGCATCCCTGATGGTGTTCATGGCGGGAGTGGGTGATTGCGTGGACGATGCCTGGAGTTCCAATAGCAACTGCAGTAATAGAGGTGGGCTGTTGTTCGCCGGGGCGTTTGGTTTTGTCGGCTTCCGCATCTGGGAAGCGGTGGATGCGTGGGCGACTCCGCCCGAACAAAACCGCCGTTATCGTGAATTGAAATCCCGTTTGCCGGCCAGCGAAGACACGATCACCTTTGAACCAGGGTTCATGCCTTTGGCTGGCGGAGGCGCATTAGGCCTTCGTGTGACTTTTTAAGATCGCTTTTGCAATTTCAGTGAAACCCAACCCACCTCGGTCTTTAGAGACATAGGTGGGTTTGTTTTTTATCTGATCGATAAAGTTCTGAATGTTCGCCACCGCAAAGCTGTGCGGGAAGTAAGCAAACATCGGTTCGTCATTCGGGGAGTCCCCACTGAAGGCACAGACTTTTTTCGCCTCTTCCGCGCTGACACCGAATTCCTTTTCCAAAAATCTTAAAGACATGGTCAGTTTGTCATAGCTTCCGAACCAGCCGTTGACGTGGATGGAGCTGACTTTGGCTTGAGCACCGACGGCATGAAACAGGTCCACGATCTTTTGCACTTCGGTTTTAGGCAGGGCAGGAACATCTTCGCAGAAGTCGATGGCCAGGTCCATCAGGCGACAGAACTGGTCGCTGGCCAATGCCGAGCCCGGGACTTTTTGCAGAATCTCTTTTTCAAGTTGCTGAAGTTTTGTGCGATTTTCTTTCTGAATCTTTTCATCAAAGAAGAAATGACGGTGCATGGTTTTATTGTGATAGCGGAAATAGAAGCCACCGTTTTCACCCACGATGCCGCTGACGGGCCAGACGCGGGCGATCATTTCGCACCAGCCAGCAGGGCGGCCTGTGACCGGAATCACATGGATTCCGGCATTGTGCAGATTCCACAAAGCTTGATAAGCCTCCGGACCCAAATGTCCTTCGTCAGTCAAAGTGTCGTCGATATCAGTCAGAAGAAAGCGCAAGGGACTTGAGAATTCAGAGGCATTTTTCATTTCTGCAGTATATCTGCTGATCTTGCGAAGGTCTAAGTTGATATGGCTCGTCAAAATTTAGACTTGCACGGGCGGGCATTCGCCTTCATGTTTTGTCTATTATATAGGGGTCGCTACAGATATCCTCTGGAAGGTGACACCTAGACGAAGGACTTAGCATGGCCAAAAAAAGTGACGCAACAGATGGTATCAAGCTTGTCATCGTGGAGTCTCCCACGAAGGCAAAGACCATTCGCAAGTTCCTGGGAAGAGATTATGTGGTGGAGTCCTGCATGGGCCACATCCGTGACCTTCCTCAGTCCGCAAAAGACATCCCGGAAAAGGTGAAAAAAGAAAAGTGGGCGCAACTCGGCGTGAACGTCGATAAAAACTTCGAGCCCCTTTACTGCGTTCCCAAGGATAAAACCAAGGTCGTCAAAAACCTGAAAGACAAACTTGAAGAAGCCTCAGAGCTGTACCTCGCGACGGATGAAGACCGCGAAGGGGAATCTATCAGCTGGCACTTGCTGGAAGTTTTGAAGCCGAAAGTTCCAACCAAGCGCATGGTATTCCATGAGATCACCAAAGACGCGATTCAAAAAGCTTTGAAAGACACCCGTGAAATCGACTTCAACCTGGTGCGTGCCCAAGAAGCCCGCCGTGTTCTGGATCGTTTGGTGGGTTACACGATTTCTCCGCTGCTTTGGAAAAAAGTAGCTTACGGTCTTTCTGCGGGCCGTGTTCAGTCCGTGGCGGTTCGCCTGATCGTGGAAAGAGAACTTGAGCGCGTGCGCTTTAAAAAGTCCTCTTACTGGGGCGTGCTTGCGGAGCTGAGCAAAGACGGTGTGGCTTTTGAATCCCGTCTGCAACAATACAAAAATCAACGGGTAGCAACCGGTAAGGACTTTGATGGTCTGACGGGTCAGCTGACGGCAGGTAAAGACGTTCTGGTTCTGGATGAAACGACCGCGGGCAAACTGTCCATGGATTTGAAATCCGGCAACTGGCAGGTGACGGATGTCGAGGAAAAACCGACCTTCCGTAAGCCAGCGCCTCCGTTTATCACGTCCACTTTACAGCAGGAATCCAATAGAAAATTGGGTCTCAGCTCGCGTGAAACCATGCAAGTGGCGCAGAAGCTGTACGAACAAGGTTTCATCACCTATATGCGTACGGATTCCACATTCCTTTCCAATGAAGCTATCACTGCTTCCCGTG